>NZ_CP085840.1:932212-1242949 GCF_020715685.1 Dermatobacter hominis
CTCCGAGCGGGGCGGCCGGGTCGTCGTGGTCGACCCTCGCCGGAGCCGCAGCGCGCAGTCCGCCGACGAGCACGTGGCCATCCGCCCGGGCACCGACGCCCTGTGGCTGTGCGCCCTGCTGCACGAGGTCATCGAGCGCCACGGCGTGGACCTCGGGTCCTGCGCCGAGCTCGTCGAGGGGATGGATGCGGTCCGGACCCTGGTCGCCCCGTTCACCGCCGACGCGGTCGCCGAGCGCTGCGGGATCGACGCCGATACGACCCGCCGCATCGCCGACGAGCTGGCCGGGGCCCGCACGGCCGCGGTCTACACGCGCATCGGCGTGCACACCGTGCGGTTCGGCACGATCGGCTCGTGGGCCGGCGACGTCCTCACGCTGGTCACCGGCAACCTCGACCGGCCCGGCGGCCTCATGTGGGCCACGCCGTGCCACGGCCGGCCGGCCGTCCCCGGTGCAACCACGGTCGGTCGCGGGTTCCGGACGGGACGGTGGGCGTCACGCGTGTCGGGCCGACCGGAGGTGAAGGGCGAGCTCCCGATCGCCGTGCTGCCCGAGGAGATCACCACGCCGGGCGAGGGCCGGATCCGGGCGCTGTTCACGATCGCCGGCAACCCGGCCCGCTCGTCGCCGGACTCGGCCGCCGTCGAGCGGGCGCTCGACGACCTCGAGCTGATGGTGTCGGTCGACATCTACCTGAACGAGACGACCCGCCACGCGGACGTCGTCCTGCCGGTGCCGTCGTCGCTCGAGAAGTCCCACTTCGACCTCGCGTTCTACGGCCTGTCGGTCCGCAACGTCGCCAACTTCTCGCCGCCCGTCTTCGCCGCCGAGGGCCCCGCCGAGCACGACGTCCTCGCCCGGCTGGCGCTGATCGCGTCGGGCCAGGGCCCCGACGCCGATCCCGAGATCGTCCACGGGCTGATCGCCCGGTCGCTCGTCGACGCCGCGGTGCAGCTCGAGGGCGGTCCGGTCCACGGCCGGGACCCCGAGGAGCTGATGGCCGCCGTCGAGCACCTGCCGCCGCCCGAGCGGATGGTCGACCTCATGGTGCGGGTCGGCCCCTACGGCGACGGGTTCGGCGCAGATCCCGACGGGCTGACGCTGCAGCGCCTCCTCGACGCGCCGCACGGCGTCGACCTCGGCCCGCTCGAACCGCGCCTGCGGGAGATCCTCCGGACGCCGTCGGGCAAGGTCGAGGTGGTGCCCGAGGGCGTCGCCGAGGACCTCGGCCGGCTGGCCGCCACGCTCGACGAACCCGTCGACGACCTGGTGCTCGTCGGACGCCGCCACCTCCGCTCGAACAACTCCTGGATGCACAACATCGAGGTCCTGGTGAAGGGACGGCCGCGCTGCACCCTCCTCGTGCACCCCGAGGACGCCGCCCGGCTCGAACTCGCCGACGGCGAGCCGGCCACCGTCCGCTCCCGGGTCGGCCAGGTCGAGGCCACCGTCGAGGTCACCGAGGACATCCGGCCGGGCGTGGTCAGCCTCCCGCACGGCTGGGGCCACGACGACCCCGGCACCCGCATGCGCGTCGCCGGTCGCCACGCCGGCGTGAACTCGAACGTGCTGACCGACGGGTCGGTGCTCGACCCGCTCAGCGGCAACTGCGCGCTGAACGCGATCCCGGTCGAGGTCAGCCCGGTCGCGGCGCCGCTCGCCGCGGCGGCGACCTGAGGGCATCGCCCCCGCTCGACCGCTCCCCCCACCCGTTCTGTGATGCCAGATACGCCGCTTTCGACGTGTTCAGCATCACAGAGCGGGTGCGGGGTCGAGCTCGGCGCGGATGAGCTCGGCCAGCTCGAGCGGCCGGTCGCCCTGGATGCTGTGGCCGGCGCCGTCGACGACGACGACCCGGGCGTCGGGGCGCAGGCGCAGGAGCTCGGCCACGTCGTCGTCGTCCACGACGGGGCTGAGCGAGCCCCGGGCCAGCAGCAGCGGCATCGACGTCGCCTCCAGGTCCGCCCACAGCGCAGGGCCGGGCAGCTCGATCACCTCCGCTGCGTCAGACGGCTCCTCGGCGCCCCAGGCCAGCGGACGGCGGTCGTAGTTCCACTCCCACGACCCGTCCTCGGTGCGATGGGCGTTGTGGAGGATCCCCCGCCGCAGGGACTCCGGCGTGCGGGTGGGGTTGAACTCGACGGTGCGGTCGAAGATCTCGCCGAAGCCGGCGAAGGTCTGCGGCCCGGCGATGAAGTCGTGGACGGCCTTCGCCTTCTCGGCGTTCACGCCAGGGGTGATGTCGACGAGCACCAGGCGCCGCACGAGGTCCGACACGCGGGTCAGCGCGATCGCGGTCAGCCCGCCGAGCGACATCCCCACGACCACCTCCGCCCGGGGCGCCAGCGCCTCGATGGCGGCGGCGAGGTCCTCGGCGTTCGCGGTCGGGTCGTAGTGGCGGTCCTCACGCCAGCTCGACCGGCCGTGTCCGGGCAGGTCGACGGCCAGCACCGGGGTCGGGCGCAGGGCGAGGGCCACCGTGTCCCACGTGTGGGCGTTCTGCGCACCGCCGTGGACGAGCACCACCCGGGGGTCGCCGGTCCCCCACCGCAGCGCCGAGATCTCGCGACCGTCGGGCAGCGCGTGGGCGACGCGCGCCACCACCACGTCGTCGGGATCGGCCAGGCCGAACTCGGCGCAGTTCTCGCCGAAGTAGGCGAACTCGTCGTAGACGAAGGACGGGTCGTCGGGGTGGACGCCGGGCACCGGAGCGTTCATGGGCGGTCAATGTAGGACCGCACGACCCGCTCGCGAGCGGCCGACCGGGGACGCGTCCGGGTCGCGCCCCGGAGTGCCATGATGCAGGTCCGCCGGGGAGGCCCGGCGGGTGAGGGGGAGTTCGATGGCGGTTCGGGGGATCCGGGGTCGGTGGCGTCTGCTCGCCGCGATCGTGGCGGTCGTGCTGGTCGCGGGTGCGTGCACCGAAGACCCGAAGGGCACCCCGGCGGCGGCACGGGCCGTCGCCGACCTGCCGTCCGACGCGCCGCCCGCCGACTTCTCGACGGCCGGCAGCGTCGAGCAGGTCCACGTCACCGGCGCCGAGCCGGGGCAGGAGCTGGCGCTCCACGACGCCGACGGCACGACCGTCGACGTCGCCGACGCCGACGACCAGGGGTCGCTCATCTTCCGCCTCGTCGAACCGGGCGACGACTACCGCGTCGCGACCGCCGGTGCGCCGGTCGTCGCGTCGGACGCGGTCCACGTCGACAGCGTCGACTCCTCGCTCCCCGAGCAGGACTTCTACGACTCCCAGCAGCTCGACCCCGGCTTCACCTACATCACGACCCGTGACGGGACGACGCTGTCGGCCTCGGTGTACCTGCCCGGTCCCGCGGAGGACGGTCCGTACCCGACCGTCGTCGAGTACTCGGGGTACGACCCGTCCCGGCCGGGCAGCAACCTGCTCGAGGAGAACGCCGAGGCGCTCCGCCCGATCGTCGGCGACGACCCGTCCGCCCTGTGCGGCGTCGTGCCGTTCGCCTGCAACGCGCCGGCGCAGCCGTCGTCGCTGCTCGCCCTGGCGATGGGCTACGCGGTCGTGGCGGTGAACGTGCGGGGCACCGGCTGCTCCGGCGGCGCCTACGACTTCTTCGAGACCCTGCAGCTGACCGACGGCTACGACGTCATCGAGACCGTCGCCGCCCAGCCCTGGGTCAAGGGCCACCGGGTCGGCATGGTCGGCCTCTCGTACCCGGGCATCGCCCAGCTCTACGTGGCGTCGATGCAGCCGCCGTCGCTCGCGGCGATCACGCCGCTGTCGGTCATCGACGACACCGTCCGCGGCACGTTGGCGCCGGGGGGCATCTTCAACGCCGGCTTCGCGCTGTCGTGGGCCGAGGAGGTGGGCGAGAAGGCGGAGCCGTTCGGCCAGGGCTGGGAGCAGGCGCAGGTCGACGCCGGCGACCAGACCTGTGAGGAGAACCAGCGCTTCCGGGGCCAGAACGTCGATGCCTCGGCCAAGGCGCAGGAGCACCGGTACTACCCGCCCGAGCTCGCCGATCCGCTCAACGCGTCGCTGTTCGCGGACCAGATCGACGTGCCGGTGTTCCTGACCGGGTCGTTCCAGGACGAGCAGACCGGCGGCCGCTTCCCGCTGCTGTTCGACAAGTTCACCAACGCCCCGGTCACGCACTTCACCGCGATGAACGGTGCCCACGCCGACGGCTACGCCCCGGTGAACCTGACCGAGTGGAAGACGTTCCTCGACCTCTACGTGGCCGACGAGATCACGCCCATCCCGGGATCGGTCCAGGTCTTCGCGCCGCTGATCATGCAGCAGATCTTCGCCGCCGACGTGAGCCTGCCCGACGAGCGGTTCCTCGACGCGCCCTCGCCCGCGGCGGCCCGGGCCGAGTACGAGGCAGAGCCGCCCATCAACGTGCTGCTCGAGAGCGGGGCGGGCGACCCCGACCAGCCCGGCGCGCCGGTGCCGACGGTGCAGGTCCGCACGACGCAGTGGCCGCCGCCCGGCACGGAGGCCGAGCCCTTCTACCTCGGCCCCGACGGCACGCTGACGTCCGACCCGCCCGAGGACGAGGAGGACGGTGACGGCGCGTCGCGGTTCGCCGTGGACCCGGAGCTGGCGGAGCGCACCACGTTCAGCGGCTCGACCGGCGACATCTTCCACGCGCTCCCCGAGTACGACTGGCAGCAGGAACCCGACGGGTCCGCCGCGGTGTTCGTGTCCGAGCCGTTCGGCGAGGACCAGGTCTTCGCCGGCAGCGCGAGCGCGGATCTCTGGATCCGCACGAACGCCACGGGCGCCGACGTGGGCGTCACGCTGTCGGAGGTCCGCCCCGACGGCAAGGAGACGTTCATCCAGTCCGGGGTGCTGCGCGCCGCCAACCGGAAGGTCGCCGAGGGATCGACCGATCTGCTCCCCCTCCACTCCCAGCTCGAGTCCGACGCCGAGCCGCTCGAGCGCAACGAGTGGGCCGAGGCCCGAGTCGAGGTGTTCCCCTTCGCCCACATCGTGCGGGCCGGGTCGAGGATCCGCCTGTCGGTCCACACGCCCGGCGGCGACCGCCCGCGCTGGAGCTACATCATCGACCAGCAGCCCGACGACACGAGGATCGACGTCGGCCACTCCGCCGAGCACCCGTCGAAGCTCGTCCTCCCCCTGTCGCCCGACCTGCTGCGCGGGACGCCGTACCCGGCCGCGCTGCCGCCGTGCCCGGGTCTCCGAGGCCAGCCGTGCCGCGACTTCGTCGCCTACGAGAACGAGGAGGTCGACGACCAGGGGTGAGCGGGAACAACCGCATCGCCTCCGTGGTTGTATGACACGTCAACTAGTTCTCGGAGGTCGAGATGCCCGCCATCACCGTCGACGACACCCTGGTCCTGCCCCGCCTGCCCCAGGCTGCTGCGGACGCGGCACCGCGCCCCGTCAGCCGCCTGGTCGACGCCCACCACGCGATCGAGGGCGCCGGCTTCGAGGTCTGGCGCCCGTTCCCCGGCGGGATCGACCCGCACCTGGCCGACCCCTTCTTCCTGCTCGACCAGCTCGGCCCGGTCGCCTACGCGCCAAACGAGCCGGTCGGTGCGCCGTGGCACCCCCACCGCGGCTTCGAGACCGTCACGTACGTCCTCGACGGCGAGATCGCCCACCACGACTCGAACGGCGGCGGCGGGGTCATCGGCGAGGGCGACACCCAGTGGATGACCGCCGGCGCCGGCATCCTGCACGACGAGGTGCCCACCGAGACCTTCTTCCGCAACGGCGGCGTGTCGCACGGCGTCCAGCTGTGGGTCAACCTCCCGGCCGCCCTCAAGTTCACCCCGCCCCGCTACCAGGCGATCGGGTCCGGCCAGCTGCAGCTGCTGACCTCCTCCGACGGCGGCGCGCTCATCCGCCTGATCGCCGGCGACCTCGCCGGCTTCCAGGGCCCCGGGTCGACCCACACCCCGATCACGTACGCCCACGTCACGCTCAGCCCCGGCGCCGAGGTCGACGTGCCCTGGGACCGCCGCTTCAGCGCCATGGCCTACGCCCTCACCGGCCGGGGTCACGTCGGCGCCGATCGCCGACCGCTCGACGCGCACCAGCTGGCCGTCCTGGGCGACGGCGACACGCTCCGCGTCGGCGCCGCCGAGCAGCAGCCCGGCGACGCCCAGCAGCTCGACGTCCTGCTGCTCGGCGGGCTCCCGATCCGCGAGCCGATCGCGCACTACGGCCCGTTCCTCATGAACACCCGGGAGCAGGTGCTCGAGGCGATCGACGACTTCAACGCAGGGCGGATGGGCACGGTCCCCGCCACGACGCTCGGAGGCTCCAGTTGAACGACGGACCGGTGGCCGGGGCACGGGACGACGTGCCCTGGCTCGACGCGGAGGAGCAGGCCGCCTGGCGCGCCTACATGGAGATGCGCGACGAGGTCACGCTCCGGCTGGAGCGCGACCTCCAGGCGCGCTCCGGGCTCTCGGGCGCCGACTACCAGGTCCTCGTGCACCTCTCGGAGTCACCCGGCGACGCCGTCCGCCCGGTCGAGGTCTGCACGGCGCTGCGCTGGGAGCAGAGCCGCCTCTCGCACCAGCTGACGCGCATGGAGCGCCGCGGCCTGGTCGAGCGGCGCGCCTGCGAGGAGGACGGGCGGGGATCGATCGTCGCCCTGACCGACGAGGGGCGCGCCGCGATCGAGGAGGCCGCGCCGGGCCACGTCGTGGCGCTGCGGGCGCTCCTCGTCGACGTGATCGGCCGCGACGGCATGCTGCAGCTCGGGGCGATCGCCCGGCGGGTCCTCGACGCGCTCCCCGACGACGACCTCAGGCCCAGGGGCGGTCGTCGGGCCGGCGACCGGTCGGGCTGAGCCCGGAGCCGGCTCGGGCACGGAGCTCCGCCGGCGATCAGGGCCCGGACGCGGAGGAACCCCTGCACTCGGCAGGGGTTCCGGCGGTGGGCGTAACAGGACTTGAACCTGTGACCTCTTCCGTGTCGGGGAAGCGCTCTAGCCGTCTGAGCTATACGCCCGCGAGGCGGACACGGTAGCAGAACCGCGACAGCGGTCCTGCGTGCCCACGGTCAGGTGCCGGCGGGGCCGGAGCGGGCCTCGGGGTCGGGGGCCAGGACCCCGACGGCGACGACGACGAGCATGCCGACGACGAACAGCATCCAGAGCCCGGGACCCGGCCCGGTGCGGACGTTGCGCAGGCCGAGGCCCCACTCCAGCACCGAGAACACCATCAGGCCGACGCCGGTGAGGCCGGCGAGGATGCGCCCGGCCCGGCCGCGCTCGGCGGCCACGAGGACGCCGGCCACGGCGAGCAGCACGCCGCCGAGCACCGCGACCCAACCGCGGCCGAGGCCGCCGTCGAACTCGCGCCAGCCGGTCTCGGTCCCGCCCGTCAGGCCGCCGACGTCGCGCCAGGCCAGCAGGCTCGTGGCGCCTGCGGCGAGCGCGGCGACCAGGAGGATGGCGGTCAGCAGGAGGTCACGGCGCTGCGACGGCGCCTCCTCGGTGGCGGGGCGGGGCTGCACCCCGCCGAGGGGCGCTCCGGCCTGCCACGCCGCACCCGATCGGCCGTCGGCGGGACGACCTGGGGTCGCGGAGGGCGGCGCCCACGTCGCCGCCGGCCCGCGCGGGGCGTCGGTCGGCGCGACCGGGTGCAGGGAGGGATCGCTCACCGCACCAGCTTGCCAGGAGGTGGGCCCGGTTCCCGCCCGCCCCGGCCGCCGGCCGGGGCGCTGCTCAGGGACCCGGCCGCTGCGACTCGCGGCGCTCAGGGACGACGCCAGAGCACGAACGGCAGCACCAGCCCGGCACCGGCCGAGCGGAGGCCCTCGGCCACGACGGTCATCGTCCACCCGGACCGGAGCGAGTCGTCGACGACCAGCCCGGGGCCGGGCGGCACCTCGGAGGCGAACTCGAAGGCGCCGAGCACGTTCGCGGCCTGGTTGACCGAGTTCTCCATGCGCTCCTGCGGCGGCGCGTCGGCCCGCGACCGGCGCACGGCCTCGACGAGCTCGAGCTTGCCGACCTCGGACAGCCGGCGGGCGAGGCCGCCGACGAGCAGCGGCCGCGTGCGGCTCGGGACCCAGGTCACCCACGTCGGTCGGCGCCCCCAGTCCCACGCCTTCAGGGCCGCGGCGACGCCGCGGAGCAGGGCGTCGTCGGGCTCGGCGTCGGGGGCCTGGAACAGCGGACCGAGGACCTCGGCCCAGCCGGGGTCGGTGCCGAACGCCAGCGCCCTGCCCTCCTCGGGCCGCAGCTCGGCGGCGATGCGACCCTTGCGATCGTCGAGGCCCCGGGGCCACTGCTTGCGGGGCTCGATCCGCACCACCGCGCTGCGGAGGTGCTGCTGCGCGGAGGCCTGCAGGTCGGCGTCGACCGTGGCGTCGACCCGCACCCCGGTGCAGTTGTCGCACCGGCCGCAGTCGGCGGCGCCGGGGTCGTCGAGCGCCTCCCGGAGGAAGCGCAGGCGGCAGCCCGAGCCCGACGCGTACGCCCGCATGGCCCGCTGCTCGGCGCGGCGGGCCTCGGCGAGCCGGTGGTGGCGCTCCTGGTCGTACTCCCACGGCTGGTCCGTCCGGAACCACTGGGTGCCGTCGCGGTCGACCGCGCCCTCGACGTCGAGGACCTTGAGCAGGACCTCGAGCCGACCGCGTCGCAGGTTCACCGCCCCCTCGAGGTCGGCGACGGTGCAGGGCCCCGAGCGCTCGAGGACGCCGAGCACCTCGTCGACGGTGTGCTTGGGCGGCATGGCCGTGGCGTCGAAGTACGCCCAGACGTCGCCGTCGGTCGGTGTGGGGACCAGCACGACCTCGGCCGACGCCGTGCCCCGGCCCGCCCGGCCGACCTGCTGGTAGTAGGAGACGGGCGACGAGGGCGAGCCGACGTGGACGACGTAGCCCAGGTGGGCGTTGTCGTAGCCCATTCCGAGCGCCGAGGTGGCGACGACGCAGGCGAGTCGCCCGTGGTCCAGGTCGTCCTCGATCGCCGCCCGGGCCTCGGGGTCGGTGGCCCCGGTGTACGCCGCCACCGAGATCCCGGCCGACGCCAGGTACGAGGCGGTCCGCTCCACCTCGGACACCGTCAGGCAGTAGACGATGCCGGGACCGCGGCGGGCCCGCACCCACCCGGCCAGCCAGGCGAGCCGCTCCCCCGCCGTCGCGAACGACGCGACGCCGAGCTGCAGCGACGGGCGGTCGAGCGAGCCCCGGAAGGTGTGGGCCTCGGCACCGATCTGCTCGGCGACGTCGTGGGTGACCCGGTCGTTGGCGGTGGCGGTGGCCGCGAGGACCGGCACACCGGGCGGGAGCGATGCCAGCACGTCGGCGATCCGGCGGTAGTCGGGCCGGAAGTCGTGGCCCCAGTCGGAGATGCAGTGCGCCTCGTCGACGACGAGCAGGCCGATCCGGGCGGTCAGCGGGCCGAGCACCTCGCGCCGGAACCGCGGGTTGTTGAGCCGTTCGGGCGAGATCAGCAGCACGTCGACCTCGTCGGCGTCGATCCGGGCCTCGATCTCGGACCAGTCGTCGAGGTTGGCCGAGTTGATGGTCTCGGCCCGGATGCCGGCGCGCTCGGCGGCGCCGACCTGGTTGCGCATGAGGGCGAGCAGCGGCGAGACGACCAGCGTGGGGCCGGCGCCCTCCTCCCGGAGCAGTCGGGTGGCGATCCAGTACACGGCTGACTTGCCCCAACCCGTGGCCTGCACGAGCAGCACCCGCGACCGGTCGAGGGCGAGCGCGGCGATGGCCTGGGCCTGGTCGGGCCGCAGCTCGGCGTCGGGACCGGCGAGCTCGGCCAGCGTGGCGGCGGCGAGCGGCGGCAGCGCACGCGGCGCGGGCTGCTCCACGGGCGGCGGGTGGGTGGCGGCGTCGGTCACGGCGCCCATGCTCGCAGACGGCACCGACACCGTCCGGAGGGCTGTGCACGAGGGGGGTGCTGCGGCCACCCGGCGGGGGGCGCAGGGCCCCACCGCCGGGCGGCGCTCGGAGGCGACGAGGGGAATCGAACCCCTGTACAAGGCTTTGCAGGCCTCTGCCTCACCACTCGGCCACGTCGCCAGCGGCCCACCACCCTAGTGCGAGCGCCGTCGGGCTCCGCACCTGGGGGGCGCCCGACCGGCCGCACGACCGAGCGGAGGCGGGCGGGCACGCGCGCCGGCCCGGAACGCGACGGGACCCCTGCGACTGCAGGGGTCCCGATCTGGAGCGGACGACCGGCCTCGAACCGGCGACCTCAACCTTGGCAAGGTTGCGCTCTACCAACTGAGCTACGTCCGCGAGGACGGCAGATGGTAGCAGAGCCGTCGCGCGCCACAAGTTGGGCGATCGGTCAGTCCCCGCGGATGCGCTCGGCCAGCTCGACGGCCAGGGCGACCTCCGTGATGGCATCGACCGTCGAGAGCTGGGTCCCGACCGAGAACGTCAGCGAGGCGATGTCACGGTCGTGGCGCCCGCGGACGACCAGGTCGGGCGTCAGGTCGAAGATGTCGACGATCGGCTGCCAGCGCCGCCCGTTGACGACGAGGACCCGGGTGTTCGTCAGCACGACCACGGCCGGGTGGCCCAGCATCTGGCCCGTCACGGCCGCGAGCACGACCTCGTCGCGCCGCAGCAGGGCGCCGCACACCGAGATCGGGACGGCCGCGGCCTCGGCGGCCTCGGGCCGGAGTCGCCCGACCGCGGCGGCGAGGCCGTGGGCGTCGGGCACCGGCGGGGCGGTCGACGGTGGGGTCGAGGGTGCGCTCGCCGGCGGCACCGGGGCGCTCGGGGGCGAGGGCCAGGCCGACGCCTCGGTGGGCGGTGCCGGCGGAGCGGGCGCAGGCGGCGGGCCGAACGGGGCCGACGGAGAACCGGACGACGGGCCCGGCGCGCCGGGCAGCGGACCGGTGCGCGCGGCGTCGGCCACGACGCCGTTCGTGCGGCTCGAGAACAGCGGCCCGCCGCTGCCGTTGGCCAACGGGATCCGGGGGTCGTCCGACGGGGCCAGCGGCTCGTCGATCACATCTGCGTGGCGTGGCGCGGGCTCGGCCGTGAAGGCACCGGACCCGTTGGGCCACGCCGGCTCGTCCCACACGTCGTCGAAGGGCGGCGGGACCGGCTCGTCGGCGGGCTCGTCGAGCAGCTCGGACTCGCCGACGGCGTCGTCGACGATCGGCGTCGCCTGCGCGGCGTTCGCGTCGGTGGTCCACATGTTGTCGCGGGCGAACGGGACCTCGGGCGGGACGACCTCGGCGTTGTCGGCGGCGACGGTCGTGAACAGGTCGTCGGTGTCGGCGTCGCGGAGGTGCGAGCCGCAGTTCGCGCACCGCACGGCCTCCACCGGGTTGAGGGCACGGCAGTAGGGGCAGGGCCATCCCCACGCCTCGTCCTGGCCGATGTCGGACACCTGCGTCACCCGCTCCTCCGGGACCCCACTCGGGCGCTCCGGGCGCCACGGGTGGCGGCGCGCGGGGCGCGGGGACGACAGGCGCCGCCCCGTCCCCACAGCGTACGGGATCAGCCTGCTGACGCCTCAGTCGCTGCGACCGCGTCCCTGAGGAGTTCCCGGCCCCGGTCGTCGAGGTCGAGCTCGGCCGCGGCGGCGATCCCGCGGGGGCTCATCTTGCGCATGGTCTTGACGAGCACCTCGACCGTCTCGGGCTCGCCAAGCTGGTCCGCCACGCCGAGGAGCTGCGTCTGCAGGAACACCAGGCACAGCGCGTCCTCGTGCACCTGGACCGCCGGGTCGGCCGCGCCCTTCGACGCCACCAGGCCGTCCTTCCGGACGATCGAGGCGACCCGCTCGACCGCAGCGTCGTCGTAGCCCTCGGCCCGGAGCAGCGCCCCGAGCTCGTCGGCGTGGCGCTGCTTCGCGGCCGCACGCCAGCGCAGGTAGCCGGCCCGACCCTCGGGATAGGCGTCCCGCGGCGACGTCCACCGGCGCAGGTGGTGGCCCCGGGCCGCGAGGTGCTGCAGCTCGTCGGCGTCGGGGTCGAGCACCTCGAGCCAGCCCGTCATCATCCGGGCGTGGACGAGCTCCTTCGGCCCCGACGTCGCACCGACGACGAGGGTGTTCGGGTCGTCGGCGTTGGCGGCGTCGATCGCGGCGATCGCCGCGTCGAACCGGGCCCGGTCGTCGGGCTTCCTCACCGCAGGGTCCCGGTCGGCGGGGCGATCCTCACGAGCCCGAGCCGCCCCGCAGGTCGACCCGGAGCACCAGGACGCCGTCCTCGAGCGCCACCGCGGCGTCGCCGAGCATCGCGAAGTCGCGGAAGTCCTGCTCGGCCTGGCGGATGAACTCCCGCCGGGCCTCGCCCTCGACGGGCGGGATCTGACGGCGGCGCACCGAGGCGGCTCGCTCGCGGAACCGCTCCACCATGGCCTGCGGGTCGAAGTTCTCCATGGCGGCCCAGGCTACGGCCCGCCGCAGCCGGTCGGGGGCGTGCGGCCGGGCTCAGCGTTCGTCGTCGGGGGCGTCGCCGTCGCCCGCCTGCGACGCCCACCACGTGGCGGGCCCGTCGTCGGACGCGACGGCGCCCGAGGCGGGCGGGCTCCCGGGGTGCGGGCCGGCACCCGGCTCGCGCTGCGGGAGCTGCGGGGCGGGGCGGACCGACCACGGGTCGTCCTCGGCGTCGAGGTCGTCGTCGTCCGCGAACGCGGCGGGACCGGGGTCGACCAGGCGCTGCTCGGAGCCGTCCGCGCCGACGACGACGGCACCCGTGCGGGACCGGCGATCGGCGCGCTCCTCGGAGGCGGCGGCACGCGACGGCCGGGTCCGGATCCAGAAGAACACGGTGGCGGCCGCGATCACGACGGCCAGCACGAGCAGGGCGATCACGACCCAGTTGAGGCGCGTCGTGGCGCGGTCGCTCTCGGTGACGCGGTCCTCGAGCGCGGGCGTGGTCGTGCTCGGCACCGTCGTGGCCGGGGGCTCGCTGGTGGCGGGCTCGCCGCCCGCCGGCGGGGCCGTGGCCGCCGGGTCGACGGGGGCGGTGGTCGTGGTCGCCTGGACCGGCCGGCCCGGTGCGGCGGCGGCCGGCCCGGCACCGGCGCCGGAGAGCGCGCCGGCCAGCACGATCGCGGCCAGCAGGAGCCCCGCCGATGCGGCCCGCAGCGGCGCGGAGGGACCTCGGGGCACCATGCCGCGCACCCTACCCGGCGCCGGACGGGCCGACGGCGACCCGGGAGCGGCCCGCGGTCACCCGATCGGCTGCTCGACCGGGCACGAGTAGGTGGTCCGGCCGCCCACCGTCCGGCGCAGGAGCGGCGCCCCGCAGCGCGGGCAGGTCGCGCCCCTCGTGCGCGCCGCCTGGAGGTCGCCGGTGTGGGACCCGCCCCGACGGCCGAGGGTGCGGACCGTCCGGCGGATGCCGTCCGCGAGGCGGCGCTGCTCGTCGGCGGTCAGCGAACCGGCCGGTCGCCCGGGATCGAGCCCGACGCGCCACAGGGTCTCGTCGACGAGGAGGTTCCCGAGCCCGGCCAGGCGGTGCTGGTCGAGCAGCACCGCCTTGAGCGGTGCGGTCGACGTGCCGAGCACCGTCCGCAGCTGCGCCACCGTGGCCGTGGACGCCTCGGGTCCGAGGAGGTCGAGGTCGGGGTCGAGCTCCACGCCGCCGAGGCGGCGGGCGTCGATGATCGCCAGCGATCCCCCGCCGGACAGGTCCATGCCGAAGCGCTCCCACGTCGGCTCGACGCGGACGCTGGAGTACTCGAGCCGGTCGATCGCGAGGTCGCCGTCGACCACGAGGCGGCCGGTCATCCCGAACCGCAGCCCGAGCACCGCGCCCGAGCTCATCGGGAGCATGAGGAGCTTGCCGCGCCGCGTCGCCGCCCGCACCCTCGCACCGAGCAGGGCGGCCTCGAGCGCCTCGGGCGTCGCACCTCGCTTGAGGAACCACGCGTCGGGCGCGCGCACGGCCTCGACCGTCCGGCCCACGACCTCCTCCGCGGCCTGGCGGTAGGTCTCGACCTCGAGCAGCTCCGGCACGGTGCGGTGCAGGTCCCCCGCGGCCGGGTCAGCCCGCGCCGGGCTCGCCGACCGCGTCGAGCGCGGCGAGCACGTCGGCCACCACGTCGTCGGGGTCCTCGAGGCCGATCGACATCCGGATCGTGCCCGGGCCGATGCCGGCCTCGGCGAGCTCGTCGGGCAGGAGCCCGACGTGGGTCGTCGACGCCGGGTGCGTGGCGAGCGTCTCGGGACCGCCGAGCGACGTCGCCAGCCGGCAGATCCGGGTCGCCTCGACGAAGCGGCACCCGGCCTCGAGCCCGCCCACCAGGTCGAACGTCAGCAGCCCGCCGGTCAGGCGCATCTGGCGCGCCGCGAGCTCGTGCTGCGGGTGCGACGGCAGGCCCGGGTGGCGCACGCCGGTCACCTTCGGGTGGTCCTCGAGCACGCTGCCCAGGCGCAGGGCGGTCCCGGTCTGGTGCCGCAGCCGGACGCCGAGGGTCCGCAGGCCCCGCAGGCCGCCGGCCGCGTCGTAGGGCGAGGCGTTGGCGCCCTGCAGCACGGCGAAGCCCCAGATCCAGTCGAGGAGCTCGCGGCTGCCGGAGACCACGCCGAGGCTCACGTCGTTGTGGCCGCCGATCGCCTTGGTCGCCGAGTGCAGCGACAGGTCGATGCCGTGGTCGAGCGGGCGCTGGCCGAGCGGTGTGCCGAAGGTGGAGTCGACGACCTTCATCGGCCCGGCGATCTCGCCCAGCCGGGCGAGGTCGACCAGGTCGAGGCGCGGGTTCGCCGGCGTCTCGGCGAACAGCAGCATCGTCTTGCCGGGGCGCACTGCCGCGGCCCAGGCCTCGGGGTCGGTCCCGTCCACGAACGTCACGTCGATGCCGAGGCGCGGGCAGGCGCCCTGGAACAGCAGCTGCGTGCCGGCGTAGAGCTGGCGCTGGGTGACGATGTGGTCGCCGGAGGAGCACAGGCCGAGGACGACCGCGGTCACCGCACCCATCCCGGAGGAGAAGGCGCGGGCCGCCTCGGCGCCCTCGAGCTCGGCGACGGCCTCGGCGAAGTCGTTGACCGTCGGGTTGCCGTACCGGCTGTAGAAGGTGTCGGCGGTCGTCGAGGTGGCCATGCGCCGACCGTCGGCCACCGAGGGCGTCACGAACGTGGTCGTCGTGACGATCGTCGGGGCGAGCGCGGTGCCGTTCCGGGTGCGGCCGGATCGGATCGCCACGGTCTCGGGCGCCAGCGCGGCGTCCTCGACGAGCGTGGCGTCGTCGGTCAGGGCGTTGTCGGTGGTCACCGGGTCGGCAGGGCCCTCGGCCTGGGCTCCGGTGGTGCTGTCGTCGGGCGCCGTCATGTCGTCTCCAGGAACGTGCGGATGGGCGGTGCGAGCTGGGGGGTCTCGATCAGGAAGCCGTCGTGGCCGTGCGGCGAGTCGATGTCGACCCAGGTGACGTCGCCGCCGACGGAGCGGAGGCCGTCGGCGAGGACGTGCTGCTGGATCGGCGGGTACAGGCCGTCGGACCGCACGGATGCCACCAGCGTCGGCGCCGTGATGCGGGCCAGCGCGGACTCGGTGCTGCCGCGGCCCCGGGCCAGGTCGTGGAGGTCCATCGCCCGGTTCAGCCGGACGTAGCTGTTGGCGTCGAACCGGCGGGCCAGCTTCGTGCCGTGGTAGTCGAGGTACCCCTCGACGTCGAAGAGCGGGTCGAGGGTGAAGTCGAGCCCGCCGAGCATCGACCGGTGGAACCGCTCGGTGAACACCTCGTCGCTGCGGTAGGTGACCTGGGCGCACATGCGGGCCACGGCCAGGCCGCGGTGCGGCCCCTCGCCCGGGTCGGCGTCGTAGTAGTCGCCGCCGCGGAACCGTGGGTCGGACTGCACGGCCATGCGCCCGATGTGGCTCCACGCGATCTGCTGGGCCGACGCGGACGCCGTGGTCGACGCGACGACGAGCGCCCCGACGCGCTCGGGGTACATCGCGCCCCACTCGAGCGCCTGCATCCCGCCCATCGAGCCGCCCACCACGGCACGCCAGCGCCGGATGCCGAGCCGGTCGGCGAGCAGCGCCTGCACCCGGACCATGTCGCGGATGGTCACGACGGGGAAGTTCGAGCCGTACGGCTTGCCGGTCTCCGGGTCGATCGACGACGGCCCGGTCGTGCCCTGGCAGCCGCCGAGCACGTTGCTGCACACGACGAAGAGGCGGTCGGTGTCGAGCGCACGGCCGGGCCCGACGAGGGCGTCCCACCACCCCGGGGTCGGCTGGCCGGGGCCCGAGCGGCCGGCGACGTGGGCGTCGCCCGTGAGCGCGTGGCAGACGAGGACGGCGTTCGACCCGTCGGGAGCGAGCTCGCCCCACGCCTCGTAGGCGACGTCGACCTCGGCCAGCAGGCCACCGCCCTCCAGGCGGAACGGCCGGGCGGTGCTGCCGGCGGCATCGGCGTCGTCCGCACCGGCGACGCGGCAGAAGCGGCGGTCCGCGACGGGATCGCCGGGTCGCCAGGCGCCGGTGGCCGGGATGTCGTGCTCGGAGCGCGGGTTCACGTGGTCGGGTGCAGGTTCGGTTCGGGGTCGGGTCGTGGACGACCACGCGTGGTCCGCACCGGGGAGGGCCCGCGCGAGCGGGCCGTTCGGACACTTGGTTGCCGCCGACTCAGCCGACTGGCCACATCCCCGCCGAGGCGGGATGGCACCTTGGGTGTCCGTCCCAGGTTGCCGGACCCCTCGCGGGGCCTCTCCTGATGATCCATCCAGAGAACACGGTCCGACCGGTCGCGGTCAAGCACGTTCGTCGGCGGACCGACCGGCGAGGCGGTCGGCGCGCTCGCACCACCAGTCCAGGAGCGCGAGGTCTTCTCCGGCGCCGTGGGCGCGCACCATCGCCGCCCCGAGGCGCCGCAGGGCCCTCGTGCGCTCCGGCCCCGGGGGCTCACGGTGCAGGTCGCGCGCGATCGCGGCGCCCTCCGACCACGCGGCGCCGTCGATCGGCAGCGGCAGCGCCCGCACCGAGGCGGCCGACAGGCGCACGGCCCCGAGCGAGAGGCCCGAGCCGGCGTGGGTGCCGGCCACCGCCGCGGCGACCGTCGGCGCGCTGAGCGCGGCGGCGAGGTGCCACACGTCGACCTCGGCGGAGGGACCGGGCTCCACGGTCACCACCGGGGTGACCGGGACGAGGTCGCCCACAGGGTCGGCGACCGCCTCCGGCACCTTGGTCTGGGTGGCGACCAGCACCTTCGGCACGGCCCGGGCCCCGACCCAGGCCGCCACCCTCGGCGCGGTCGCCTCGAGCGCGGCGCGGTCGAGGCGGGGCTCGCTGACCCGTCGTCCCCCGAGCCGGCGCGGCGTCGCGGTGTCGAGCCGACACGCGTCGATCATGCCCACCGTCACCAGGCGGGCCGACGACCCGTCCCAGCCCGGCTCCCCGGCGACCCGGGCCGCGGCCGCGAGTGCGTAGAACTCGTCGCGGAACCCGGCGGTCACCTCCGCGACGTCTCCGATCGTGCGACCGCCCGCCGGGAGCGGGTCGACCGCGCCCGGCACGCCCGTCGCCGCGGCCAGCAGCGGCCCCCAGCTGGGCGCGCCCGGCACCGCCACCGAGCCGACCGGTCTCCCCTCGGCGCCCCACCGCAGCTCGACCTCGGTCGTGTCGACGGGGCCGCGACGCACGACCGGGGCGCACACGTCGACGTCCGCGTCGAAGTGGCGGGCGTCGTCTGCCCACAGCGCCACGAGGGCGCACCGGTCGAGCAACTGCGATCGCACCGCCGTCGCGTCGCGCGCCGACAGCACGGACTGCGGCTGGATCATCAGCGACACGCCGCCGGGGGCCAGCTGCTCGACCCCGACCAGCAGGAACGCGGCGGCGTCGTCCACGTACGGGCCGAGGTCGCCGAACCGGTCGCGGAGGGCGGCGCGCCGATCGCCGTCACGGGCCGTGTCGGCCGTGCGCTGCGCGAGGAACGGCGGGTTGCCGACGACCAGGTCGGCACGGCCGGTGAACGGCGTCTCCTCGAGCAGCGCGTCGTGCTCGAGGAGCCGAGGCGTGGCGGGTCCCCGCACGCCGTGCTCCTCGGCCCACCGGCACAGCGCGTCGCGGCCGTGGGCGATCGCCTGTGGATCAACGTCGCAGCCCGCCAGCCGGTCGCGCACGACCTCGTCGGGCGGGACGCCCCTCGCCACCAGCGCATCGGCCGCCGCGAGGAGGAACGAGCCGGCCCCGCACGCCGGGTCGACGACGAGGCGCGGCGTCCGGCCAAGGTGGGCGAGCGCCACGTCCACGAGCGTGCGGGCCAGCGGGGCGGGCGTGGCGTGCGAGCCGAGCGCCCGGCGGCGCGTCGCGGGCTGCGACGACGCGTGACGCTCGATCGGCGATCGGGACGAGGCGCCCCCGTCGAGCGCCGGCGTGGCGGTTCCCACGCCGTCGAGTCTGCCCGTCGGGTGGCCCGACCCCGCGGAGCCCGGGGGCCGCCCCGACACGTCGGTGCCGCGGGTGCGGGTCAGGCCTCGGGCCAGTCGGCCACGTCGGCCAGACGGGGGTCGTTCGAGAAGACCTCCACGACCGGCACGTCGAGGCCGAGGCGCTTCTGCAGCCGCTTGATCTCGAGCTCCTGGTTGTAGAGCAGGAGCGACACGACGACGCCGGACTCCCCGGCGCGCGCCGTCCGACCGGAGCGGTGCACGTAGGTCTTGTGGTCGTTCGGCGGGTCGTAGTGGATCACCACGTCGACGTCGTCCACGTGGATGCCGCGGGCCGCCACGTCGGTGGCCACCAGGGCGTGCAGCTTGCCCGACGAGAAGTCGGCCAGCGCCCGCTCGCGGAACTTCTGGCGGAGGTCGCCGTGGATCGGCGCGGCCTCGACGCCCTCGTCCTCGAGCTTGCGAGCCAGGCGGTCGGCGCCGTGCTTGGTCGCGGAGAACACCATCGTCCGCTCGGCGCCCCGGATGATCGCCGCGGCCACCTTCACCTTGTCCATCTCGTGGACCAGGAAGAAGCGGTGGGTCATCTGCTCGACGTTGACGCCCTTGGACGCGACCTCGTGCCGGGTCGGGTCGTGCTGGTAACGGCGCACGAGGCTGTCGACGACGCCGTCGAGCGTGGCCGAGAACAGCAGCGTCTGGTGGTCGCCCTCGACGTTGCGCAGGATCCACTCCACCTGCGGCAGGAAGCCCATGTCGGCCATGCGGTCGGCCTCGTCGATGACCACGTGGCGGACGTCGGCGACCGAGAGGTCGCCGCGCTCGATGAGGTCGATCGCCCGGCCGGGCGTGCACACGGCGAACTCGACGCCGCCCTTCAGCGCCTTGATCTGCTTCTCGATCGGGTCACCGCCGTAGATGGCCGCGATGCGGATGCCGCGGGCGTGCGAGGCCGCGACGAGCTCGTCGCGCACCTGCGTCGCCAGCTCGCGGGTCGGCACCAGCGCCAGGCCGGTGGGCCGGCCGGGCTCCGCCCTGGGCAGGAGCTGCACGAGGGGCAGGCCGAACGCGAGCGTCTTGCCCGAGCCGGTCTTGGCCTTCCCGCAGACGTCCCGCCCGGCCAGGATGTCGGGGATGGTCATCTCCTGGATGGGGAAGGCGGTGGTGATGCCCCGTTCCCGGAGTGCGTGGGTGATGTCCTCGTCGATGCCGAGGCTGTCGAAGGTCGTCGTCATGTCTGCTTCGTATCCGTGATGATGGTGGCCATCGTACCTGCGTTCGAGCGGGTGAACCGAAGCCGCCCCGGCGACGGCCGCCGGTGCGGGCGATGACGACGACATCGGGGGGCGACGTGACGACGGTGCAGGACCACGTCAGCGAGATCGAGGAGCACGGGGTGACCTGCCTGCGCGGGGTGCTCGACGCCGACGGCGTCGCCGCGCTGCTGGACGACCTCGCCCGCATCGAGCGGGAGGAGGACATCCGCCCGGCCGGGAACGACTTCGAGGGGACGAGCACGCTGCGGGCCTACAACCTGCTCCGCCACGGCCCGCTCTGGGAGGCCGTCCCGGTCCATCCCGACGTCCTTCCCGTGGTGGAAGGCGTGCTCGACCGGGGTTGCCTCGTGTCGAGCCTCTCGTCCATCCGCATCCGCCCCGGCGAGACCGCGCAGCCGCTGCACGCGGACGACCAGCTGATCCCGCTGACGCCGCCGCACCCGCCGGTCGTCTGCAACACGATGTGGGCGCTGACGGACTTCACGCCCGAGAACGGCGCCACCCGGATCGTCCGCGACAGCCACCTCTGGGGAAAGCCCACCTACGGCGGTGACCACCCCACCGAGCCGGCGGTGATGCAGGCCGGCGACGTGCTCGTCTGGAACGGCAGCCTCTGGCACGCCGGCGGGGCCAACACCACCGACCGGGACCGGGTCGGCATCGCGATGAACTACTGCGCCGGCTGGGTGCGCCAGCAGGAGAACCAGCAGCTCGGCCTGCCCCAGGCGACCGTGGCGCGCTTCTCGCCCCGGCTCCAGGAGCTCGTGGGCTACTCGGTGTACCAGGGCCTGATCGGCCACATCGAGCGGCGCTCCCCCGCCGAGCTGCTCGAGGCCGACGGCGAGGACGGCCCCACCTCGATGGTGTGGGACCGGGTGTGAGCCTCCTCGAGGCGATCGACGGCTGGGGCGCCACCTTCGCCGCCGCCGCGGTCGCCCGGGCCGGCGTCACCGTCGAGGCCCACGGCGACACCCGGCGGCCCGTCCGCGTGGCGTCGATCACCAAGCTGCTCACCGCCTGGGCCACGCTCCTCGCGGTCGAGGAGGGCGCCACCGCCCTCGACGCACCTGCCGGTCCCTCCGGCGCCACCGTGCGGCACCTGCTGTGCCACGCCGGCGGCTACGACTTCGACACGCAGGCGGTCCTGGCACCGCCCGGGACCCGCCGGATCTACTCGAACACCGGCTACGAGGTCCTCGCCGACCACGTCGAGGCCGCCACCGGCATCCCGTTCGCCGACTACCTGGCCGAGGGCGTGCTGCAGCCGCTCGCGATGGGCTCGACCGAGCTCAGGGGCTCCCCCGCCGCGGACCTCTGGTCCGACGTCGACGGCCTCCTCCGCTTCGCCGCCGAGACCCGGGCGCCGGCGCTCCTGCACCCGACCACCGTCCGGGACGCGCTGGCGCCCTGCTTCGAGGACCTCGACGGCGTGCTCCCCGGCTGGGGCCAGCAGCGGCCCTGCTGGTGGGGCCTCGGCCCCGAGCTCCGGGGCACCAAGTCGCCGCACTGGACCGGCGCGACGGCCCCGCCCACCACCTACGGGCACTTCGGCGGGAGCGGCACGTTCCTCTGGATCGACCCCGAGGCCGACCTCGCGTGCGTGGTGCTCACCGACCGCGGGTTCGGCGACTGGGCCGTCGCGGCCTGGCCGCCGTTCTCCGACGACGTGCGCGCCGCCTGGGGCTGACCGCGCCGATCAGCGGGCGGTGTCGTCGGCCGCGTCGTCGGGGCCGGGTGCAGCCGGGTCGGCCGGATCGCCGGCGGGCTCGACGTCCTGCGCCGCGACCTCGTCGACCGAGGTCTCCTCGACCGCTGGCTCGACCTCGAGCTCGGACTCCTGGACCTCGTCGACCTGGACCTCGTCGACCTGGACCTCGTCGACCTGGACCTCGTCGAGCTCGGCGTCGTCGTCGACCGCGGTGGCGACCGCCGTCGTGCCGGCGCCGGCCGCCGCGGCCTCCTCGGCCGCCCGCTGTGCGACCGGGCCCCTGACTCCGCAACCGCCGACGATCTGGACCATCGAGTCCCCCGATCGCAGCCGTTCGGTCGCCTCGCGGTCGACCGGGTCGCCCCGCCAGAACAGCCACAGCGTGCCGCCCACGATCGCGAGGAGCGCCGTCCAGATGTTGACCCGGAGCCCCAGGATCCGGCTCGCGAAGTCGTCGCGCAGCGCCTCGACCCACAGGCGGCCCAGGCCGTAGCCCAGCACGTACACCGCCAGCCACCGGCCCCGCTTGAGGACGACCTTGCCGCTGGCCCACACGATGAAGCCGGCGAGGCCGAGGTTCCACAGCAGCTCGTAGAGGAACGTCGGGTGGAACGTCGTCGAGGTGAGCGACTCCGCCGGGCGGAACTCGGGGTCGATCTGGAGGCCCCACGGCAGCGAGGTCGGCCGGCCGTAGAGCTCCTGGTTGAACCAGTTGCCGAGCCGGCCGATCGCCTGCGCCGTCGGGATGGCGGGGGCGGCGGCGTCGGCGGCGATCCGCCAGTCGATCTTCAGGTAGCGGCACGTCAGCACGCCGGCGATGACGCCGAGCAGGACGCCGCCGGGGATGCCGAGCCCGCCCTTCCAGATCATGAAGGCGTCGGGCCACCACCGGCCATCGGAGTACTTGTCGGAGAAGTCGGTGATGACGTGGTAGAGCCGGGCGCCGATCAGGCCCGCCGGCACGGCGATGAGGGCGATCGTCGTGATGTCCTCGGGGTCGCCGCCGTAGGACGAGTAGCGGCGCCGGGCGATCCACACCGCGGCGAGCACGCCGAGGGCGATCATCAGCCCGTACATCCGGAACGACAGCGGACCGATCGTCAGGTCCCGGAACGGCGGGCTCGGGATGGACGCGAGCAGGTCGGCGGAGGCGAGCGCGGTCATGTGGAGGGACATGATGGCCGCTCAGGGCGTCGAGGTGGAGGGAATCCGGCTCTGCAGGCCGTCCTGGGACCCGGCGACCGTCGTCGTCGTCGTGCCGCTGCCGGACCCGGTCCCCTGGACCTCGTCGTCACCCGGCAGGTTGCGGTCGGTCCAGCTGAAGGCGTCGTCGGGGAGGCACACGGCGGCGAGGGCCATCAGCGCGTTCGCCAGCGTGCCGTCGTCGGCCGCGGGGTTCACGGTCTGGCCGAACGCCCACGCCCGGGCGAACGGGTCGAGCAGGTCCTGCTTCGCGAGCCCGTCGGCGAGGCACACGGCCTCCTTCGACTGCATGTCGCTGTCGCCCATGAACAGGCTCGCGACGGCGTCGCGCATGTCCACGCAGCCGGCGAAGTTCGACGCGACGATGTCGCGCTCGGCGTCGGTCAGGTCGATGTCGTTGAGCGAGGCCCCGCTCGTCGCCGGCCGGTAGCCGAGCTCCGACAGCCGGGGCGGACCGAGCGTGTCGACGATCCGGGTCGCCGCGCACGCCGCCTGGTCCGCCGGCGGGACCCACAGGTCGAGGTCGGCCTCGCTCGCGGTGAAGTCGTACTCGAGGCCCTCGATCAGCAGCTCTCGCGGCACGGGGCCGGTGTCGGGGAACGTCGGGGGCTGGCTGGGCGCGGCGTCGGCGCCCTCGACCTCGCGGGCCGGGCCCCGCTCCTGCGGGAGGCAGCCGGTCGCCACGACCACCAGGGCCCCCAGTGCGCACGCGACGGCCAGCACCGGGCGGAGCAGGCGCGGCCGCACGACGAGGCGACGGGGACGGGACACGGTGTCCGAGGGTAGCGGCGGTGCCCCCACGACCGTCAGCGGTCGGCCGCCGAGCTGAGCAGCGCCTCCCACGTCGACGCGAGCCGCGCGAGGTCGTAGCGGTCCCGCACGCGCGCCGCCGCGCCGTCGCCCCGGCGAGCGACCTCGTCGGCCCCGGCGGCGACGGCGTCGGCGAGGTCGGTCCAGCCCGTGCCCGCGTCCACGAGGCCCGCCATGGCGCCGTCGGGGCGGCCCACGACCGCCAGGCCCGCGCCGGCGGCCCGTAGGGCGGCGGGGGGCGGTCCGGCCCGACCGCCGACCACGACCACGAGGTCGGCGGCCGCGACCGCCAGCTCGGCCCGGTCGGGCTCCTCGCCGTCGCCGAAGCGCACGACCCGGTCGTCGACCGGCTCGACCTCGGTCCGGGCGATGCCGAGCCGGTCGGCCTCGGCGCGGGCGGCCGCCAGGACGGTCTCGTCGCCGGACAGGTGGGCGACCAGGCCGTGCTCGGCCAGCCCCAGCTCGCGCCGCGCCGCGGCGCGGCGGGCGGCCGTGATCACGGCGACCGGCGGCGCGCCGTACGGGATGACGTGGACGTCGGCCGGCTCGATGCCCCAGCGCGACCCGACCGCGGCGTCCGCCTCCGAGGTCACCACGATCGCATCGGCGCGGCCGACGAGCCGCGCCGCCCGCGAGGGCACCGGACCGTCGAGCCAGCGCTCGGCCTCGGACCCGAGGGCCAGCACCGTGGGCGGTGCGCTGCGGATCGGGGCCAGCCCGGCGGCGGCCGCCGGTGCCTCGCCGCGGAGCACCACGACGTCGGCCCAGCGCTGCTCGCGCCGCAGCTGCGTGTGGGCGGCGAGCGAGCGGGCCGACGGGCTCATCGTCGGCACCACGCCGGCGAGCCCGGCCTGGCGACCGGGGGCGAGGGCGAGGGTCCGGATCTCGACGCCGGCGGCGGTCAGCGAACGGTGGAGGTCGAGCGCCGCCCGTCCGTCGTCGCGGTCGTCGGTGTCCGCCAGGACCTGCAGGACGCGCATGCCGCGTGATCCGTCAGCCATGTTCGGCGCGCCGGCCCGCGGGGTGTCAGCTGAGCTGCTGCTCCACCTGGGCGAGCGCGTCGTCCTCGCTGACGTCCAGGGCGAAGCTCAGCTCCGAGACGAGCACGCTGCGCGCCTTGACGAACATCGACTTCTCGCCCGCGGACAGGCCCTTGGCCTGGTCGCGGAGGGCGAGGTTCCGGACGACCTCTGCGACCTGGTACACGTCGCCGGACTTCAGCTTCTCCTGGTGGTTCTTGAACCGTCGGCTCCAGTTGGCCGGCTCGCGCACGTCCTTCTTGCCGAGCAGCTCGAAGAGGTCGTCGACCTCCTCCTTGCCGATCGGGGGCCGCATGCCGACGTCGTCCGCCTTGTCGACCGGCACCGACAGCGTGAGCTCGCCATGGGCCATCTCGAGCACGAGGTACTCGGTGGTCGTGCCGTTGATCTTGCGCTTCTCACGCTTCTTGATCACGGCCGCACCGTGGTGCGGGTACACAACGCGGTCGCCGACGTCGAATGCCACTGCGGGGTTCCTCACGGGGTCGAGGGAGAGGACGGGTCCAGCCGGTCCGGGCCCGGACCTGACGAACGGGCAATGGTACCACCGGGTCGAAATCCGGTCGACGCGGCACCCGGGCGGTCCAGCCCCTCCTCAGATGACGTACGCCAGGTTGCGCACGATGCGCTCGCCCAGCTCGGCGTCGCCCTCGATGCGGACGCGGCCGGCGTCGATCAGGTCCTGCGGGCTCCGGCGGCCCCCCGCCAGCCGGATGAAGGCCGGCAGGTCGGTGGCGATCGTGGTCGTCGGCGGATCGGGCAGGTCGTCGACGACGCGGGCCCGGCCCTCGACCGCCACGTCGATCGTGCGGGGCGGGTCGTCCGAGCCCGGCACGGAGAGCTCGAACCGCACCGACGATCCGTCTGGCGCTCCGCCGCGCTTGCCGACCACGAACCCGATCGCCCCGAGCACCTCGGTCAGGGCCCGTTCGGCGACCGGGCCGTCGAGGCCCCCGGGCCGACCGACCGCCTCGCGGACGTCCTGCTCGTGGAACCAGACGTCGAAGGTGCGGACCTGCAGGAACCGCGCGAAGGGCACGGTGCCGGCGGGGCTCCACCCCTCGGCGGCGAAGTCCTCGGGCGACTTCGCGGCGAGCTCGCGGCGACGGCGGTCCGCCAGGGCACGCAGGTCGTCGAGCAGCTCGTCGGCGGTGCGGCTGCGCAGCGACTCGATCCAGGCCTCGTTCATCCGGCCGATGTCGTTGCGCACGTGCTGGTCGTCGAAGTCGACCTCGGGCGTCGGCGCGCCGTCGAGGGCTGCCTCGAAGCTCACGACGTGGGCCACGACGTCGTGGACGTCCCACCCGGGGCAGTCGGTCGGTGCGGACCACTCCCCCGGCTCGAGCGACGCCGCCAGGTCGGCGAGCTCGGTGAGGGCGGCCACGGCGTCGTCGGACACCGCCTCGGGGGTCATCGGTCGGGGGACGCTCACGGTCCGAGCCTGCCACAGCCGCCCTCGTCCCCGGCGGGCCGGAGCGGCGGCGCCGACCTGCGCCGTCGCCGAGGTCAGCCGTTGCCGACGAGCAGCGGCTGGCGCAGGAACCAGGCCGGGTCGTCCGAGCGCTCCGGGTACCGACCGTCGACGTCGGCCCAGACGATCTGGAGCGTGGCCGGCCACCGCTCGCCGAGCTCCGCCATGACCTCTCGTCCGAGGTTGAACCAGTCGCCCTGGCTGAGGAACAGCTCGTCGACCTCGCGGAAGCGCAGCGCCATCGGGCCGACGCGCACGCCGTCCCGCCCGCGGAGGTCGACGCCCGCCGCGACCTTGTCGGCCATGGCCTGGACGATGGCGCCGGCCAGCGGCGCGTCGAGCCCGACGACGATCAGCTCGGGGTGCCCGAAGGACCGGGTCAGCCCCACGCTGTACGCCCAGTCGCACCCGGTCCGGTCGCCGGTCACGGCGGCCACCGTGTAGCCCACGTCGTCGATGTCCTGCTTGAAGGTCTCCACGACCTCGAACGCTCCCATGGCCGCAGTGTGACGAACCCGTCGCCGCCTGTCTGCAGTCGGTTCGGACCATCCTGTGACCGGTCCGCGCGGCCCGGTGGGCAGATGTCCTGCGGCCCCCGGTCGGGCGGACCAGTCCGGCGCTCCGGAGCGGGTCGTCCGGCTCAGCGCCGGCGGCCGCCGGCCCTGGCCGGCTCACACCGCAACCGGATCGGCCTCCTGCTGGCGCGCCAGGAAGCGCCAGCGCGCGCTCCGCGCGTCCCACGAGTACACGACGGCCGTGCCGGCGATCTTGTCGTGCAGCGCGCGCCGCTCCTTGCCGAAGATGATCGGGAGGAACCCGATGCCGAGGGTCAGGAACGACAGCGGCAGCGCGAGCGTGCGGAGGACGGCGTTGCGGCCGGACGCGGGCGACCCGTCGGCGCGGACCACGCGGATGCCGAGCAGCGCCATGCCCGGGGTCTTCCCGCTCACGGACCAGGGGTACGAGTAGTAGACGAACAACCAGAGCAGCAGCAGCGAGCCGGTGAAGAGCGCATCGGGATCCCACTTGAAGGCGTCCGAGGTCACCAGCGCGATGGCCCACGCCACGATCGCGCTCCCCAGCGCGAAGAGGCTCGTGGCGATGGTCTGGTCCAGCGCGAAGGCCGCCAGCCGGGTCGCCGCGCCGGCGTAGTGGCCCTGCATCGACACGGCCCGGGTCGGATCGGCACCGGTGACGCCCCGGCTCACGGCGACGCCCCCTCTCCCTGCTCGGAACCGTCGTCGTCGGGCGGCCCGGACCCGTCGCCGGGCGGGCCGGACCCGTCGCCGGGCGGCCCGGACCCGTCGCCCACGGCGATCTCCACGACGACGTCGCCCGGCCCGGCCGGCAGCGCCAGGTGGCGGTCCACGAGCAGCGGCGGCCCCGCCGGCAGCTGGTCGTAGTCGCGTCGGAGGAGCCGGTTGGCGATCCGGCCGATCAGCGAGTCGATCGACACGCCCTGGGACCGGACGGCGTCGAGCGCCTCGGACGCCGCACCACCGGTGGAGCGCACGATCACCGCACCCATCTCCGTGTTCGCGATCAGCGCGTCGACGTCGATGCGGTCCATCACGGCGTTCAGGTCGAGCTGCGCGAGCACGGCGTTCAGGTCGATCACCGCGAGGAGCTCGTTGAGGTCGACGCCGGCCAGCAGCCCGTCGAGGTCGACCCCCACGAGGAGCGCGTCGAGGTCGACGTCGACGAGCAGCGCGTCGAGGTCCACCCCGGCGAGCAGCGCGTTGAGGTCGACGCCGGCGAGCAGGGCGTTGAGGTCGACGCCGGCCAGGAGGGCGTTGAGGTCCACCTTGGTGAGCAGGGCGTTCAGGTCGATCCGGTCGAGCAGGGCGCCGATGTCGATCCGGGTGAGGATCCCGTCGATGTCGACGCGGCGGAGGATGCCGTCGATGTCGACCCGCGACACGATGCCGTCCACGTCGACCCGGCCGACGATGCCGTCGACGTCGACCCTCGAGATCAGGCCCTGCACGTCGACGGCGGCCAGGATCGAGTCGAGGTCGATCGCGTCGACGATGCCGGGCGTGAAGCGCCGGATCGTCTCCTTGGCCGCCGGCACCCCGTCGGTCGCGATGCCGTCACGGACGGCCTGACCCTCGCGTGCCAGCGGTCGGGTCAGCCAGCGTGCCGCGCCCTCCAGCACCCGCGCCGGCGGCGACGCCGCCACCGTCGAGGCCACTCCCCCCGCCACGCGGACTGCCACCGACGCGGCGCCGAGGGCCGCGTCCAGACCCCAGCTCTCCTCGGCCGTGTCGTCGGCGACGGGGACGGGTCTCTCGCTCACCACCCGAGATCATGGCCGACGAGGGAACCGAAGTGGGCAGATCCACCCGGAACCGGTCCGAACGGCCCGACCGGGGCTCAAGTCGGGCCGGGTTCGCACCGACCACTCGGGGACGACGCACCCATCCGACGACTGCGCCCTCGGAGGACCCCCGACATGACCCGCAACCGCACCGCCGTGATCGCCCTCGCGACGGCGATGGTGCTCGCGCTCGGCGCCTGCACCGCCAGCGTCGCCGGCCCGCCGCCGACGGCCCCCGAGGGGTGGGAGTCCGAGATGCTCGGCGCCATCAACGCCCACCGGGCCAACGTCGGGCTGCCCCCGCTGGCCTGGTGCGCCACGCTCGCCGGCGCAGCCCAGTCCCACTCGCAGGACCAGGCCAACCGGATGACGATGACGCACACCGGCTACGACGGCTCGACGATCGGGACCCGGGCGAACCGCGCCGGCTACGTCGGCTGGCGCAGCCTGGCCGAGAACGTGGCCGCCGGCCAGACCTCGGTCGGCCAGGTCATGACGAGCTGGATGGGCTCGTCCGGCCACCGCGCCAACATCCTCGGCGGCTCCACCCACGTCGGCTTCGGCCAGGCCCGAGGCGCCAACGGCGTCATCTACTGGACGCAGGACTTCGGCTCCGGCGGCCGCTGCTAGCCGCACGACCCGAGAACGGGGTCGTGGCGAGCGGCGCGATCAGGCCGGCTTGGAGACCGAGGCGATCCGGTCCTTGACCCACTGGAGGCTGCCGTCGGCGCCCTGGGCGTCCTGCCAGCCCTCGAGCGCGGCGACCAGGGCCGGGCGGTCGGACACGACCCCGAGCACCTCGACGGTGACGAGGTCGACCGGCAGGTCGGCCACCCAGGTGTCGCCCACCGGGTCGATCCCGCCGGGCTCGACCGGTTCGCGCATGGCGTAGACCTCGCCGGTGTCGGCGACCCAGTTGATCTCCCAGCGGATCCCGTCGGCCGCGAGCCAGTCACGACCGAACTGCTCCTCCTCGGAGGCCCGGCGTCGGGGATCGGCGTCGTAGAACTGTTCGATGTCCATCGTGCTCCCTGCGTCCGGGTCGGACAGTACCGGCCGGGGCGGGCGGGTCGTGCACCACCGGACCTGCACAGGACTTTCACACGTTGCCGCGGACCCGTTCACAGCTGGTTCCGTACCCTCGTGACGTGACTCGGGGAGGAACGGTGGCACCGGGAGCGGCGACCCCGCCCGCCAGGAGGCGGGTGCTGGTGGTGGAGGACGAGGTCGCGATCGCCGAGGCGGTGGCGGCGCGGCTCGAGGCCGAGGGCTACGACGTGACCCTGGCCCACGACGGGCCGAGCGGCGTGGCCCGCTGTGAGGAGCTCGGGCCCGACCTGGTCGTGCTCGACCTGATGCTCCCGGGCATGGACGGCTTCGAGGTGTGCCGCACCATCCAGCGGGACCGACACGTGCCCGTGCTCATGCTCACCGCGCTCGACCAGGAGACCGACCTCGTGGTCGGCCTGCGCCTCGGTGCCGACGACTACATGACCAAGCCGTTCAGCCCCCGGGAGCTGGTCGCCCGGGTGGGCGCGATCCTGCGCCGGACCGATGCCCGGGACGACCTGCGTCCGGGTTCGCTGCGCTCGGGCCCGGTCGAGCTCCGGCCCGGGCCCCGCCTCGCGCTGCTCGACGGCGACCCGGTGCACCTGACCCCGACCGAGTTCGATCTGCTGCTCCACCTCTTCGAGGCCGACGGGTCGGTGTGCACCCGGGACCAGCTGCTCGGCGCGGTGTGGGGCTACCGCGACGGATCGGGCGCCCGCACCGTCGACTCCCACGTCCGGTCGCTGCGCCGGAAGCTCGGCGACGACGTGATCCGCACCGTCCACGCCGTCGGCTACGCGGCCGGCGGACCCGCACCCGATCCCCGAGCCGAGGAGGCGTCGCTGTGAGACCGCTCGACAGCGTCCGGTCGATCAAGTTGAAGCTGGTGATCGTGATCGTCGCCGCGGTGGCGATCAGCGCCGTCGTGAGCAGCGTCGGGTGGCGCACCGGCATCGCCGTCTGGCTCCGGCCTCCGATCGCAGTGTGCCTGTCGCTCTTGCTCGTGTACCCGTTCTCCCGCGGCATCACGTCACCCCTGCGCCAGATGGCCGACGCCGCCACCGCCATGGCCGCCGGCGACTTCAGCCAGCCGATCACCGCCACGTCACGCGACGAGGTGGGTGACCTCGCGAGGGCGTTCGAGCGGATGCGGTCCGAGCTGGCGGAGGTCGACCGTCGGCGCCGGGCGATCATCGCCAACGTGTCGCACGAGCTGCGCACACCGCTCACCGTGCTCCGGGCCCGATTCGAGAACATCGTGGACGGCCTCGAGCCCAACGACGCCGACCACGCGGAGCGCTCGCTCGCCGAGATCGAGCGGCTCAGCGAGCTGGTCGACCGCGTGCTCGACCTCAGCCGCCTCGAGTCGGGCGCGTCGCCGCTGCACCTCGAGCGCTTCGACGTCGGGGCGCTGGTCCGCGACGCGACGGGTTCGCTCCACGCCGACGCCCCCGCCGCGACACTGACCGTCGACGTGAGCGGATGCGACGAGTTCGTGGGCGACCGGGCCCGCATCCACCAGGTCGTGCAGAACCTGGCCGACAACGCGGTCCGCCACGGCGCCGACGGCAGGAACGGCGACAGGACCGCACGGTGCACGGTGACGGCGCGCACGGACCACCGGTCCCTGCGGCTCACCGTGACCGACCTGGGCGACGGCATCCCCGAGGCGGAGCGCGACCTCGTCGTGGAGCGCTTCTACCGCTCGCCCGGTGCCCGGTCCCGCACGACGGGCGCAGGGCTCGGCCTGGCGATCGTCACCGAGATCGTCGAGCTCCACGGCGGGACGATCGAGATCGCCGACAACGAGCCGCGCGGCTGTCGCGTGGACGTCGAACTGCCCGCGCCGAGCGAGGAGCTGCTGCCGTGACCTCCGTCCTGGACACCGGATCCGACGCCGGAGGCCCGCCCGGTACGGCCACAACGACGCCACCGAGGCCGCCGATCGGGCGGTCGGCGCGAGCGGTGGCCGTCGTCGTGCTCGTCGCCGCAGTGGCGGCGGAGCTCGCGATCCGCTCCGTCGCCGGCGGGGTGGCCGCGGCCGCTGCCGTGGCGGTGCTCGCCGTCGGGCTGGCGACGGTCGGCTGGGTGGTCCGCACCGGTGGCCGCCTGCTGCTGCTGGTCGCCGTGGGCCTGTCGTGCTTCCTGGCGCTGCGGGCCGACCCGTGGCTGATCGCCCTGGACGTCGCCGTGATCACCGTCCTCGTGGTCCTGGCGTGCACTGCCGAGCAGGGCGCCCGTCCGTTCGACACGCGGTTCGGCGTGACCGGTCGCCGGGTCGCGACCGGGCTCGCCGAGGTGGCGACCGCGGCGCCCGACGCCGTGCGTCTGGGCCGGTCGCTGGTCCCCGTGTCGTCGGTTGCGCTCCGGCGACGGCTCGGCTCGGTGGCCCGGGGCCTGCTCCTGGCGGTTCCGCTGGTCGTCGTGATCGGCGTGCTCCTTGCGTCAGCCGACCCGGTGTTCGGCTCGATGTTCGGCCTCGACGTCGACGTCTCGGGCGTGCCGCTCGACGTGCTGGTCGTGGTGCTCGGCGCGTGGCTCGCCACCGGCTGCTTCGTGCAGGCGTCGCGACCGCCGCAGCTGCGCAGCGACCGGACACCGCCGATCGGGCCGGTCGAGGGCATCGTCGTCACCGGCTCGCTGACCGCCGTGTACGGCGTGTTCGCCTGGACCCAGCTGCTGGTGGCCCGGCGCGGGCCCGGGTACGTCGTCGAGACGACCGGGCTCACCTACGCCGAGTACGCCCGGTCGGGGTTCTTCCAGCTGCTGTGGGTGGCCGGGCTGACGGCCGTCGCCCTGTTGTCGTTGCGCAGCCTGGTCCGCACCGACGAGCCGCAGGCCCGCATCTCCCTCGCCGTCCTCGGCGCGGTCGTGGCCGGGCTCACGCTCGTCGTCGTGCGGGCCGCGATCGTGCGGCTCGACCTGTACGAGGCGGCGTTCGGGCTGACCGCCCTCCGGTGGTGGAGCAGCGCGGCGGCCTGGTGGCTCGGCGCGGTGTTCGTCCTCCTGGGAATCGCCTCGGCCTCCCGGGCGTTCGGCGGTGCCCGACCGGCGCGCGAGTGGCTGCCCATGGCGATCGGCGCCTCGGTGGTCGTCGCTGTGGTCGCCATCAACGTCGTGGACCCCGACCGCACCATCGCCGAGCACGACCTCGACCGCGCCGAACGTGGGCTCGAGCTCGACAGCGCCTACCTCGCGACGCTCTCCGACGACGCTGTCCCCACCCTCGTGGCGGCCACCGCGACCCTGCCGAGGGAGCAGGCCCGGGAGCTCGCAGCGCGGCTGTGCGCCCGGGACCGCTCCGACGAGCCGAGCTGGAACCGGTCCGACCGGGCCGCCCACGATGCCCTCGCCCAGCTCTGCGGCTGACGAGCTGTTCGGCTGACGGGTCGTCCCTCAAGGCCGATCCCGGCGAGCCGGCGGTCGGGCCGGGCAGACTCCGGAGACCCGCAGACCAGGAGGTCCGATGTCGCCGCTCGACCACACGTTCACGACCGAGCTGCAGCGGAGCACCGCCAAGGGCGGTTGGACCTACGTCGTGATGCCGGGATCGGCCGACCTGCTCGGCACCCGCGGTCGGGTGAAGGTCCGCGGGACCGTGGACGGCGAGCCGTTCGAGACGTCGTTCATGGCGCTCGGCGACGGGACCCACAAGCTCCCGGTGAAGGCGGAGCTGCGCCGGAGGATCGGCAAGGGCGAGGGCGACACCGTCACGGTCCACCTGCAGGAGCGGCTGTCCGGCTGACCGGCTGTCCAGCTGACGGGTCGGCCGCCTGACGGGTCGGCCGGCTGACGGGTCGGCCGCCTGACGGGTCGGCCGGCTGACGGGTCGAGCTGAGCCGCCGTCGGGCGCGGCGCCGTCCTCGACGAGCGCCCGACCAGCGGTCGCGCGTCAGCTGCAGCCGCTCGTCGTCCCGCACTCCTGGCACACGAAGCACGACCCGGCGCGGGTCATCTGCACGCCGCACGTCATGCACAACGGCGCCTCCGCGGCGGGGCGGATCGGGTCGGTGTGCAGCTCGGGCTGGCGCGACGGCGCCGACGAGGGCGTCGGCGGGTCGGACGGGGCGTCGGTGCCCTGGACGGTCGGCGTCGTCGCCTCCTCCACGCCCGGCAGCGTGGGCTGCAGGCGCTCCGACGTGCCGAGGATGCCGAGCTCCACCCGTTCGTCGTACGGGATGTACTCGAGCGCCAGTCGGCGGAACAGGTAGTCGACCAGGCTGTTGGCGATCCGCACCTCGGGGTCGTCGGTCATGCCGGCCGGCTCGAAGCGCATGCCCACGAGCGCCGCGACGAACGCCCGCAGCGGCACGCCGTACTGGAGCCCGTGGCTCACCGAGATGGCGAAGGCGTCCATGATCCCGGCCAGCGTCGAGCCCTGCTTCGACACCCGGATGAACAGCTCGCCCGGGCGACCGTCGGCGTACTCGCCGACGGTCACGAAGCCCTTGCAGTCGGCCACGCGGAACTCGAACGTCTTCGACGTCCGCGTCCGGGGCAGCCGCTCGCGCACCGGACGGGCCACCTGCTCGACCACCTGCGACGCCGCCTCGGCGGGCGTGCCGGCCGCCGCCGCACCCTTGCCGGTGCTGAGCGGCTGGGCCACCTTGCAGTTGTCCCGATAGAGCGCCACGCACTTGATGCCCGTGCGCCAGGCGTCGACGAGCAGCTGCTCGATGTCGGCGACCGAGGTGTCCTCGGGCACGTTGACCGTCTTCGACATGGCACCGGAGAAGAACGGCTGGATGGCCGCCATCATCCGGAGGTGCCCGCCGTAGGAGATCGTGTTGTCGCCCATGGCGCAGGCGAAGACCGGCAGGTGGGCGGCGTCGAGGTCGGGGGCGCCGACCGCGGTGTGGTGCTCGGCGATCCAGCCGACGATCCGCTCGACGGCCTCGTCGGAGTAGCCGAGGCGGCGCAGCGCCCGCGGCACGGTCTGGTTGACGATCTCGAGGGAGCCGCCGCCGACGAGCTTCTTGTGCTTGACCAGGCCGAGATCGGGCTCGATGCCGGTCGTGTCGGCCCCCATCATGAACGAGATGGTGCCGGTGGGCGCCGCCACCGAGAGCTCGGCGTTGCGGGCGCCCGATTCCTGGATGCGCGACAGGGCGTCGGCCCACAGCCGCACGAGGTGCTGGTTGAGGTCGGGCTGGCCCTCGACCGCGTCGACGGCGCGAGCGGCGTCGAGGTGCATCCGGTACACGCCGGTCCAGGCCTCCTCGTCGGCGGCGAACAGCGGCGCCGGCCCGAGGCGGGCGGCGAGCTCGGTCGAGCGGACGGCGGCGGCACCGGTGAGGATGCCGGTGACGGTCGCCGCCCACGCCCGGCCGTCCTCGGAGTCGTACGGGAGGCCGAGGGCCATCAGCGAGGCGCCGAGGTTCGTGTAGCCGATGCCGATGTCGCGGGCGGCCCGGGCCTCGGCCGCGATCTTGTCGGTCGGGTAGTCGGACGCCCCGACGAGGATGTCCTGCGCGGTCACCACGACACGGACGGTGTGCTCGAAGCCCTCGGCGTCGAACGTGCCGTCCTCGGCCAGGTAGGACAGCAGGTTGATCGAGGCGAGGTTGCACGCACTGTTGGCGAGCCGGAGGTGCTCGGAGCAGGGGTTGCTCGCCTCGATGCGGCCGGCGCTCGGCGTCGTGTTCCAGCGGTTGATCGTCGTGTCGAACTGGACGCCCGGATCGGCGCACTCCCAGCTCGCCTCGGCGATCTCGCGGAGGATCTGGCGGGCGGGCACCCGGTCCACGACATCGCCCGTCGTGCGGGCGGTGAGCTCCCAGTCACGTCCATCGAGTGCGGCCTGCATGAACTCGTCGGTCAGGCGGACGGAGTTGTTGGCGTTCTGGTACTGGATCGAGAACGAGTCGGCGCCGTCGAGGTCCATGTCGAACCCGGCGTCGCGCAGCACCCGGGCCTTGCGCTCCTCGACCGCCTTGCACCAGATGAACTCCTCGATGTCGGGGTGGTCGGCGTCGAGGATGACCATCTTGGCGGCGCGCCGGGTGGTGCCCCCGCTCTTGATCGTCCCGGCCGACGCGTCGGCGCCTCGCATGAAGCTGACCGGGCCCGACGGCGTGCCGCCGCCGCTCAGCAGCTCCTTGGACGACCGGATCTTCGACAGGTTGGCGCCTGCCCCGGATCCGCCCTTGAAGATGACGCCCTCCTCCTCGTACCAGTTGAGGATCGAGCCGAGGTCGTCGTCGACGTCGAGGATGAAGCACGCGGCGGCCTGCTGGCGGGCCCCCGGCGTGCCGATGTTGAACCACACCGGCGAGTTGAACGAGACCCGTTGGTGCAGCAGCAGCCACCGCAGCTCGTCCGCGAACGTGTCGGCCTCGTCCCGGTCGGCGAAGTAGCCGTCGCGGTCGCCCCACTCGGTGATGCGGCCGACGACCCGGTCGATGACCTGGCGCAGCGACCGCTCCCGGCGGTCGGTCCCCAGCGGCCCCCGGAAGTACTTCTGCGTGACGATGTTCGAGGCCGTCACCGACCACGACGACGGGAACTCGACGCCGGTCTGCTCGAACGCGACCGCGCCCGTGCGGAAGTCGGTCAGGCGGGCGTCGCGCCGGTCCCAGGCCACCTCGTCGTACGGCGAGCGCCCGGCGGTCGAGAAGCGCCGGCCGAGTCGGACGTTCGTGTCGGGTGGCGTGAGGCTCACGGAGCTGCTCCTGGTCGGCGAGGTGTGGGGGCGGGTGGTCGGGACCGGTGGCGCGGGCCCCCGGAGGCGACGGAGCGCCCGAGGTGGTGTGGACCACCTCCGGCGACGTCACGACCATGGTGCTCGGCCCGTGTGACAATCCGTCGGGTCGGTGGCGGGGGAACCGTTGGGGTCGAGCGCGGACGACCGGGCAGAGGCCGGACAGGACCACCCGCCGACCGCGAGGTCGGCGGGGCCCAGACCCCCAGGAGTCGCCCGACCCGACGGATCGGGAGGGCGTCAGCCACCATTCCGGCCGCCCGCGCCACGGCCCGCAGCGACGGACACTACGAAGACCTGCCTGTGGGTCAAAAGGGGAACAAGGTGTGGATTTCTCCCCCATTTTCCCACAGGCGGGCCGGATCGAGTCGTCGGTCGAGGGGCTGGGGACCCACCCGTCCGGCGGCTCCCGAGCCGTCGAAGGGCGCCTCTAGGGTCTGTCCCATGCGCCAGCTCCTGCCGACCGCGACCGAGGTCGACGACCCCCTGGCCGTCCTGGCCGACGACGACCGTCCCGCCCCGGAGGACCGGCCCTGGGTCATGGCCAACATGGTCGAGAGCGTCGACGGCGCGTTCGCCGTCGAGGGCCGCTCCGGCGGCCTCGGCACGCCGGGCGACAAGGCGGTGTTCCACTCGCTGCGGGCGCTGGCCGACGTCGTGCTCGTCGGCGCCGGGACCGCCCGGGCAGAGAACTACCGCCGGCCGACCGCGGTGGCCGCCGCCGCGGCGGTCCGGGCCGAGCGCGGGCAGGAGCCGGCGGCCCGGCTGGTGCTCGTCAGCCGCTCGGGGCACATCCCGCCGGACCAGCGGTTCCTCGAGGGGCCGGGGACGGACCCGCTCGTCGTCCACTCGCAGGAGCTCGACCCCGCGCAGCTGCCGAACGGCGTCGAGCCGCTGGAGTGCGGGGCCCCCGACGGCGGGGTCGACCTCGTCGGCCTCCTCGGCCGGCTCCGCGGGATGGGGACGCGGTGGGTGCTGTGCGAGGGCGGACCCGGCCTGCTCGGCCAGCTCCACCGGGCCGATCTCGTCGACGAGCTCTTCGTGACGATCTCGCCGTCGATGGTCGGCGGCGAGGACGTCGGGATGCTCGGCCACGGCCCGCCGCTGCAACGGCACCGCCGCCTGCACCGGCTGTGGCACGACGAGGACGACGCGCTGCTGGCGACCTACCGGCGCCGCGACGACGGCGCCGAGGGCGGCTGAGGCCGGACCGCAGCGCTCGACAGGGCGGCGCGACGGGTCAGGACGGGAGCGGCCCGGGCGGCTCCACGAGGAGCTGGATCTCGCGCTCGAAGTCCTCGGGGCCCTGGAAGCCCTTGTACACCGACGCGAAGCGCACGGCGGCCACGCCGTCGAGGTGCCGCAGCTCCTCGAGCACCAGCGCGCCGACCTGCGCGCTCTCGACCTCGCCGCCACGGACGGCGAGGCGGTCCTCGACGGTCGACAGGAGCGAGTCGAGCACCGCCGCGTCGATCGAACGGCCCTTGCACGCGGAATCGAGCCCGGAGCGGACCTTGGCGCGCTCGTACGGCTCGCGGCGACCGTCGCGCTTGACGACGACCAGCGAGACCTCGCCGATGCGCTCGAAGGTCGTGAACCGCGTGGCGCAGTGCTCGCACTGGCGCCGACGGCGGATCGTGCTGCCGTCCTCGGCCGCGCGGGAGTCGACCACCCGGTCCTCGAGTCCACCGCAGCTGGGGCACCGCACGGCGCCGACCCTACCCGGCGGCGAGCCGGGCCCCCGTGCCGGCACCGGCCCACGACCTTCGAGCGCTCCCCAGCGATCGGCTCAGTCGAACGAGGCCGGGAGCCGCAGCTCCTGGCCCACCTGCAGCGGGCCCTGGCCGTTCAGGGCGAGCAGGTCGTCGACGGCGGCGCGGCGGTCGATGCCAGGGGCGTAGCGGGCGGCGAGGTCCCAGGCGGTCTCGCCCGGGGCGACCACGTGGACCTGGCCCGACGCCTCGGGTGCGACGTCGAGGGCGCCGGCCACGGCACGGCCGGCCCCGGCGAGCACCTGGACGGCGAGCAGGAGGAGCACGGCGGCCACCACGACGACCGCGGCCCGGCGGACGAGGTAGGTCCGGGCCGACACGGCGGGCGCCGGCGCCAGCTGCGGCCGGGCGGTGGCACCAGCAGCCGGACCGGCAGGGGCCCCGGCGGGACGACCGCCCTGGACGAGGCGGAGCTGCGGGCGTCGGGGGGCGTCGGCGACCCGTTCGCCGGTGCGGAGTTCGATGACTGCGGCCATGTGCTGAGTCTCCCGGTGGGGTGTGACAGTCCTGGTCCGGCCTGGTCCGGTGACCCGGGCCGGGCGCCGGAACGGCGGCCCGACTCCGGGTGGGCCCGGGATCTGGTCGGTGGGTGGCGCCGACCTCTGCGGAGGCCGGGCGAACACCCGTTCGCCACAGCGTGCCCGAACGGGTGTTCGCCGTCAAGGCCCGATCGCACGTACGTTCGAGGAACGCGTGTTCCACCACCTGCGCCGGGAGCCGTGGTACGGTCCAAACACCTGTTCGACCGACTGCTCCTCCCGACCTCGGCGAGGAGCCCGCCCACCCGGGCGGACCGGTGGAGCGGGCGATCGACGAGAGGGCAACGACCCGAGGGCTCAGCGCCCCCGGGCAGAGGAGGAGCGGTGAGCGGAGCGACGGATCCCAGCACGAGCGCCCAGCTGACGCAGCGCCAGCACGACATCCTGGTCTTCATCGAGCGGACGGTCGGCGAGCGCGGCTACCCGCCGTCGGTGCGGGAGATCGGTGAGGCGGTGGGGCTGGCGTCGCCGTCCACCGTGCACTCGCACCTCCACACCCTGCAGAAGCTCGGCTACCTCCGCCGCGACCCGACGAAGCCCCGGGCGATCGAGGTCACCGCCGACACCGCCAGCGGCACGACGGCCGAGCGCCGTCCCACGCGCCACGTCCCGCTCGTCGGCGACGTCGCCGCCGGGACCGGCGTGCTGGCCCAGGAGCAGGTCGAGGAGCTCCTCCCCCTCCCCGCCGACTTCTGCGGCGACGGCGAGCTGTTCATGCTCCGCGTGCGGGGCGACTCGATGATCGACGCCGGCATCCTCGATGGGGACTTCGTCGTCGCCCGGGTGCAGGAGCGTGTCGCCAACGGCGACGTCGTGGTGGCGGGGATCCCGGGCGAGGAGGCGACCGTCAAGACCTTCACCCGCTCCGGGTCGAAGGTGACGCTGCTGCCCGCGAACGAGCGCCTCGAGCCCATGGAGTTCCCCGCCGGCGACGTGTCGGTCTACGGCCGGGTCGTCACGGTCCTGCGCAAGCTCTGATCCCCCGGGCGCCGGCGCGGCCCACGTGCGGCAGCGCGCCCCGGTGCGTCAGTTGGCGTGCAGGGCGGCGTTCAGGCCCTCCTGCCACGTGCCCTCGCGCGGCAGGACCTCCACCGTCCCCGACACCGAGTTGCGCCGGAACAGCAGGTCGGGTGCGCCGCTCAGCTCCTTGGCCTTGCTCCGGGTGCCGTCCGGCAGCGTCACCACGGTCCCGGCGGTGACGTAGAGGCCGGCCTCGACGATGCACCCGTCGCCGAGCGAGATGCCGATGCCGGCGTTCGCCCCGATGAGGCACCGCTCCCCCACCGCGATGACCTCCTTGCCGCCCCCCGACAGCGTGCCCATGATCGACGCGCCCCCGCCCACATCGGTGTCGGCGCCCACGACGACGCCCGCCGAGATGCGCCCCTCGACCATCGACGATCCCAGCGTGCCGGCGTTGAAGTTCACGAAGCCTTCGTGCATCACCGTCGTGCCGTCGGCGAGGTGGGCGCCGAGGCGGACCCGCTCCGCATCCGCGATTCGGACGCCCGTGGGGACCACGTAGTCGATCATCCGCGGGAACTTGTCCACGCTCGTGACGCCGATCACCCCGCCGGTGCTGCGGATGGCCCGCTGCGCCGCTGGGAACGAGGCGACGTCGCAGGGCCCGAGGGTGGTCCACACGACGTTCGACAGCAGGCCGAACTGGCCCTCGAGGCTCAGCCCGTGCGGGGCGACGAGCCTCGACGACAGCAGGTGCAGGCGCAGGTAGACGTCGTGGGCGTCGAGCGGCGGCGCGTCGAGCGACGAGATCGAGGTCAGCACCGGGACCTTCCGCACCGGGAGGGCATTCGGGCGCTCGACGAGCGAGGAGAGCGCCTCGAACGCGGCGACGTTCGGGTGCGCGTCCGGCTGGCCGCGGTGCACCTCGGCCCGGGCCAGCACCTCGGCGATCTGCTCGGGCGACAGGACCACGGTGCCGAACGGCTCCTCGGTCCCGCAGGCGTCGGCGACCACGGCCGCGAAGCCCGTGGCCGTCCCCAGGTTGAGCGACGTGAACCACGTGTCGAGCACCGAGCCGTCGGCGTCGGCGATCGTGGCGATGCCGATGCCGAAGGCGGCAGGCTCCGCGAACCCGGGGCGCTGCCGGGCGGTGGCCACGAGCTCCTCGAACTCGGCGGCGGTGGTCGGCCGGGGCTGGTCGCTCACTGGGTGCTGGCTCCTTCGTGCACGGTGCTGTGGTCGGTGATGCGGCGGCGCCGCCGTCTTAGGTCTGGTCGGGTCCGTGGGCCAGCAGGTCGTCGAGCACGGCCCACGTCCGCTCCAGGCTCGCGCGCTCGACGCGCTCCTCGGCCGTGTGGGCCAGGGTCGCCCGCCCCGGGCCGAGGTTGATGGCCGGGACGCCCCACTCGGTGAAGCGGGCGACGTCGGTCCAGCCGAGCTTCGCCCGCACGTCGAGCCCGTGGCGGCGGACGAGCGTCGACACCACCGGGTGCTCGAGCGCCGGCCAGGCCGCAGGTGAGCGGTCGAGCACCTCGATGGTGTCGCCGTCCTCGATGACGGGTGCCAGCACCTCGCGGACGTGGGCCTCGGCCTGCTCGAGGTCGCGGTCCGGGGCGAAGCGGTGCACGACGTCGGCCGTCGCCCGGTCGGGCACGACGTTGCCGGCGACGCCGCCCTCGACGTGGGTGGCGAGCAGCGCCTCGTGGAACTGGCAGCCGAGGATGACCGGCTGGCGGGGCTCGTAGTCCTCGAGGATCGCCAGCAGGCGACCGAGGCGGTGGATGGCGTTGCGACCCATCCACGCCCGTGCCGCGTGTGCCCGGGCGCCCGCCATCGTGACGCGCAGCCGGAGCACCCCCTGGCAGCCCGCCTCGACGGAGCCGTCGGTGGGCTCGCCGAGCACCGCGGCGTCGCCGACGAGCAGGTCGGGGCGCTCGCGCTCCAGCTCCAGGAGCCCGGACTCGGAGGCCGCGACCTCCTCACGGGCGTAGAAGACGTAGGTGACGTCGACCGCCGGGTCCTCGTGCCGGCGCGCCAGCTCCAACATCACCGCCAGGCCGCCCTTCATGTCGGCGGCGCCGAGTCCCCACAGGACGTCGCCGTCGAGCCGCGGCACCTCGTTGCCGTTGGCCGGCACGGTGTCGGTGTGGCCGCCCAGGACGACCCGCAGCGGCCGGCCGAGGTCGGTCCGGGCCACCACGTTGTCGCCGACGCGGTCGACGACCAGGTGCGGCAGGGACCGCAGCTCCTGCTCGACCAGGTCGGCGAGCGACTGCTCCTCGAAGCTCTCCGAGCGCACCGCGACGAGCGCCGCGGTGCGGTCGAGGAGGTCGGCGGGCGCGTCGGTCACGGCGTCGTGTCTACACGCGCCCGCGGCCGGACGCGAACGGGGTTGCGGTCCGCGTCGCGGGCGCCGGGGCGCCCGCCCGGGTCAGGCGCCGCCGGTGGGTGGCGGAGGCGGAGGCGGCGTGGCGGGACCGGAGGGCGGCGGCGGGCTCGCCGGCGGGGGGCCGGCGGGCGGCGGCGACGCCGGGGTCGGGCCGGCGGGAGGCGGCGGCGACGCCGGAGGAGGCGGGGCGGGCTGGCCGTACGGCGCCTGACCCGGAGCGGGCTGGCCGTACGGCGCCTGACCCGGAGCGGGCTGGCCGTACGGCGCCTGACCCGGAGCGGGCGGGACGGCGCCGCCGGGCGGCGGGGGGAACCCCCCTGGGGGCGGCGGACCGCCGACCGGGGCGAACCCGGCGTTGCGCTTCTTCCACCCGGAGCGGCGCACGAGGCCGACGATCAGGAAGATGATGGCCGCGATGAAGAGCAGGCCGCCGAGCCCGAAGCCGCCCAGGATCGCGAAGGCAAGACCGGCGAGGCCGCCGGGGAAGCTGGGCAGCTTGAGGACCGTGTACTCGCCGCCGATCCGATCGCTGCTGCCACAGCTGAGCTCGTAGCTCTCGCCGTCCTTGGTGTCGAACGTCTGGGCCTCGGTGAAGCTCTGCCCGTTCGCGTCGGCGGTGAAGCTCCCGCTCGGCGTCGAGAACGAGATCGAGCTGCCCGATCCGTCGGTGCCGGTGCAGTCCGCCGGGTCCGTCAGGAGCACCAGCGCGCCGGTGTCGCTCGCTGCGGTGAACGACGTGGTCTCGCCGAACGGCGTCGTGGTGGCGATGTCGTCGACCGTGCCGGCCACGGTGGTGAGCCCGGCGATGCCGGTGCCACATCCGCCGAGCGCCAGCAGGAAGCACACCAGCGATGCGATCAACCACCCCTTGGGGGGCTTGGGTCCGTCAGCCATGAGATCTCCTGGGCCGGGTCCGAGGGGGCCGAGAAGCGGCCCGCCCCTCCAGTATCACGGCTCCGCGAGCCGATCCGGCGGATCTCAGGCCGACAGCGGTCCGACCCGGGCCTCGAGCAGGTCCAGCGCGGCGTCGGGCTGCACCATCGCCAGCCGCACGTGGTCCGCTGCGGCGTCGCCGTAGAACTCGCCGGGGCTGGCCACGACGCCGAGGTCGGTCGCCAGGCGGCGGGCCAGGCCCCAGGCGTCGCCCTCCGGCGCCGGGACCCACAGGTAGAACCCGCCCTCGGGCAGGGGCGCGGCGACGCCCGTGCGGGCGAGGATGCCGGCCATCCGCTCGAGGCGCGTCCGGTAGCGGAGGCGCTGCTCGTCGACGGCGAGCTGGTCGGCCAGCGCCGCCACGCCCGCCGCCTGGGCCGGGCCAGGGACCATGAGCCCTGCGTGCTTGCGGACCTCCTGGAGGTACCCGACGACGTCGGCGTCGCCGGCGTAGAAGCCGACCCGGAGGCCGGCGAGGTTCGAGCGCTTGGAGAGCGAGTGGACCGCGACGACGCCCGGCGCGCCCGCCTCGAGGATCGTGTGGCCCGGCTGCTGGCCGGCGACCACCGGGGTCCCGGCCCAGGTGAACTCGACGTAGCACTCGTCGCTGAGGACCAGCACGCCGTTGGTCCGGCCCCACTCGGCGGCGGCGTCGAGGTCGTCGAGCGCTCCGGCGGGGTTGCCGGGCGTGTTGCACCACAGGCAGAGGGCCCGGGCGGCGTCGTCGGGGTCGACGGCGGAGAGGTCGAGCCGCCAGCGGTCGTCGACCGGCACCGGGACCGCCCGGCAGCCGGCCAGCGTCGCCCCCATCGCGTAGCTCGGGTAGCTGACCGCCGGGTACAGCACGGTGTCGCGCGACGGGTCGCGGAGCCGCAGCCAGTGCGGCAGGCCGGCCACCAGCTCCTTCGTGCCCACGCAGGCGCCGACGGCCGACGGGTCGACGTCGACGGCGAAGCGCCGGGCGAACCAGCCCGACACCGCGTCGCGGAGGGCCGGGGTCCCGATCGACGGCGGGTAGCCCCGCTCCGTGTCCGACCCGGCGAGCGCCTCCAGCACGGCGCGGGGCGGCGGGTCGTGGGGCGTGCCGATCGACAGGTCGACGACGCCGCCCGCGGCGCCGAAGCGCTCCGCAGCGAGGGCCTCGACCTCCCGCAGCCGGTCGTACGGGTACGGCGGCGGGACGAAGCCCGCCGTCGCCTGGGTCACCGGCCGCCCCCGGTCACGAACTCCGCGAACCGCGGGGCGCTCGAGGCGGCCAGGCGGGCCGAGATCCGCACGCCGTCGTCCTCGGCGGTCTCCGTGACGACCTCGCCCGCACGGTGCAGCGCGGCGATCACGTCGCCACGGTCGTAGGGCACGAACAGGTCGACCGCGGGCAGCAGGGCCCGCAGGCGGTCGCCGATCCGGAGCAGGAGGTCCTCGACGCCGTCGCCGGTGACGGCGGAGATGGCGACCGACCCGGGGTGGTGCTCGACCAGCTTCTCGGCCCCGGGTCCCCGGTCGGACTTGTTGAACACGAGGAGCTCGGGTCGCACGGCCTGGTCGTCGGGGGCGATCTCCCGTAGGACGGCCCGGACGGCGTCGATGTTGCCCTCGGGGTCGGCGGCCGACCCGTCGACGACGTGCACCAGCAGGTCGGCCTCGTTGGCGACGTCGAGGGTCGAGCGGAACGCCTCGACCAGCTGGTGCGGCAGCTTGCGCACGAACCCGACGGTGTCGGTCAGCAGCACCGACTCGCCACCCGGCAGCTGGAGGCGACGGGTCGTGGCGTCGAGGGTCGCGAACAGCCGGTCCTCGACGAGCACGCCGGCCTGCGTCAGGCGGTTGAGCAGCGTCGACTTGCCGGCGTTCGTGTACCCGACGATCACGACGTTGGGGATGCCGGCGCGCCGGCGCGACTTCCGCTGGGTCTCGCGCGTGCGGGAGATCTGGCGGAGCTCGGCCTCGAGCCGGTGCATCTGGCGCGTGATACGGCGGCGGTCGATCTCGAGCTGCGTCTCACCCGGACCCCGCCGGGTGCCGACGCCACCGGCCTGCTGCGACAGCGACCCGCCCTTGCCCCGGAGCCGGGGCAGCCGGTACCGGAACATGGCGAGCTGGACCTGCGCCTTGCCCTCCTGGCTGTGGGCGTTCTGGCCGAAGATGTCGAGGATCACCGCGGTGCGGTCGATCGCCGTCCGGCCGAGCAGCTTCTCGAGGTTCCGCTGCTGCGCGGGCGACAGCTCGTCGTCGAACACCACCGTGTCGCAGTCCGTCGCCTCGGCGACCTGGCGGATCTCCTCGGCCTTGCCGCTGCCGACGTAGGTGGCGGGGTCGGGCGCCCCGCGGCGCTGGACGACGCGGGCCACGACGTCGGCACCGGCGGTGTCGACCAGGAGCTCGAGCTCGTCGAGCGACTCGTCGAGGAGCTCCTCGCTGACGCCGGGGAGCGCCACGCCGACGAGGACGATCCGCTCCCGGAACGTCCGCTCGATGAACGCGCCGGACTCGCCGCCGAACTCGCCGAAGGCGCCCCGGTGGGTGTCGTCGTCGACGGGGGTCCCGACCGACAGGCGGTCGAGGTCGAGGCTGTCCGGCTCCAGCGCATCGAGGCTGTCCGGGTCGAGCGCGTCGAGGCCGGTGCCGGCGACGCCGACCTCGTCGAGGTCGGCCCCGTCCAGGTCGGCGCCCTCGGGTTCGAGGTCGTCATGACCGGTCACGGGACCACCACCTCGGCGACGAACGTGGAGGGCCCGGTCAGCAGGGCGCGGGGCCCGTCGACGTCGACGACGGCCACCCCTCCGGGCATGTGGACGTTGACGTGCGGACCGACCGATCCCCAGCGGTGGGCGGCGACGGTGGCCGCGACCGCACCAGACCCGCAGGCCTGGGTGATGCCGACGCCGCGCTCCCAGACGCGCAGCTCGAGGTCCTCGTCGGACGTCGGCGCGACGACGTGCACGTTGATGCCGGCCGCGAAGCTGCGCTCGAGGTCGGGGCCCACGGCGGTCAGGTCCACGGCGTCGGGGTCCTCGACGAGGAACACCACGTGCGGGTTGCCGATGTCGACCGTCGCCCGCTGCAGCGCCGGGAACTCCTGTGCGGCCGCGCTCGGGGTCGGCCCGTCGGTGGGCTCGCCCATGTCGACCTGGGTCCACAGCTCGCCGTCGACGTCGCCCTTGACGGTGCGGAGCTGGCGCAGGCCCCCGGCGGTCTCGACGAGCACGTCGCCCTCGCCCCGGCCCTCGCGTCGGAGGACCGCCTGGGCGAGGCAGCGGATGCCGTTGCCCGAGATCTCGGCTTCCGAGCCGTCGGCGTTGAGCAGGACCATGTGCACATCCGCATCTCCTCCCCCGGGAGGGAGCGCGTAGATCAACCCGTCCGCCCCGACGCCGGTGTGGCGGGCGCACAGGGCGCGGGCCACCTCGGGATCCGGGGTGAGGGCCGGGCGGGCGGCATCGACGTGGTCCAGCCAGTGGGCGACGAGGAAGTCGTTGCCGAGGCCGTGGAACTTGGTCAGTCGCAACACGATGGACCCACGGTAGTGGTGGGATTGGCGCCGTCAGGATCGAGTATCCCCGCCGGTCCGGCCGTGGCGGACCAGTGCTCGTCGAGCCGCCGGGCCACCTCGTCGGTGGGCCCCGCGGCGAACCACTCGATGCGGGGATCGCGGCGGAACCAGCGCTCCTGGCGGACCGCGAACCGTCGGGTGCGCTGGATCGCCACGTCGAGCGCCTCGTCCCGGGTCATCTCGCCCCGGAGGTGCGCCAGCAGCTCGCGGTACCCCAGCGCCTCGGCGGCGGTGCGCGAGAGTCGGTCGCCGAGCGCATCGAGCGCGACGACCTCGTCCAGGAAGCCGTCCGCCACCTGGTGCCCGTACCGCTCGGCGATGCGCCCGGCGACGACGTCGCGTGGCACCGTCAGGCCGGTGAGGACGAACGGCGTCGGCGGGAAGGCGGTGAGGCCGGGGCCCGACGAGGAGAACGGTCGGCCGGAGCCGATCGTGACCTCGAGCGCCCGCAGCAGGCGGCGGCGGTTGCCCGGCGGCACGCGGCCGGCCGCGACGGGGTCGAGCTCCTCGAGGCGGGTGGTGAGCTCGTCGGTCGTCAGGGGCTCGAGCGCGGCCAGGACCTCGGGGTAGCGCCCGGGCAGCTCGAGTCCGTCGGTCACCGCCTGGACGTAGAGCCCCGTCCCGCCGACGAGCACGGCCGAGGCGCGGCGCGACTCGATGTCGTCGAGGGCGTCGTCGGCCAGCTCGACGAAGCGCTGCACCGAGAACTCCTCGGTCGGGTCGACCACGTCGAGGAGGTGGTGCGGGATGCCGGCGCGCTCCTCGACCGTCGGCGTGGCGGTGCCGACGTCCATGCCGCGGTACACGGCCATCGAGTCGCAGCTCACGACCTCGGTGGGCTGCCCGCGGTCGCTCCGGCGACGGGCGAGCGCGGCCGCCGCCGCCGACTTGCCCGAGGCGGTCGGACCGACGAGCACCAGGTGGCGGCCCGGCGGGCGGGTGGCGGTGCGGGCCTTCACCGCCGGCCTCCGGTGACCGCGGCGACGATCGACCACCAGTCGAGGCGGACCGGGTCGAGCGGCTCGATGGACGGACGGGCCTCGACGTAGGCGGCGGTCAGGCCGAGCACGGCGCCGGGACCGAACGTCGCCACGACGTCCGCTGCCGCGACGGCCAGGTCGCGGTAGGGGTCGCTCAGGGCCGCGTCGCCCTCGTCGACGAAGGTCGGCGGCGGCACCCGCCGAGGCGACCGTCGGATGGTGAGGTTCGCCGACCCGCCGAGCGAGGGCTCCCCCGCCGGTTCGGCCAGGACCAGGTTGTCGAACGTCGCCCGGCCGATCGTCGGGACCTCGTCGGTGGCTCGCTCGGTGACCCGGTCGAGGCCGTCGCCCAGGACGGCGAGGAGCCGCGACGGCTCGACCGGCGCGTAGGGCGAGCCCTCGGGCGCCCGCCAGCCGGCCGCCACGGCGGCCTCGACCACGGACACCGCGTCGGAGGGCCGGAGCCGGGGCAGCGACGCTCGGTCGGAGCCGAGGGGCGATCGGCCGTCGTGGACGGCCGCCGCCGCGCGGCCGAGCGCGCCGATCAGCACGGCGGGATCGGGCGGGATGCGGTCGACGTCGAGGCCGGCGACCGGATCGCCCGAGGGGCGCGGCCGCCCGTCGCTCACGCCACGCTCACCGGGATGCGGCGGCGGTGGGTCGGCTCGGCGAGCACCTCGACGAGCCGGCCGACGAGGTTGGTGGTGGAGGCCTCGGTGACCTCCACCGAGGCGTAGGTGCCGGGACGCAGCGGCCGGTCCGACGGGAAGTGCACGAGGCGGTTGTGGCGGGTCCGGCCGCTCAGCCGGCCCGGGTCGCGCCGGCTCGGGCCCTCGACCATGACCTCCTCGATGCGGCCGATCCGGCCCTCGTGGCCGAGGCGGGAGGTCCGCTCGACCACCGTGCGGAGGCGGCCCATGCGCTCGACGGCGACCTCGTGCGGGACAGGGTCGCTCAGGTCGGCGGCCTCGGTGCCGGGACGGGACGAGTAGACGAACGTGAAGGCGTTGTCGTAGCGGGCCTCGGCGGCGACCTCGAGCGTGGCCTCGAAGTCGGCGTCCGTCTCGCCGGGGAAGCCGACGATGATGTCGGTGGTGACGGCGAGGTCGTCGATGCCGGCCCGCGCCGCCGCGAGCCGCTCCAGGTAGCGGTCGGCGGTGTAGCCCCGGTGCATGGCGGCGAGGACCCGGTCGCTGCCGGACTGCAGCGGCAGGTGGAGGTGCTCGCAGACGCTGTCGACGTCGGACATGGCGGTGATCGTCTCGGGGCGCAGGTCCTTCGGGTGGGGGCTCGTGTAGCGGACCCGACGGATGCCGGGCACCTCGCCGACGACGCGGAGGAGGTCGGCGAACAGCGGCCGGGCCCGGTGGGCCGGGTCCTGCTCCCACGCCGCGCCGGCCAGGAAGGCCGGATCCGGCGCGTCGTCGGTCGTCGCGCCGCGGAGGCGGAGCGTGAGGTCCCGGCCGTAGGAGTTCACGTTCTGGCCGAGCAGGGTGACCTGCGTGACGCCGTCGGCCGCCGCCCGCTCCACCTCGGCCACGACGTCGCCGAACGGGCGACTGATCTCGGGGCCCCGGACGGCCGGGACGATGCAGAACGCGCAGCTGTTGTCGCAGCCGATCTGGATCGTGACCCAGGCCGAGTGGCCCGACTCGCGCACGACCGGGAGCGCCGACGGGAACAGCTCGTGGTCCTCGGCGACCGTCTCGGACAGGATCTCGGTGACCGAGCGGCCGTGGGCCTGGTGCTCGTGAAGGAGCTCGACGGCGCGGTGCACGTTGTGGGTGCCGAGGACGACGTCGACGTACGGCGCCCGCGCCGCGACGCCCTCGCCGTCCTTCTGCGACAGGCAGCCGGCGACGACGATCTCCATGTCGGGACGACGGTCCTTGACCGACTTCAGGTGGCCGAGCGTGCCGTACAGCTTGTTGTCGGCGTTCTCCCGGATGCAGCACGTGTTGAGCACGACGACGTCGGCCTCGTCCACGTCCGCGGCCGGGACGTAGCCGTCGGCCTCGAGCAGCCCGGCGAGGCGCTCTGAGTCGTGCTCGTTCATCTGGCACCCGAAGGTGCGCACGAGGTACCGCTTGGTCACGTCGGTAGCGTACGGCCCGTGGGTGAGGGCTCCGAAGTCGAGATCCGCGGCTGAACGTGTGCGGGATCGGCCCGTGGAGGTCCGATCTCGCACACGAACGGCCGGATCGGTGCGAACTCGGGCACGACGGACCAGCAGGTGGTCGCTGGCGCCCGAGATCGCCGGGCCCGCTCGCCGGCCAGGGCCCCGGACGCGACGAACCCGTCGCGCGGTCCGTCCTGGGGTGGGGGCGCGCGACGGGTTGCGTCGTCCTGGGGACTCGCCGACGGCCGCGGCGCGCGAGGCACCGTGCGGCCGCAGCCGGAACGAGGATCAGTGCACACGCCGGCCCCAGCGACCGGCGTGGCGGGCTGATCAGTCCAGGGAGATGGGGAGGTCGTCGGGATCGACCACGTCATCGGAGAGGTCCACCGACTCCTCCGACTCGCCCTGCCCGATGCCGACGGCACGGAGCACGCGATCCTGGATCTCCACCATGACCTCGGGGTGGTCGGTGAGGAACGCCTTGGCGTTCTCCCGACCCTGGCCGAGCTGCTCGCCCTCGTACGTGTACCAGGCGCCCGACTTCTTCACGATGTCGTGCTCGACGCCGATGTCGAGCAGCGATCCCTCGCGGCTGATGCCCTTGCCGTACATGATGTCGAACTCGGCCTGCTTGAACGGCGGGGCGACCTTGTTCTTGACCACCTTCACCCGGGTCCGGTTGCCGACGACCTCGACGCCGTCCTTGATGGACTCGATGCGGCGGATGTCGAGGCGGACCGACGAGTAGAACTTCAGCGCACGACCGCCCGGGGTGGTCTCGGGCGAGCCGAACATCACGCCGATCTTCTCCCGCAGCTGGTTGATGAAGACGCAGATGGTCTGGGTCTTGTTGAGGTTGGCGGTGAGCTTGCGCAGCGCCTGGGACATGAGCCGGGCCTGCAGGCCGACGTGGCTGTCGCCCATCTCGCCCTCGATCTCGGCCCGGGGCGTGAGCGCCGCCACCGAGTCGACGACCAGCACGTCGATGGCGCCGGAGCGCACGAGCATGTCGGCGATCTCGAGCGCCTGCTCCCCCGTGTCGGGCTGGGAGATGAGCAGCTCGTCGACGTCGACGCCGATCTTGGCGGCGTACACCGGGTCCATGGCGTGCTCGGCGTCGACGTAGGCGCAGATGCCGCCGTTGCGCTGCGCCTCGGCCACCACGTGCATGGCGAGCGTGGACTTGCCGGAGGACTCCGGGCCGTAGATCTCCACCACGCGGCCGCGGGGCAGGCCGCCGATGCCGAGCGCGATGTCGAGCGCCAGTGCGCCGGTCGGCACGGACTCCACCGCCATGGAGCCCTTGTCGCTCATCTTCATGACCGAGCCCTTGCCGTACTGCTTCTCGATCTGGCTGAGCGCCATCTCGAGTGCCTTCTCTCGCTCCACGTTCCTGTTCCCTTCGTGCTCGGCGGGGGCCGCCGGTCGGTGGTTCGGGGGCCGTTGCACGGCGCCGATCAGTTGGTGCGCTGACCGTACCGAGGGGGTCTGACAGCGCTCCCCGTCGGCAGAACACGAGCGTAGTTACGAACGGGTGTTCGACTCAAGCATTTCCGACCGGAAACCAGGTCGACGGGATTTCTGGGGTCAGGATCGCGACAAGGTTTGTCGCTGTGCACCCCTATATCCCGACGAGGTGGCGGCGGAGGAGGCCGAGCAGCGAGATCACCGTGAACTCCCGCACCTGCCGCCGCCGGCCCGGCAGCCGCACCTCGATCGAGTCGAGGACGCTGTCCGGATCGCCCGGGTCGCCGATCGCGACCGCCATGCAGACGGTGCCCGCCGGTCGGCCCTCCTGCTCGTCGGGTCCGGCCACGCCGGTCGCCGCGATCCCCACGTCGGTGCCGAGCACCCGGCGGGCGCCGAGCGCCATCGCCCTCGCCGCCTCCTCGGTCACCACCGGGCCCTCGGGCACGCCGAGGAGGTCGAACTTCACGTCCGACGCGTAGGACACGATCGAACCGCGGAACACGTCGCTCGCGCCGGCGACGTCGCAGATCCGCGAGCCGACCATGCCGCCGGTCAGCGACTCCGCGACGCCCAGCGTCAGCGAGCGCTCGCGCAGGAGGTCGAGCACGACCGACTCCATCGTGTCGTCGTCGACGCCGAACACGACCTCGCCGAGGATGCCGCGGACGACGGCCTCCTCGGCCCGCAGCACCTCGGCCACGAGCGCCTCGGTCGGGGCCTTGGCGGTCAGGCGGACCTTGAGGCCCTCCATGCCCGAGGCGAGGAAGGCGATCGTGGCCGTTCCCTCCTCCCCCGCCTCAGCCAGGCGGTCGAGCTCGTCGAGCCGGTCGGCCAGGATCTCGGCCAGGCCGGACTCCGACTCGCCCCAGGTCCGGAGCGTGCGGCTGGCGATCACCGAGGTGATGCCGGCGCGGCGCTGCAGGTCGGGCAGGACGGTCCCGCTCACCATCTCCTGCATCTCCCACGGCACGCCCGGCACCGCGTAGATCACCTTCTCGACCGGCTCGCCCGTCGTCGCGTCGGGCCGCGTGACCGGGCAGACGAGCCCGGGCGCGGTGCCCGGCTGCTGCGGAATGAACTCGGCGCCGACGGGCTTCATCGCCTGGCGCAGGTTGTTCATCGGCATGCGCCGCCCCCGCCCGCCGAACATGGCGATGATGCGCTCGGCGGCCTCCTCGGACTCCTCGAGCGGGACGCCCATGACCGCGGCGATCGCCTCCCGGGTCAGGTCGTCCTGGGTCGGGCCGAGGCCGCCGGTGCAGATGACGGCGTCGCTGCGCGACAGGGCCAGCTCGATCACGTCGACGATGCGCCCGAGGTTGTCACCCACCTTCGTCTGGAAGTACGAGTCGAGCCCGGCGAGCGCGAGCTGCTCCCCGATCCAGGACGAGTTCGAGTCGACGATCTGGCCGAGCAGCAGCTCGGTGCCGACGGCCACCACCTCCACGCGCATGGGCGGCAACCTACCCGCCGGTGCGAGGGCTCCGGTGATCCCGCCGGTCAGTCCCGGGCCATCGTGGTCGTCGCCCGGGAGCCGGCGTGCAGGTACTGCGCTGCGCTGATCCACGCCACCGCGACGCCCGCCCACAGCAGGCCGTCGGCGATCCAGGTCACGTCGGTGAACCACGGCCAGGTCACGAACCCGACCGAGCTGAACTGGAGGAACGTCTTGAACTTGGCGACGTTCGACGCCGGCACCGCGAGGCCCCGTCGCCCCCAGTAGCTGCGGAACGCGGAGATCAGCGCCTCGCGGAGGGTGATCAGCACGACGGGCAGCCACCAGAACCGTCCCGCCAGCACCATCGCCCACAGACCGCCGAGCGCCAGCACCTTGTCGGCCAGCGGGTCGAGGAACGCGCCGGAGCGCGTCGTGCCCTGCCGCCGGGCCAGGTAGCCGTCGAGGCTGTCGGAGGCCGTGATGCAGAACCACAGGGCGAAGAGGAACCAGCCCGACTGCTCCTGGATGATCAGCGCGAAGGCGACCGGCGCCAGCAGCAGCCGGACGATCGTGATCACGTTGGCCGGCGTCAGCAGCGCGCCCGGACCGAACGTCGCGGCGCGCTGGTCCGTGCTCACGACGATCGCACCGCGCCGGCCGCCGCGCGGTCCCCCACCGGCACGGCGGTCAGGTCGGGCCCGGCCGCCGCGGTCACCTCCACCAGGTGCAGCTCCCCCACCGCCAGGTCCTCGGGGACCTCGACGATCCCGTCGATCTCGGGCGCCTCACGGTGCGAGCGGGCGACGCCCGGCTCGTCGACGAGGACGACGGTCCGCTCGCCGACCAGCGCGTCGCGGCGCTCGCCGGTGATGCGGTCCTGCAGCTCTCGCAGCTCGGCCAGGCGCTCGGCGACGAGGCCGTCGTCGACACGGCCGTCGAGCCCGGCCGCGTAGGTGCCCTCCTCGTCGGAGTAGGAGAAGAAGCCGCACCAGTCGAGGCGGGCCGCCTCGACGAAGTCGAGCAACCGGTCGTGGTCCTCCTCGGTCTCGCCGGGGTATCCGACGATGAAGTTGGAGCGGAGCGCGGCGTCGGGGCGCAGTGCCCGGATGCCGTCGATCCGGCCGAGGAAGCGGTCGCCGTCGCCCCAGCGGCGCATGCGGCGCACGAGCGGCGCCGACACGTGCTGCAACGACAGGTCGAAGTACGGCACCGGGCCGGTGGCGATCAGCTCGACGAGCTCCTCGGTCAGCTCCGACGGGTACAGGTAGAGGAGCCGGACCCGGTCGACCTCGTCGGCCACCGCGCGCACGAGCTCGGCGATCGGCGTGGTCCCCGGGGGCGCCTCGACCCGGCCGTCGCCGGTCCGGTCCCGGCCGTACGCGGCCAGGTCCTGCGCCACGAGCACGACCTCCCGGACCTGCAGCGCGCGGACCTCGTCGAGCACGGACGCCACGGTCCGGGACCGCTGCGGCCCGCGGAAGCTCGGGATGGCGCAGAAGCCGCACGCCTTGTCGCAGCCCTCGGCGACCTTCACGTAGGCCCACGGGCGCGCCGAGCGGGGCCGGGGCAGGTTCAGCAGGTCGAGCGTCGGCGGCGCCGGCTCGACGGACACCGGGATGAGACCGCGGCGACCGGCGGGCGTGCGCCCGAGCGTGACCGGCACGCCGAAGCCCGCCACGGCGTCGACCTCGGGCAGCGCCCGGGCCAGCTCGTCGCCGTAGCGCTCGGCCATGCAGCCGGTCACGACGAGCTCGGCGCCGTCGGCCCGGCGCTCCTCGAGCGCCAGGATCGTGGCGACGCTCTCCTCGCGGGCCTCCTCGACGAAGGCGCACGTGTTCACGACGACGAGGTCGGCCTCCTCGGCGGAGGCGGCCGGGACCAGCCCGTCGGCAGCGAGGGTGCCGGTGAGCTTGTCGGAGTCCACCTGGTTCTTGGGGCAGCCGAGCGTCTCGACCCAGTACGTGCGCGGCACCCCCGAAGGGTACCGGCGCCGCCCGGTGGGCTCCGTGACGGGCCCGCGGGGCGGGTGGTCCTCCCCCGGGAGCGCCTACGTGTTGGCCAGGCGCAGGCCCGGTCGGGGCCACTCGGCGGACAGGAGCCGGCCGGTGGCCGAGGCCGTGGCGTAGGCGGTGCGCAGGTCGGGGCCGCCGAAGCAGATGTTGGTCACCAGCAGGTCGTCGGCCGGGTGGTGCTCCACCTGCGTGCCGTCGGGCGACACGGCGGTGATGCCCCCGTTGACGAGCGTGCCGACGCAGACCCAGCCGTCGCCGTCGACGGCGAGCGAGTCGAGGAGCTGCATCCCGGGCAGGCCGACCAGCAGGTCGCCGTGCGGCGCGAGGAGGCCGGACCCGGAGGCGACGCCGGGCTCGGGCACGTCCCACGACCACACCCGCCCGGTGTGGGTCTCGGCGACGTAGACCTTGTCGCCGGCGGGCGACAGCCCGACGCCGTTCGGGGCGTCCATCGGGAAGATCACCTCGCGGATCGTGGAGCCGTCGGCCGTCGCGTAGAAGACGCCCGTGCGATCGCTCGACCGCTCCAACCGCACCCCGTGGTCCGTGAACCAGAACCCTCCGTGGGCGTCGAAGACCAGGTCGTTCGGGGCCCGCAGCGGTCGGCCGTCGCACTCGGTGTAGACGGTCGTGACCTCGCCGGTCGACGGGTCGACGCGCTGGATCGACCCACCGGACCACGAGTCGGGCACGCCGCCCGGTACCAGCACGCCGCCCAGGTCGACGAACTCGAAGCAGCCGCCGTTGTTCGTGATCCACACGTCGCCGTCGGGACCGATGGCCGCTCCGTTGGGGCCGCCGCCGCACTCGGCCACCACCTCGACGGCGCCGTCGGCGCCGACACGGCTGAGCGTGCCACGGGCGATCTCGACGAGCAGCACGCTCCCGTCGTCCATGGCCACGGGCCCCTCGGGGAACCGCAACCCGCTCGCCACCGTCGTCCACTCCGTCGCGATCGTCGTCGCGTCCGTCATCGCCGGATCACCTCCGCCATGGCTGGTCCTCCTGGTCTCTCGTCCGGTCCGTCGTCGATCATCCTGGCTGCGGGCAGCCGTCGGGCGCGGCCTCGCCGTCGAGTCGGGCCTGCAGCCACGACTCGATGGTGGCCCGGGCGCCCTCGAGCGCCTTCATGTCGTGGTTGCCACCCGGCACCACCTCGAGCTCGACGACCTGGCCGACGGCGCACATCGCGTCGAACAGCGCCTGGGTGCGGGCGGGGGCGACCACGACGTCGGCGTCGCCCTGGACGAGCAGGACCGGCGCGCCGGCCCGGACCCTCCCCGGGTTGTTGGCCTGGCTGACCTTCCGGCCGAGGTCGGTCGTCAGGGGGTCGACCGTCCAGTAGCCGTCGGTGGGCATGGCGGCGATCTGCCCCCCGAGGTCGGCCAGGCACTTCGTGCGCATCTGCTCGGCGAGGGCCCTGAGCGCCGGCGTCGCGAACTCCTCGGGTCGGATCTCGGGGTGGTCGACCGCCATGCCGTAGACCGCCATCGCCTTGACGGCGTTGATCGTGAGCGGGACGTCGCCCGGGAACGTGCGGTCGAGGTTGGAGCCCGGGGCGAGGGCCACGGTCCCCAGCAGGTCGAGCTCGGGGGCGTAGTCGTCGGACAGCTCGCCCGCGAACAGGACCGCGTGGCCGCCCTGGGAGATGCCGACCGTCGTCCACTCGTCCGAGGCCACGACGTCGGGCAGCTGCCGGGCGGCGCGCACGACGTCGATCACGCTGTGCCCCTCGGCCGGACCCGACAGGTAGGCGTGGAGCTGCCCGTTGGGACCGAGGCCCAGGTAGTCCGACGCGGCCAGGATGCCGTCGGTGCCGAAGGCCGGGATGCCGCCGCTGCCCCGGCTCGGCGCGCAGCCGGGCGCGAGGCCGACGGTGCCGTGCCCCCACGACAGCGTGGGCCAGCCGCCCTCGGGCGCCTCGCCGACGGGCACCGACACCACGCCCGTCACCGCGGCGTCGCGGTCCTGCGCGTCGCGCGAGTGGTACATGACTCGGTAGGTCGCGCGGTCGGGCTCCTCGGGGCGCTCGATCCACTCGTAGCGGATCAGCCGGCCCGGTTCGCCCTCGGGGAGCGGGTCGGGGACGTCGTAGAAGTCACCGGGGCCATCGAAGGCGGCCAGCGAGGTCGTCGTGGTGCTGGGCGTCGACGAGCCGGCGTCACCCGCGGCGTCGTCGTCCGACGAGCACGCGCCCACCGCGAGCGCCGCGACGGCGGCCACGGCGACGACCGCCGTGCGCCACGGCGCGGCCCACCTCGAGCTGGGCATGTGCCCCCCTTCCACCGGGACGCCGTCCCGACGCCGCGGCCCCCCGACCGTGGTCGTCCGCACCGTACCCGGGACGGTCGGCGGTGCGTCGGACCGTCCGCCACCCCGACGGGGGCACCGCCGGTCCGGACGCCCGGGCCGACGCAGGCGCTCAGCCCTGGAACGAGTTGCGCTTGTGGGTGCCGTCGCAGAACGGCTTGGTGGCCGATCCGCCGCAGCGGCACAGGAACGTGCGGTCGTCCACGGACAGGACGTTGCCCTCGCCGTCCACCACCTCGACCACGCCCACGATGGCGAGCGGCCCGTTCGGCTTCACGTTCACGCGGACGGCCGTGCCGTCGGAGGTGGGCGCGTCCTCGTCGTCGCGGGCGGCGCCGGGCCCCGGGGCGGCGCCGTCGGTGCGGGTGTAGGTCAGCGCCCGGCTGGGGCAGCCGTCGACCGCCGCCGCCACCACGTCGGCCGGCGCGGCGCCGGCCCGGATCCACGGCCGGGCGTCGCGGTCGAACACCTCGGGCAGCGCGGTCACGCAGTTCAGCGAGTGGATGCAGCGCGCCGAGCGCCAGTGCACCGTGATGCCCTCCGCCCGGTAGTCCTTGGCCGCCATCGGCGCCTCCTGCGTCGCTCCCCGGATGATCCGGTCAGGGCTCCCAGAATGCCGCGGCGAGGTCGACCTTCCCCGACGGTCGCAGCGGCGTGCCCTCGGACCGGTGCCGGGCCCGGGCCTCGGCGGCGAGGTGGGCCGGCAGGGTGCCGTCGGCGCGCACCACCCGCCACCACGTCACGGCGCCGCCGTCGCGGGCCATGACGGCACCGACCTGGCGCGGCCCCGTGCCCACGACGTCGGCGATCGCGCCGTAGGTCGTCACCCGCCCGGGCGGCACCAGGTCGACGACCTCGAGCACCGCCTCGGCCAGCGCTTCGGGGTCGAGGGGTGCGGTCAGAGCGCGCCGGACTCGATCATGTTGTCGAGCTCCTCGGGCGTCATGAGCACGTCCCGGGCCTTCGACCCCTCGGACGGACCGACGACGCCCCGCTCCTCGAGCAGGTCCATGAGCCGGCCGGCCCGGGCGAAGCCGACCTTGAGCTTGCGCTGCAGCATCGAGGTCGAGCCGAGCTGGCTGCGCACGACGAGCTCCATGGCCTGCGTGAGCAGCTCGTCGTCGTCGCCCCCGGTCGTGCCGCCGCCACCCGGACCACCGGAGTCCTCGGAGCCCTGCACGTCGGAGACGTACTGCGACTCGACGTCGGGCGCCTGGCGGCGCCACGAGGACACGATGGACTGGACCTCGGACTCCTCGACCCAGGCGCCCTGGATGCGCTCGGGTGCGCTGGAGCCGCCCTCGAGGAGGAGCATGTCGCCGCGGCCGACCAGCCGCTCGGCGCCGCCCTGGTCGAGGATCACCTTGGAGTCGGTCGCCGAGGCCACTGCGAAGGCGAGCCGGGCCGGCACGTTGGCCTTGATGACGCCGGTGATCACGTTGACCGACGGGCGCTGGGTGGCGATGACGAGGTGCAGGCCCACGGCGCGGGCCATCTGCGCGATGCGGCAGATCGACTCCTCGACGTCTCTCGGGGCCACCATCATCAGGTCGGCGAGCTCGTCGACGACGATCAGGATGAACGGGAGGCGCTCGTAGGTGCGCTCCTCACCCGGCTCGGCCTGCAGCTCGCCCTTGTCGAACTTGGCGTTGTAGCCGGTGATGTCGCGGACGCCGACCTCGGACAGGAGGTCGTAGCGCCGCTCCATCTCCTTGACGGCCCAGTTCAGGGCGTTGGCGGCCTTCTTCGGGTTGGCCACCACCTGCGTGAGCAGGTGCGGGATCCGGTTGTACTGGGTGAGCTCGACCCGCTTGGGGTCGATGAGGATCATCCGGACCTGCTCCGGCGTGGCGCGCATCATCACCGAGGTGATGATCGAGTTGATGCAGCTCGACTTGCCCGCACCGGTCTGGCCGGCGATGAGGAGGTGCGGCATGGTCGCCAGGTTCATCAGCTTGGCGATGCCGTTGATGTCCCGGCCGACGGCGACCTGCAGCGGGTGCGTGGCCCTGCGGGCCTCCTCGGAGGTGAGGATGTCGCCGAGGTTCACGACGACCCGGTCGGCGTTGGGCACCTCGACGCCGATGGCCTGCCGGCCCGGGATCGGCGCCAGGATGCGGACGTCGGGCGACGCCATGGCGTAGGCGATGTCCTTGTGCAGCGACGTGACGCGGGCGACCTTCACGCCGGTGCCGAGCTCGAGCTCGTAGCGGGTCACGGTCGGGCCGACGGTCATGCCGACGATCCGGGTCTGCACGCCGTGCTCGGCCAGCGCCGACACCAGCACCTGGGCCCGCGCCTCGACGGCCTTGGTGTCGACGTCGCGTCGGCCGGAGAGCGACAGGAGCTTGACCGACGGCAGCTTCCACGCGGACCCGGCCACGCCGGGCGGCAGCTCGATCTCGAGCTGGGTCGGGTCGACCTCGGTGTCGGCGACGACGACCGACGGCGTCGCCGTCTTCTTGGAGCGGGTGCGCTTCGGCTTGGCCGGCGCGTCGACGTCCTGGTCGTAGAGGACCGCGGTGTGCTCGGCCTCGTCGGCCTCGCCGTCGTCGTCGGCCGGCGGACCGACCCGGAACAGGTCCGAGAGCCACGACGTGAGCGCCCGCCAGAGCGGGCCGACGCCGCGACCGACGTCGTGGCCGACGGTGCGCAGCGACCGGCCGCTGAGGAGGCTGGCCGACAGCAGGGCCAGGACGACCAGCACGGCGAGCGCGCCCCAGCGTCCGACCAGACGCTCGAACACGCCCGCGACGCCGGCGCCGACCAGGCCACCGGCCTCGGCGTACGCATCGAGCCCGTCGGGCTCAATGCTGCGGTCCTGCCCGAGGGCGACGTCGAGCAGCCCCAGGAGCGTGAGCGTCCCGAGCACGCCGCCGACGAGCCGGCGGAGCCGGGCGACGTGGCGCTCGTGCGGGTCGAGGGCCCCCTCGTCGTACTCGTCGGGGGCGACGTCGAGGTGGTCGGCGGTCAGGTCGACGTCGGTGCGACGCGGCCCGACGATGACGAGGACGCCCCCGGCGACGAGGGCCGGCGGCAGCAGCACGTCGAGGCGGCCGAGCAGCCCGGCGGCGAGGGACGCCACGCCCGAGCCGAGCGGCCCGGCGGCGCCGGCGTAGATGCCGATGGCGGCGACGACGCCGAACAGGACCAGGACCAGGCCGGCGATGTCGTGGCCGTGGCCGTCGAGCAGGACGCCCAGCCCCGGTGTGGTCCGCTCGGCGGTCGCGGCGCGGGACCGGCCGCTCGTCGAGCGCGACCGGCTCGACGACCGTGAGGTCGACCGGCGGGCGGCCGAGGAGCGGGACCCGCCCGACGACGACCGGCTCGTGCCGCTGCTCCGCCGGGTCGTGTCGCCGCTCCGCCGAGGAGTGGTCTTCTGCTTGCTCGCCACAGTGCCCGTCACGCTACCCACCGTGACCGACACCGCGGCGGAGCCCCGCCACGGAGGGGTTCCCGTCAGTCCCTAAGCGCGCTTAGTATCAGGGGATGCTCGTCAGCGAGATCCCCGCCCTCCGGGACCACTGGTACCCGGTCGCCTACGCCGACGCGGTCACCACCGAGCCGCTGCCCGTCCGGATCTTCGGCGAGCGCCACGTCGTCTGGCGCCCCGCCGCCGGTGCGCCGCCCGTGGCGGCGACCGACCGCTGCCCCCACCGGGCCGCCCGCCTGTCGCAGGGCTGGGTCGACGGCGGCACGCTGGTCTGCCCGTACCACGGGTGGCGCTACGACGCCGACGGGCGCTGCACCGAGATCCCGGCCGCCGAGCCCGGCGTGCCGGTCCCGCCCCGGGCCTGCCTGCGCACCGACGCCGCCGGGGAGCGCTACGGCCTCGTCTGGATCTGCGTCGGCGACCCGTCGTCGGGCATCCCGGACCTGGGCGAGGCCGACGCCGAGGGCTACACGCTCATCCACGAGATGATGGAGGTCTGGTCGGCCAGCGCACCGCGCATCGTCGACAACGCGCTCGACGTGAGCCACGTGGCCTTCGTCCACCGGGGCTCGGTGGGCTCGGCGACCAACCCCCGGTTGTCGGACTACACCGTCGAGCGCGACGGCACGCGGCTGCGGTTCGAGGTCTCGTACGTGGCCGCCGTGCCCGAGCTGCAGAAGCGCAACACCGGCATCACCTCGGACCTGACGAGCCGCTCGACCGAGGCCGAGCTCGTCGAGCCGCTCGTGTTCCGCGGCAAGCTCACCTACCACGAGAACGGCCTCGAGCACGTCCTCTACAAGACGGCGACGCCGATCGACGACGACACGACGCTCTTCTGCCAGTTCATCGCCCGCAACGACGACCCGTCGCCAGACCGCTGGGACGACATCTCGGCAATGGACCGCCAGGTGCAGGCCGAGGACAAGGCGCTGCTCGAGGAGATCGAGTCCGACCTGCCCACCGACGTCACGTCCGAGGTGCACATCAAGGCGGATCGCATGACCCTCGAGTACCGCCGCATCCTCGGCGAGCTGGCCGAGCGGCCGGCGGGCGCGCCCGGCGGCGCCCCCGCCGAGGAGCCCGTCGCGGTGCGGGTGGGCTGAGCCGTGCACGTCTCGATCCAGACCCCACCCGAGCACACCACCTACGCCGCGCTGCTCGACATCTGGCAGGCGGCCGACGAGCTCGGCTTCACCGGCGCCTACACCTTCGACCACATGGTCCCCCTCAACGACGGGCCCTCGGGGCCCGACCCCGACGGGATCCCGGCCGGCCCGCAGCTCGAGGGCTGGATGGCGCTGGCCGCCCTCGCCTCGCACACCGCCCGGCTCGAGGTCGGCACGCTCGTCACCGGCGTCACCTACCGCCACCCGTCGGTGCTGGCGAAGATGGCCGTGACGCTCGACCGCATCACCGACGGGCGGGCCGTGCTCGGCATCGGGGCGGCGTGGCACCAGGCCGAGCACGAGCGCTACGGCATCGCGTACCCCGAGGTCGGCGAGCGGATGGAGCGGCTCGACGAGGCCCTGCAGGTGTTCCGCCTGCTGTGCGCGGCCGGGGCCGACGGCGGCCGGGCCGACTTCGACGGCCGCTGGTACTCGCTCGACGACGCGCCGTTCGACCCGGGCCCGGTCCGGCCCGGCGGCATCCCGGTGCTGGTCGGCGGCAGCGGTCCCCGCCTCCTGCGACTCGTCGCCCGACGGGCCGACCGCTACAACGGCTTCTGGGCGCCCTGGGAGTGGGGCGACGTGAACGCACGGCTCGACGACCTCCTGGCCGGCCGCGATCGCACGCCGGGGTCGCTGCAGCGCACCGCGTTCGTGTTCGGCGAGCTGTCCGGCGACGCCACCGCCGAGGCCGCGCTCGTCGCCCACTTCGCCCGCCAGCGCGGCGGCACCGACGACGAGGTCCGGTCGCGCGTGCTCGTCGGATCGCCCGACCACATGGTCGAGGTGCTGCGCTCGTTCGCCGACGCCGGCGTGGACGGGGTGATCGTCAACCTCCGGTCGCCGGTCGACCTCGGCGGGCTCGAGCGGTTCGCCCGAGAGGTCCTCCCCGCCGTCGCCGGCCCGGCGCCCGCCTGACCGCCCGTCGCCCCTGACCCGCCGTCCCCACCCGACCGCCCCCGACCCGACCCGGAGACCCACGTGAGCACCTCTCCCCCGCCCATGGCCTCGTCGGCCGCCGACGACACGATCCCGCCGCCGGCGATGTGGCTGACCGAACGCCACATGCGCCTGCCCGACGGCACCTTCCCGCACCTCGGCACGACCGACGGCGACGTGGCCCCCGTCGCCCTCCTGTCGGGCAGCCCCGACCGCGTCGAGCTCATGGCCTCGATGCTCGACGACGTCCGCCAGGTCGGCGCCCGCCGCGGCTACTCCGTCTACACCGGCACCGGCGCGGGCGGCCCGGTCACGGTCGCCACCAGCGGCGTCGGCGCGCCGTCGCTGTCGATCGCCATGGAGGAGCTCGCCGCGTGCGGCGCCCGTACGTTCGTGCGGGTGGGCAGCTGCGCGTCGATCAGCCCGCTGATGGGCGTGGGCGGCATCGCCATCGCGCACGGGGCGGTGTGCGACGAGGGCACCTCGCGCTACTACGCCCCGTCCGGGTACCCGGCCGTCGCGGCCCCACGGGTGCTCGACGCCCTTCGCCGCGCCGCGGGCGACGAGGCGGTCGACTGCGCCGTCGGCCTGACCCGGACCACCGACAGCTTCTACGAGGGCGAGCGCACCGAGGAGCTCATCGGCAGCTGGTCGGCCCGGCGCGTGCTCGCCTTCGAGATGGAGACCTCGGCCCTGTTCACGATCGCCGGGGTCATGGGGTGGGAGGCCGGCTCGATCATCTGCGCGGGCAGCAACCTGCTGACCGGCGAGGCGACCTACCGGGGCCAGTCGCTCGAGCGGTACCAGCAGGGCCAGGCCGACATGCTGCGCGTCGCGCTGGCCGCCGCCGCCCTCCTGCAGCCCTGAGCCGGGTCGGAGCGCTGCGCCCGCCACGCCCGCCGCGCCGGATGGGAGACTGACGGCCGATGGACACCGCTCCGCCGCCGGGCGGCACGGCCCAGCCCGGGGGCGACGCACCCGTGACCCGGTTCCCCGACCGCACCGCGTGGGACCGCCCGGGGTTCCTGCTGTGGCACGCGACGCTCCGGTGGCAGCGCGAGGTCGCCGAGGCGCTGCGGCCGCTCGAGCTGACCCACGTCCAGTTCGTGCTGCTCGCCGGCACGGCGTGGCTGACCGCCCGCGGCGGGCCGCCCAGCCAGCGGGAGCTCGCTGACCACGCCGGCACCGACGCGATGATGACGTCGCAGGTCGTGCGGGCCCTCGAGCAGCGGGGGCTGATCCGCCGCAGCGACGACCCGAACGACGCCCGCGTCAAGCGGCTCCGCTGCACCACCGCCGGGCGGGAGCTGGCGGCCCGGGCCGTGACCGAGGTGCAGGCCGTCGACGACCGGTTCTTCGGCGCCGACGGCGACCGCCGGGCGACCGTCGACGTGCTGCGCGGCCTCGCCGGCCGCGACGCCGACGGCGCCGTCACCTGATCCGGTGGTCCCGTCAGCCCACGGGCTCGAGCTCGCGGTCCTCGTCGGGGGTGTCGTCGGGCGTGTCGTCCTCGCCGGGGTTCGAGTGCTCGAGCGTCCCCTCGACGTTGACGTGCGGGAGGATCCGGTCGAGCCACTTCGGCAGCCACCAGTTGCGGTCGCCCAGCAGCTCCATCGTGGCGGGCACGAGCAGCATGCGGACCACCGTGGCGTCGAGCAGCACCGCCAGCGCGAGGCCGAAGCCGAACAGCTTGATGGTGCGGACCGACTCGCCGAGGAAGCTGCCGAAGACGAAGACCATGATCGCCGCGGCCGCGGTGATGACCCGCGCCGTGGCGGCGAGGCCGTCGGCGACCGAGGCGTGGGAGTCGCCGGTGCGGACCCACTCCTCGCGGATGCGGGACAGGAGGAACACCTCGTAGTCCATCGACAGGCCGAACACGATCGCGAACAGCATCATCGGCATGAACGGTTCGATGGGCGCCGGCTCGATCCCGAAGAGGTCCTTCGCCCAGCCCCACTGGAACACGGCGACGAGCACGCCGTAGGCGGCGCCGATCGACAGCAGGTTCATGATCACGGCCTTGACCGGGACCAGCAGCGACCGGAACACGACCATCAGGAGGATGAACGACAGCGTCAGCACCGCCCCGAAGAACAGGAAGAGCCGCTCCGACACGAACGCCGTGAAGTCGACCGTGACGGCGACGAAGCCCGACACCAGCACGTCGACGCCGCTCCCGTCCTCGGCCGCCGGGAGCACGTCGTCGCGGAGGTGGTGCACCAGCTCGGTGGTGGCCTCGTCCTGCGGGGCGGTGGTCGGGATCACCCGCCACAGCGCCGCGGTCGGGTCCTGCTCGTCGTTCGGAATCGCCGGTGAGGCGAACGCCACGCCGGGCGTCTCCTGCACCGCGGTCGTGATCGCCTGCAGCGCCTCGGGCGTCGTGCCGTCGGGCAGCGTGGCCACGAGCATGAGCGGGCCGTTGTAGCCGGGGCCGAAGCCCTCCGCGAGCAGGTCGTAGGCCTCCCGCGTGGTGGTGCCGGCCGGGTCGTTGCCCTCGTCGGGGAAGCCCAGCCGCATGGCGAACGTCGGGATCATCAGCACGACCAGGAAGGCGGTCGCGCCGAGCGCCATCGACCAGGGGTGCCGCTGCACGATCCGGCTCCACCGGTAGGACGTGGTGTCCCGGAGCGGCTTGGGCTCGCGGCGCGGCACCTCCCGCTTGAGCGGGCTCCAGAAGAAGCCCAGGACCAGCACGACGATCGCGACGAGGAAGGCGCCCGCGGCCAGCGGCTGGATCTTCAGGCCCAGGCCGAGCAGCGCCAGCGCGATCAGCCCGGCGGCGATCAGGCCCCGCCAGCGCGTCCGGTCGACGCGCTCGCCGGCGAACCCCAGCAGGGCCGGCAGCAGGGTGAGCGAGGCGACCATCGTGACGGCGACGACCGTGGCGGCGCCGATGCCGAGGCCCTGCACGAAGCTCACGCCCATCAGCAGCATGCCGAGGAGCGAGATCACGACGGTCAGGCCGGCGAAGGTCACCGCGCGCCCCGACGTGTCGATGGCGATCGCGACCGACTCCTCGACCGAGTGGCCGAGGTGGAGCTGCTCCCGGTAGCGGGTGACGATGAACAGCGCGTAGTCGATGCCCACACCCAGGCCGATCATCACCCCGAGCGTCGTGGCGAAGTCGGGCATCGTGATGACGTTCGACAGGATCGTCAGCAGGATCGAGCCGACGCCGATGCCGCCGAGGGCGACGCCGATCGGGAGGCCCATCGCCAGGACCGAGCCGAACGCGACGATGAGGATCACGATCGCGAACGCCAGGCCGAGCAGCTCCGACTCGGGCGGCTCGAACTCCGAGAACATCTGGCCGCCGTACTCGATGCGGACGCCGTCGACATCGGGTGCGAGCGCCTGCACCTCCTCCGCGTACTCCTGCGCCGACTCCTGCTCGAGCTCGCCGGGCACCTCGATCTGGGCGAAGGCGATCCGGCCCTCCGCGCCGTCCAGCACCGAGATCTGGCGCTCGCCGCCGGGGGCGAACGGGCTCTGCACCGTCGTGTCCCGGACCTCGGCGACCTGGTCGAGGAACGCGTTCAGCTGGGTCCTCGTGGCGTCGTCGAAGCCGCTCGCCGACTCGAACACGATCGTGCCCGACGTCCCGGCGCCCTCGCCCCCGAAGTCGTCCTCGAGGATGTCCATGCCGTGCTTGGACTCGACGTCGGGGAGGTTGAACTCCGACTTGAACGAGTTGCCCAGCGCACCGCTGAGCGCGCCGCCCACCACGAACACGAGCAGCCAGATGACGAGGACACGTCCCCGTCGGCGGCAGCACCACCCACCGAGTCGACCGAACACAGCGGCATTCCCTTCACGTCCGACGCGCACCGTTCGGTGGGCGTGCGAGGTCGGGCGCAGACCGCCGTCGATCCTTCGCCCCGTCGCTCCCAGTGTGCTCGCGAACGCGAGCAGGTCCCCCCTCCGCCGGACGTGACTTGTGTCGCCCGAACGGCCGCGCGGGCGCTCGCACGACGCCTGATCCCGGCCGCCCGGCCGGGCTCAGACCTCGAGCACGACCGGGACGATCATCGGGCGCCGCCGGGTGCGGTCCGACACGAAGCTGCCGGCCGCCTTGCGCACCAGCTTCTCGAGCCGGGGCCGCTCCGCGTCCTCGGCCAGGCCGCCCTCGACCGCGGTGCGGACCCGGGCGGCGAGGTCGTCGAGCAGCTCGCCCGCCTCGGCCTCGTAGACCCAGCCCCGGGTGGTGATCTGCGGCCCGGAGACGATCGTGCGGCGCTTCCGGTCGACGCAGACGATCGCGGACACGACGCCCTCGTCGGCCAGGATCCGCCGGTCCGACAGCACGCCGGTGCCGACGTCGCCCACCGTGCCGTGCACGTAGACGTACTCGGCGGGCACCCGACCGACCTCGCGGAGCCCGTCGTCGTCGAGCACCAGCCGGTCGCCGTCCTCGGCCACCACGATGTGGTCGTGCGGCGTGCCCATGATCTCGGCCAGGCGGGCGTGGGCGACGAGGTGGTGGTACTCGCCGTGGACCGGCACGAACCAGTCCGGCTTGAGGATCGACTGGTAGAGCTTGAGCTCCTCGGCCTTGGCGTGGCCGGTGGCGTGGACGTCCGAGACGCCGGAGTGGATGACCTCGACGCTCTGGCGGAACAGGTTGTCGATCACCTTGGTGACCGCGTGCTCGTTGCCGGGGATCGGGTGGCTCGACAGGATCACCGTGTCGTCCGGGTGCAGCTTCAGCCAGCGGTTCTCCTGCCCGGCGAGCAGCGTCAGCGCCGACATCGGCTCGCCCTGGGATCCGGTGCACAGCACCAGGACCTTGCCGGGCTCACGGCGGTCGACGTCCTCGACGTCGATCAGCGACGAGTCGGGGATGCGCAGCAGGCCCATCTCCCGGGCCATCGACATGTTGCGCCGCATGGAACGGCCCAGCGGTGCGATCACGCGGCCCGAGTCGACCGCGGCGTCGGCGAGCTGCTGGATCCGGTGGATGTGGCTCGCGAAGCACGCCACGATCAGCCGGCGGCCGCGCTGCTCGTACATCAGCTGGTGCAGGACGCGCCCGACCTCGGTCTCGGAGCGGGAGTGGCCGCGCTGGTCCGCGTTGGTCGAGTCCGCGAGCAGCAGGCGGATGCCCTCGCCGTCGGCCAGCGCGCCGAGTCGCGACAGGTCGGTCAGCCGGCCGTCCACCGGGGTCAGGTCGATCTTGAAGTCGCCGCTGTGGACGATCGTGCCCTGCGGCGTGTGGAACGCGGTCGCCACCGCCTGGGGCACCGAGTGCGTCGTGGGGATGAACTCCACCTCGAACGGACCGATCTCCCACACATCGCCGTCGGCGGCGACGCACAGGTCGGTCTGGCCCATCAGGCCGGACTCCTCGATGCGACCCCGGGCGAGGCCGAGGGTCAGCTCGGTGCCGAACACCGGGAAGCTCGCCTCCCGCAGCAGGTAGGAGAGCCCGCCGACGTGGTCCTCGTGACCGTGGGTGGCGATGCAGCCGACGATGTCGTCGGCGCGCTCGAGCAGCCAGGTGAAGTCGGGCAGCACGAGGTCGACGCCGAGCATGTCGCTGTCGGGGAACATGAGCCCGCAGTCGATGAGCAGGATCTGCCCCTCGAGCTCGAGCGCCGCGCAGTTGCGGCCGATCTCCCCGAGGCCCCCGAGGAACGTGATGTGGACCGGGGCCGCCATCAGGCCAGGCCCTCGAGGACCCGGCGGGCGTGGTCGGCGAGGCCGTCCGGTGGCGGCCCCATCGGTGGACGGCACTCCCCGACCTTGAGCCCGAGCACGCGGAGCATCGTCTTGGTCGGGACCGGGTTCACCGCGTCGGGGCTGCTCTCGTAGTCGTACGAGTCGAGCAGGCCGGCGTTGATGCGACGGGCGGCGGTCACGTCGCCCTTCTCGAAGGCGTCGATCATCTCGCCCATCTGGCGCCCGACCCAGTGCGAGGCGACCGAGATCACGCCGACGGCGCCGACGGCGAGCAGGGGCAGCGTGAAGGCGTCGTCGCCGCTGTAGACCTCGAAGCCCGACGGCGCAGCGGCGATCAGGCGGGCGGTCTTGGGCGGGTCGCCGGCCGCGTCCTTGACGGCGACGATGTTCGGCACGTCATGGGCCAGGCGGAGGAGCGTCTCGGTCTCGATCTTGCGACCGGTCCGGATCGGGATGTCGTAGAGAATGACGGGCAGGTCGGTCGCCGCGGCCACGGCGCGGAAGTGCGCCTCGAGCCCGGCCTGCGACGGACGGTTGTAGTACGGCGTCACCGAGAGGATGGCGTCGACGCCGAGCTCGCTCGCCCGCTTGGTCTGCTCGACCGCCGAGGCCGTCGAGTTCGAGCCCGCGCCGGCGATCACCGGCACCGACACCGCGGCGCGGACCGTGCGGAACAGGACGAGCTCCTCGGACTCGGTCAGCGTGGGGCTCTCGCCCGTGGTGCCGCACAGCACGAGGCCGTCGGAGCCGTTCTCGACCAGCCAGCTGGCCAGCTCGATCGCGGCGTCGAGGTCGAGCTCGCCGCGCTCGTCGAAGGGGGTGGGTGATGACGCGTCCGAAGGTCGCAGTCATGGGGTGTCTCCGTTCGTGGTGGATCCCTCGGAGGACCCGATCGTGGTGGGGGTGTAGGCCGGCACGGGCTCGTGCTCGCGGTCGTGGCCCAGGACGGTGAGCAGGTGCTCGTGCAGCTCGAACCAGATGCCGTGGTACGACGACCCCGACGCTCGGGCGAGCCACTCGGTCCGGCCCGCGACCACGTGGTCGTGGGCCTCCTGCAGCCGGGGGACGTACCCGGCGAAGCGGTCGAGCACGCCGGTCAGCCGGTCGAGCAGCTCGACCGCTGCCGGGTGCAGCTCGATCAGGCGGCGCAGCACCGCAGCGTCCCGCTCGGCATCCGCGTGGTCGTTGGGGACGTGCTCCCCGTCGACGACCACGACCTGCCAGTCGGTGCAGATCGACAGCAGCTCGGCGTTGAGCGGCAGGAAGTCGAGGTACGCGTCGGTCACCGCGTCCCGGGCGCCGGCGGCGTCGACCTCGGCGGCCAGCAGCTCCTGGCCCCGCCGCCTGCCGGCCGCGGTGAGCGTCCAGCCGACGATCCGGCCGTCGCGCCGCTGGACCCAGCGGTGCGACTCGTACTCGGCGAGGGCCGGCGCGACCCGTTCGTCGGGCTCGCCCGCCGCCGCCGCCAGCACGTCGGTCGGGGCGAACGCCCGCACCCGCAGCTGGAGCAGCAGCGTGGCCGCCAGGTCGTCCGACATCGAGGTCAGGCTACTGGAGGCCCCCGACGGGCCCGGGACGACTTCGCGAGGCCGCCGCTCAGGCGGTGCCCCCGCTCCCTGCCGCTCAGGCGGGGCCCCCGCTCCCCGCCGCTCAGGCGGTGCGCTGGTCGGCGTCGGTGAGGGCGAAGCTCTCGTACTCCTCGCCCGTGTCCACCCAGTCCTCGAACTGGATGACGCCGATCTCCTCGAACCGGCGGCGCAGCCAGGCGTCGTTGCGGTCGAGCAGGCCGAGCTTCTTGCAGTTCGGCACGATCTTAGAGAACAGCATCATCTGGAACATCTGGCGGGTGGGCGTCCGCATGACGAGCTCGATGGCCTCCTTGACCGGCACGTCCATGCGCTCCCACACCTCCTGCTGGAGGAAGCGGTCCCGCATGCGCACGGCGGCCTCGAACGCGAACTGCTGGCGCTCGAAGATCTCGGCGTCGGTGAGGCCCTGGTAGTACTCCTGCAGCGACAGCACGCCGAATGCGACGTGGCGGGCCTCGTCGCTCATGACGTAGCGGAGCAGCTGCTTGAGGAGCGGCTCGGTCGACATCTGGTGCATGAAGCCGAAGGCGGCCAGCGCCAGCCCCTCGACCATGACCTGCATGCCCAGGTAGGTCATGTCCCACCGGCTGTCGCTGACGATGTCGTCGAGCAGCATCTTCAGGTGGGCGTTGACCGGGTAGTGCCCGCTCAGCTTGGTGTCGAGGTACTTGGCGAAGACCTCGACGTGTCGGGCCTCGTCCATGACCTGGGTCGAGGCGTAGTACTTGGCGTCGATCCACGGCACCGTCTCGACGATCTTGGCCGTGCAGATGAGCGCACCCTGCTCACCGTGCATGAACTGGCTGAGCGTCCAGTTCTGGCTCTCGATCCCGAGGCGCATCCACTGGTCCTCGGTCCAGTGCTCGAACGGCGTGCCGGTCACGTCGAAGTCGGCCAGGCCCAGGCCCTGGGCGCCGTTCTGCTCGGCGTTGGCGATCACGATCGACTCCTGGTCGACCTCGGTCTCCCACGGCAGGTCGGTCTCCCCGTTCCACATGGAGACCTTGGCCTTCTCGTAGAGCTTGTCGAGCGCGGGCCGGGCGCCCTTCTCGTAGTCCCACGTGAAGATCGCCTCGGAGTTCTGGCGGACGGCCGAGATGACCTCGTCGCGGTCGGTGTTGGTGACGGCCAGGATCGCCTCCAGGTCGTCGACGTCGGCCCGGCCGATCAGCTCCTCGTTGGTGCTCATGTGGGTGCTCCTGTGTCTCGCTCGAGTGGTGGGTCGGCCGCCGGAGGGCGGGCCGGTTCGATCACGCCGCCGGCGCCAGGCCGGGCAGCAGGTAGGTGTCGACCAGGCGGCGGGCCGTGGCCTCGTCGCCGGGGTCGATCTCGTCGGACGGGGTCAGCAGGTACGACACGACGATGCGGGCCGCCCACATCGCGGCGTGGCTTGCCCGCTCGGGCGGCAGGAACCGCAGCAGCGACGGGCCGAAGGCGGCGCCGGCGAGGAGGAACAACGAGTCCAGGCGGTCGAAGGCGAGGAACGACTCGACGGCCTCCCACTCGTGCTCGCGGACGTAGCCGAGCGCCCGGTGGTCGCGCAGGCGGGTGATGGCCACGCTGATCGCCCGGGCCAGGCAGGCGCCCAGGTCGTCGAAGGCGTCGAGCTCGTCGCGCAGGTCGGCCACCAGGCGGGTGACCTCGGTGGCCAGCGCGACCTGGAGGATCGCATCCTTGCCGCCGGGGAAGAGCCGGTACACCGTGGCCCGCGACGTGCCGGCGGTGCGGGCGACGTCCTCGACCGTCGTCTTGGCCATGCCCCAGCGGGCGATGCACTCGAACAGCGCGTCCACGACCCGCTCCTCGGCGCTGCCGGGCTCGACCGCGGTCGCCAGCTCGACGATGCGGGCCCGTTGCAGGGCGACGGCCTCGTCCCGGGTGCCCGCAGCTCCCGCACCAGCGATGCTGGCCGTGCTGCTCGCCCCGGACCCCCCGGTCGCCGACGTCATGGGTGGAACACTAAGACCGGATCTGTCTCATCGCTACGCAACGCGGGAGTGACATCCGTCGCAGCGTGGGTCGCGCCGCCGACCCAGCGCGACCACGGAGCGTGGCGAACGCGCGTCGGGGACGCGTCGGCGGACGCGCGGAGTGGGGCCCGGTCAGCGTCTGGCTGCCGGAGCCGGCTCGCCGACCGCTGCCTCAGCGCGGTCCGGACCCCGCCGGCGGGACGACGATCCCGCCGAGGAACTCGGTCCGCACGAGGTGGCGGGTCTGGTCCCGGTCCGTGAGGTCCCAGCCCGCCGGGCTGCCCATGTAGGAGAGGATCATCCGGGTCAGGTAGTCCGACGCCTCGCGCACGTCGACCCCCGGGCGGAGCCGGCCGGCCGCCGCCTCGGCCTCGAGGAGCTCGGTCAGGTAGTCCCGGATGACCTGGTGGACGATCGTCTCGCTGGGCTGCAGCGCGCTCACCAGCTCGTCGAGCTCCGGTTCGAGCAGGTTGGCCATGATCGTGCTGCGACGGATCAGCTTCGTCCCGATGACCAACCCGGCGACGAGCCGCTCCTCCATCGTCGGGAGGTCGTCGACGGCGAGCGCGAGGCGCCGCCAGAACCGCCCCACCTCCCACGTGGCCGTCTCGGACACGAGCTGGCTGCGGCCGCCGGGGAAGTGGCGGTAGAGCGTGGTGCGCGACAGCTCGGCCTCCGCCGCGACCGCCTCCATCGACACGTTGCGCACGCCGTCGCGCTCCACGCAGCGGATGGCGGCGGCCATGATCCGCTCCCGCACGTCGGCGGCCTGGCCGCCTCCCCCACCCGCCGTGGGCTCGTCAGCCACGGTCGGCGGCGTCGCCGGCGCCGGCGGGGCTCGGCACCGGTTCGGCGTCGTCGTCGGGCGTCTGGTCGCCCCGGGCCCGGTTGCGGGCGACGCGCCGCAGGACGAGCGGGTACCCGACCACCGCGATCGTGGCGAAGATCCACCACTGGATCATGTAGGAGAAGTTGGTCTCCGGCGTCGGGACGTCGATCTTCACCGGCTCCGGCAGACCACCGGTCGAGGCGGGCTGCGGCGGCGCCTGGCCGTCGAGCACGACGTAGACCGGCTCGAAGCCGGCGTCGACCTGCTGGTCGAGCCGCGGGACGTCGACGCGGGCCAACGTGCGCAGCGTGCCCTCCTCGGGGTCGGTCCCGCCGAAGGTGCCCTGCTGCTGGCTCCGCTGCACCAGCCCCGTCACGGTGACCTGGCCCTCGGGCGGCTCGGACCCCGGGAACGGCGGAGCCGGCGGGTCGACGTCGAGCGGGACCCAGCCCCGCACGACGGCCACGGCCGTGCCGTCGCCCTGCACGAGCGGCGTGAGGACCCACGCACCGGGGGCACCGCCCTGGCTGCGGTTGCGGACCAGGACCTCGCCGGCGGCGTCGTAGGTGCCGGTGACCTCGACGCGGCGGAACTCGACGGATTCGGGGACTGCGGCGGGCGGCGTCGTCGGGCTCACCCCGGCGTCGCCGAGGACGTCGTCGAGCGGCACGGGCGTGCTCGCCGCCTGCTCCGCGAGCGCGTCGGACTTCGCCCGCTCGTCGATCCAGCGCTGCCGCTGCCAGAAGCCGAGCCCGATCATCGCCACGACGGCGAGCGCGACGAGCACGTGGCTCACGATCCACGCCGGCCGGCGCAGGAAGTCGTACATCGCTCCGGACGTTACGACCGCCCCGGAGCACCCACCATTCCGGGCCCGGACGTCACCCGGACGCAGCGCCGGGGCACGACGGATCGGCCGGCGCCCGCGCTCAGGAGCCCTCCGCCGTGGGGAGCGTGTGGTGGGCGAACTTGTCGCGCAGGTCCTTCTTCGAGAACTTGCCGACGCTGGTCTTCGGCACCTCGTCGATGAAGACGACGTCGTCGGGCAGCCACCACTTGGCGACCCGGCCGTCGAGGAACTCGACGACCTCGTCCTTGGTGAGGTCCTCGCCCGGCTTGATCACCACGCAGGCGAGCGGGCGCTCCGCCCACTTGGGGTGCGGGAGCCCGATGACGGCGGCCTCGGCGACCTTGGGGTGGGCCATGATCTCGTTCTCGAGCTCGACCGAGCTGATCCACTCGCCGCCCGACTTCACGACGTCCTTCGTGCGGTCGACGATCCGGACGTAGCCCTCGGGGGTGATCACGGCGACGTCGCCCGTCTTGAGCCAGCCGTCCTCGGTGAACGACTCGGGCGAGCGGGGGTCGTCGTAGTAGCCCGCCGCGATCCACGGGCCGGCGGCCTGGAGCTCGCCGCGGCTCACGCCGTCCCACGGCAGGACCTCGCCGGTCGCCTGGTCGGCGATGCGCAGCTCGACGCCGAGCAGCGGCCGCCCCTGCGACGAGCGCACGTCGGCCAGCTCGTCCTCGGGCAGGCCGGTGAGCGCCGAGGTGATCGTCGCCACCGACGCGACCGGGCTCGTCTCGGTCATGCCCCAGGCCTGGAGGATCGGGAGGCCGATCTGCTCCCGGTAGGCCTCGGACAGGGCCCGGGGCACCGCGGAGCCGCCGCACGGGATGGCACGGAGCGACGAGGTGTCGCGGCCGGCGAGCTCGGGCAGCACGCCCATCCAGATCGTCGGCACGCCCGCCGCCAGCGTGACGTGCTCGGACTCGATCATCTCGGCGAGCTTGGCGGGGACCATGTTCGGGCCGGGCAGCACGAGCTTGGCGCCCGAGGCGACGCCTGCGTGGGCGAGGCCCCAGGCGTTGGCGTGGAACATGGGCACGACCGGCAGGACGACGTCGCGCTCGGAGACCCCGATCGAGTCGGCCAGCATCACGCCCATCGTGTGCAGGAACGTCGAGCGGTGGGTGTAGACGACGCCCTTGGGGTTGCCGGTGGTGCCGGACGTGTAGCACATCGACGCGGCCCGCTGCTCGTCGTCGACGGTGAACTCGGCGGGCGTCGCCGCCGCGAGCAGCTCCTCGTAGTCGAGCAGCTCGACGCCGTCGGGGTCGGGGGCCTGGCCGCCGTCCTCCATCACCACCAGGTGGCGCACGGTCTCGAACGTCGGGAGGAGCGGTCCGAGCAGGCCGAGGAGCGACCGGTCGACGAAGATGACCTCGTCCTCGGCGTGGTTGACGATGTAGGTGACCTGCTCGGGGAAGAGCCGGATGTTCAGGGTGTGAAGGACCCGGCCCGAGCACGGGGCGCCGAAGTAGAGCTCGAGGTGCCGGCCCGTGTTCCAGGCGAAGGTGGCGACGCGACCGTCGGCCGAGATGCCGAGGTCGTCGAGCGCCCCCGCCAGGCGCCGCGTCCGGGCCGCCCACTCGGCGTAGGTGCGGCGCTCGGTGCCGTCGGCGGTCGCCGTGACGACCTCCTTGTCGGGCGCCAGCCGTTCGGCGCGCTCGAAGATGTGGTTCAACGTCAGCGGACGGTCCTGCATCGTGCCCTGCACGGTTCCCCCTAGGTCTCGGGCCGGCCGGGTGGGGCCGGGCACTGCCGGTGGGCCGGCGCCTCCCCCGACGTCGCCACCTGTAGGGTCGAGCGTAGGCCGACGGCAGCGAGCACGACGGGCCGGACCGGACGTCGTGCGCGATCGGGGCCGGGACGCCGTCCGGTGCGGCCGGCCCCACGAGATCGCCATGTCCGACGCCGCCCCCGCTCTCCCGCCCGACCACCAGACGCACCCCCGCTGGCTGCTCCCGACGCTGACGGCCGGCATCGTCGTCCTGGTCATCGCGTCCAACGTCGGCAACATGATCTGGGCCAGCTGGGTCGAGGACCGACCGCTCGGGCTGCTCGCGCTGAACTCGTCGAACAAGTACCTGCTGGTGACGTCGGTGAGCCTCGAGTTCGTGCCGATGCTGCTCGTGGCGACGATCCGGCTGCTCGCCCCCGATCCGATCTTCTTCGCGATGGGCTGGCTGTACGGCGACCGGGCGCTGCACTGGGCCCGCCGGACGTTCCCGGGGGGCGCGCAGCTGCTCGACCAGGTGCACGAGGACCCACGCCTGGTGCACCGGGTCCTCAACGTGCTGGTGGTCGTCGCGCCGAACAACCTGGTGTGCCTGGTGGCGGGCGTCGTCCGCTTCCCGATCAAGCGGTTCATCGTGCTCAACGTCGTCGGGACGATCGGGCGGATCCTGCTGATGCGGTGGCTCGGCCTGTTCTTCGAGGACCAGATCGAGGACGTGCTCGACGTCGTCGACCGCTACCAGACCTGGCTGCTCTGGGGTTCGATCGCCGCGGTCGTGGCGTTCGTCGTCTGGCAGGTCCTGTCGGACCGCGGTCTCATCGGCGGCCTCGAGGATCTCGACGACGAGCTCGGCGACGACTGAGGCGCCGTCTCCCGGCACCGCTGCGGGGTGCGCGGCGTCCGAGCGGTCAGGTGCCGAGGTCGAGCAGGGCGTCGAGCCCGACGGTCACGCCGGGCCGCTCCCCCACCCGCTTCACCGCCAGCAGCACGCCGGGCATGAAGCTCGTGCGGTCGATCGAGTCGTGGCGCAGCGACAGCGTCTGCCCGGCGGTGCCGAGCAGCACCTCCTGGTGGGCGACGAGGCCGCGCATGCGCACCGAGTGGATCCGGATGTCGCCGGGGCCGACCCCGCCGCGGGCGCCCTCGGCCACCTCGGCGGTGGTCGGGTCGGGCGTCCACTCCTTGGACGCCGAGGCCATCAGCTGCGCGGTGTGCATCGCCGTGCCCGAGGGCGCGTCGACCTTCTGGTCGTGGTGCAGCTCGATGATCTCGGCAGAGTCGAAGTAGGGCGCGGCGATCGCGGCGAAGTGCATCATCAGCACCGCGCCGATCGCGAAGTTCGGGGCGATCACGCAGTTCGACGTCGTGAAGCGCGACCGGAAGACCTCGAGGTCGTCATCGGTGAACCCGGTCGTCCCCACGACGGCGTGGAGCCCGTGCTCGGCCAGCCAGGTCAGGTTCTCGACCGCCGCCGAGCGCTCGGTGAAGTCGACGACCACCTCGGCCCCGCTGCGCTCGAACGCCACGGGCGACCGCGACATCCGGATCTCGGCGTCGACCCCGGTCACCGTCCGCAGGTCGATGCCCGAGTAGCGGGGGTCGACCGCGGCGACGAGCTCGGTCTCGGGGTCGTCGTGGACCGCCTGGCAGACCGTGGCGCCCATGCGCCCGCCCGCTCCGAACACGCCGACCTTGATCACATCGCCGTCCTGCTCGCTGCCCGGATCACGCCGCCGATCGTAGTGCCGGGCTGATCCCGGCTCAGCCGCCGGGCTGGCCCCGGCTCAGCCGCCGGGCTGGCCCCGGCTCAGCCGCCGGGCTGATCCCGGCTCAGCCGCCGGGCTGGTCGAACAGGTCCTTGCGCGGCTCGTCCAGGTACACCGGCTCGTCGTCCCGGTCGAACGCCCGGATCGCCGTCGGGAGGTTGTCGGTGAAGCCGGCCATCAGCTGGTTGCGGTCCTCGAACTCGATCGCGGCGTCGAGGCTCCCGATCTCGAGCTCGACCCAGAGCGACTGCTTGGTCGCCTCGAGCCCGTGGTGGCTGTAGCGCACCATCGACGCCGCCATGGCCAGCGCCTCGTCGAGCAGGTCATCCTCGGCCACGACGCGCGACACCAGCCCCATCCGCAGCGCCTCGGCCGCGTCGATCCGCCGGCCGGTCAGCATGATGTCGTTCGCGTTGGCGGCGCCGATCAGCCGGGGCAGCAGCCAGCCGGCCCCCATCTCGGCCGAGGTCAGCCCGTTGACGATGCCCGTGGCGTTGAACGTGGCGCCCTCGTCGGCGATGCGCAGGTCCGCGCCCAGGGCGAGGCACATGCCGCCGCCGTAGGCCGGTCCGTTGACCGCGGCGATCACCGGCTGCGGGATCGCCCGGAGCCGGCGGGTCAGCTGCGAGTAGGTCCGCATCGAGCGGCTGGCGATGCGGTGGACCGACAGGCCGTCGATGTTCGGGATGACGCCGTAGTCCTTCAGGTCGAGACCGGAGCAGAAGGCGCGGCCCTCGCCGGTGAGCACCACGACCCGGGCCGCGTTGTCGCGACCGACCTCGGCCAGGCGCTCGTCGAGCTCGACCGCGAGGTCGATCGACAGGGCGTTGAGCCGCTCCGGGCGCCGGAGCCGCACGATCCGCACGTGCTCGTCCACCGCCTCGACCTGCACCATCGACATCTGCGTCCCCCGTCCTCACCGTCAGGTACCGACCGCACCCGGCGGGGCCGTACCGTACCGGTCATGGATCCGCGCCCGGACGGGACGACCAGCGCCCCCGCCTCGTTGCTGCTGCGCGTCTCCGGACCGGACCGACCCGGGATCACCGCCGACCTGATGACGGTGCTCGACCGGGCCGGGGCCGAGGTGCAGGACGTCGAGCAGGTCCTGGTCCGCGGCCACCTGACGTTGGCGGTCGCGCTGGCCGCACCGGCCGACGGCGGCACGGCGCTGCGGGCCGTGCTCGACGACCTGGCCCGCAGTCGCGACGTCCACATCGAGCTGGTCCCCGCCCCTGCGCCGAGGTCCGCGCACGCGACCACCGATGCCGTGACCGTGCTGGGCCACGAGCTGGAGACCCCGCTGTCGCCGGCCGAGATCGGCGCCGTCGCGGGCGGCATCAACGCCGCCGGCGGCAACATCGACCGGATCGTGCGGCTCGCCCGCTACCCGGTCTACGCCTACGAGTTCCGCGTGACCGGCGCGGACCCGACGGCGCTGGCCAAGCACCTCGGCGAGGCTGCGGCCACCCACCGCCTCGACGTCGCGCTCCAGCCCGAGGGGCTCGAGCGCCGGGCCAAGCGCCTCGTGGTGCTCGACGTCGACTCCACGCTCATCCAGGACGAGGTCATCGAGCTCCTGGCCGAGGAGGCCGGCTGCGTCGAGGAGGTCCGCGCCGTCACCGAGCGGGCGATGGCCGGCGAGCTCGACTTCACCACCGCGCTCCGCGAGCGAGTCCGCCGCCTGGAGGGCCTCGACGCCGAGGCGATCGAGCGGGCCCGGGCCCGCATGCGGCTGACGCCCGGGGCCCGGACCTTCGTCCGCACGCTCAAGCGGCTCGGCTACACGGTCGGCATCGTGTCGGGCGGCTTCACCCAGTTCACCGACGGCCTGGCCGCCGAGCTCGGGCTGGACCACGCCCACGCCAACGTGCTCGAGGTCGCCGGCGGCGTGCTGACCGGTGAGGTCCTCGGCGACGTGGTCGACCGTGCCGCCAAGGCCCGGCTGCTCCGCTCGTTCGCCGAGCTGGAGGGCGTGCCGCTCAGCCAGACCGTCGCCGTGGGCGACGGAGCCAACGACCTCGACATGCTGGCCGCAGCCGGGCTCGGCATCGCGTTCAACGCCAAGCCGCTCGTGCAGGAGGCGGCCGACACGACGGTCAACGTGCCCTACCTGGACGCGATCCTCTTCGTGCTCGGCGTCACGCGCGACGAGGTCGAGCGGGCCGACACCGCCGAGGGCTGACCGCCCGCCGTCAGGCTGCCGACGCCCACCGCCGCAGCGCCGGTTCTGTTCCCGGGAGCTGGGGCGAACACCCCGACCGGTGGGAACAGAACGGCGGGGTCGGGTCGGTCCGGCTGCGATCAGCCGGGGCCGACCGTCGACAGCACGCGCTGGCCGCCGAAGACGCGCTCGGCGACCCGTCGCACGTCCTCGTCGGTGACCGCCTCGAGGCGGGCGAGGTGCTCGTCGATCGGGGTGACGCCGCCCCGCATGATCTCGGTCATGCCGAGCCGGGTCATCCGCGACCCGACGTCCTCGTAGCTCATCAGGTAGGCGCCGCGCAGCGAGCCCTTGGCCCGGGCGAGCTCCTCCCGGCTGATGCCGTGGGTGACCACGTCGTCGAGGATCGAGTCGATCACGTCGATCAGCTCGTCGACCTTGCCGGTCGCGGTGGCGCAGTGCACGGTCAGCGCGCCGGTGTCGACGTGGTGCGAGACGCCCGACGAGATCGAGTACGTGAGGCCGCGGTCCTCCCGGACCTCCTGGAACAGGCGGCTCGACGGGCCGGACCCGAAGACGTGGTTGAGCAGCGCCAGGGCGAAGCGGTCCTCGTCGTCGACCGACAGCGCCCGCCACCCCATCGCCAGGTGCATGCTCTCGACCGGTCGGCCCGCGACCGACGAGGGGACGACGAGGTCGCCGGGCGGCGTGCGCTCGGGCGAGCGGCCCGGTGGACGCTCGCCGAAGCGGCGCGCCACCTCCTCGACGAGGACGTCGTGGTCGATGTCGCCCGCCGCGGCCACGACGATGTTGGCCGGCGTGTACCACTCCTCGAAGAACGACGCGACCCGGTCGCGGTCGAGGGCCTCGATCGACTCGGCGGAGCCCAGCACCTCGCGCCCGAGCGGGTGCTCGGGGAACAGGCACTCGAAGAGCTTCACCGAGGCGACGTCGTCGGGGTCGTCGTCGGCGGCGGCGAGCTCCTCGAGGATGACCTCGCGCTCGCCGTCGAACTCGTACGGCCGGAGGGCCGGCCGCTGCACCACGTCGAGCAGCAGGTCGATGCCGAGGTAGGCCTCGGCCGCCGGCACCCGGGCGTAGTAGGCGGTGTGCTCGTTGGCGGTGAAGGCGTTCATGTCGCCGCCCACTGCGTCGATCGCCACCGCGATGGCCTTGGCGTCGCGGTCCGCGGTGCCCTTGAACAGCAGGTGCTCGAGGAAGTGCGACGCGCCCGACAGCTCGTCGGACTCGTCACGACCGCCCACCCCGACCCACACCGAGGCCGCGACGGAGCGCGACGTCGGCAGGCGGTCGGTCACGATCCGCAGGCCGTTCGGCAGGACGGTCCGACGGACGTGCTCGTCGGGCGACGGGATGGAGCTCCCGCCGCCCGACGTCACGTCCGTCGAGGGGTCGATCACCGGCGGCGCTGACCGCCGCGACCGCGGCCGCCGCGACCACCACGGTCGCCACCGCGGCCGCCGCCGCCACCGCCACCACCACCGCCGGAGCGGGTGGCGGCGGGGCCCAGGTCACCGAACTCCTCGCGGAGCTCGGCGTCGAAGGTGTCGCTGAAGTTCAGCTCCTTCAGACCCGAACCGGTCGAGCCGTTGCCCGCGGTGTCGGCGTCGACACCGTCGACGCCGTCAGCTTTTGGGGCGTCACCGCTCCCGGCGAGCTCGCCGATCGGCGAGAGGGAGATCTTGCCGTTCGGGTCGATGTCGTCGACCTTGACGGTGATCGGGTCGCCCAGCGTGAGGACGTCCTCCACCCGGTCGATCCGCTTGCCGCCGCCCAGCTTGGAGATGTGGACGAGGCCGTCGCGGCCCGGGAGGATGTTCACGAACGCACCGAACTTGGTGATGTTCACGACGCGGCCGTCGTAGGTCGCGCCGAGCTCGGCGGTCGGCGGGTCGAGGATCAGCTTGATCTGGCGCTCGGCCTCCGACACCGCGCCGCCGTCGACCGCGGCGATCGACACGATGCCGACCATGCCGTCGTCGTCCACGCTGATGTTGGCGCCGGTCTCGGACTGGATCGAGTTGATGACCTTGCCCTTCGGGCCGATGACCTCACCGATCTTGTCGGCCGGGATCTCGAAGCTGATGATCTTCGGCGCCGTCTCGTTGACCTCGGGACGGGGCTCGGCGATGGCGCCGGCCATGACCTCGAGGATCTGGAGGCGGGCCTCCTTGGCCTGGTCCAGCGCTGCGGACAGCACGTCGGCCGGGATGCCGTCGATCTTGGTGTCGAGCTGGAGGGCGGTCACGGCGTCGGCCGTGCCGGCCACCTTGAAGTCCATGTCGCCGAACGCGTCCTCGGCGCCGAGGATGTCGGTCAGCGTCGCGTACTCGCCATCCGCGTAGACGAGGCCCATGGCGATGCCGGCCACGGGCGCCTTGATCGGCACGCCGGCGTCCATCAGCGACAGGGTCGAGGCGCACACGGAGCCCATCGACGTGGAGCCGTTCGAGGACAGGACCTCGGACACCAGGCGGATGGTGTACGGGAACTCCTCGAGCGAGGGCACGACCGGGAAGACGGCCCGCTCGGCGAGGGCGCCGTGGCCGATCTCGCGGCGCTTCGGGCCCCGCATGAAGCCGGTCTCACCGGTGGAGAACGGCGGGAAGTTGTAGTGGTGCAGGTAGCGCTTCTTGGTGACCGGGTCGATGCCGTCGATCATCTGGTCCATCTTCGCCATGCCGAGCGTGCAGATGTTGAGCACCTGCGTCTCGCCCCGCTGGAACAGGCCCGAGCCGTGCGCCGTGGGCAGCACGCCGACCTCGGCGCTCAGCGGACGGATGTCTCGCAGGCCGCGGCCGTCGATGCGGGCGCCCTCCTTGACGATCCGGGTGCGGACGGTGTTCTTGGACAGCGACCGCACGGCGTTCTTGACCTGCTTGGTGGCCAGCGCCAGGGCGGTCTGCTCGTCGGCGCCGTCGCGGACGGCCTCGCTGACGAGGTCGGGGACGATCCGCTCGAGCAGCTCGCTGCGGAGGGCGTCCTCGGCGGCGCTGCGCTCGGCCTTGTCGGCGATCTGCATGATCTCGCCCATGCGCTCGCCGCCCAGGCTCTTGACCTGCTCGTAGATGGCGTCGGTGTAGTCGACCTGGACGTCGAAGGTCATGGTCGGCTTGGAGCCGGCGGCGGCGACCAGGTCGCGCTGCAGGGCGATCACGGCCTTGATGTACTGCTTGCACTCCTCGAGGGCGGTGGCCAGGGCGGCCTCGTCGACCTTGGGGGCGCCGTCCTCGTAGTACTCGAAGCTCTTCTCGGTGCCGCCGGCCTCGACCATCATCACGGCGACGTCGCCGTCCTCGAGCTCACGGCCGGCGACGACGATCTCGAACGTCGCCTCGTCGCTCTCCTCGTAGGTGGGGTGCGGGATCCACTCGCCCTCGGTGCTGTACGCCAGGCGCACGGCGCCGATCGGGCCCTCGAAGGGCACGTCGGACAGCATCAGCGCGGCCGAGGCGGCGTTGATGGCGAGGACGTCGTAGGGGTTCTCCTGGTCGGCGCCCATGACGGTGCCGACGATGTGGACCTCGTTGCGGAAGCCGTCGGGGAACGACGGGCGCAGCGGGCGGTCGATCAGACGGCAGGTGAGGATCGCGGACTCGGGCGCCCGGCCCTCGCGGCGGAAGAACGAGCCGGGGATCTTGCCGGCGGCGTACATCCGCTCCTCGATGTCGACCGTGAGCGGGAAGAAGTCGATCCCCTCGCGGACGTGCTTGGCGGCGGTCGCGGTGACGAGGATGCGCGTGTTGCCCATCCCGGCCATGACGGCGCCGCCGGCGAGCCCGGCGAGCTTGCCGGTCTCGAGCGTGATGGTCTTGTCGTCGCCGCCGATCGGCGCCGCGACGCGTGTGGGTTCGGCCATGAGGCCCTCCTTCTGCAGCCCGGTGTCACCGGTCTGCGTTCGGTGCGGCGGGGCCAGTTCCCAGTGGTCGAACCCCGGCTCGGCCCCGCAGATCCTCAGGACCGGTGGGCCGGATCGGGAGGTCCAGATCGACGCCCACCCGGACGGGCCCGGTGGGCCGCTGCATCCGAGGGATCCGGCCGGAGGGCCGGAGGTCGGCAACCGGTAACTGACCGGCCTGCCGCAGTTGTGTTGGGCACACGCTACCCGACTCGGGGCCCCGGCACGCGAACACCCCCTCAGGAAGGCTCCTGAGAGGGTGTTCGAAGCGCTCTGGCGGCGGGTTCCGTCGGATGCCGACGGAACCGTCTGCGAGACGGTGGGCCAGCGGCGCAGTGCGCCGCCGGGCCGGTTCTATCGCCGCAGGCCGAGCTCGGCGATGACGGTCCGGTACCGCTCGACGTCGTTGTTCTTCAGGTAGTCCAGGAAGCGACGGCGCTTGCCGACCAGCATCAGGAGGCCACGCCGGGAGTGGTGGTCCTTCTTGTGCACCTTGAGGTGCTCGGTCAGGTGGTTGATGCGGTCGGTCAGCAGCGCGATCTGCACCTCGGGCGAACCCGTGTCGGAGTCGTGCTTGCGGAACTTCGCGATGGTGTCGCCCTTGGGCGGGAGGTTCGTGGGCTCCCGGTTGGTCATCTGGATCTGCTCCTGTGGGTGTCGGACCCTGCTCCCCGAACCGTCGGTGTGGCGTGGCCCTCGCGGGCCGGCGCCGCCGCGGGGACGGAGAGCGGTCCCCGACGTCCGTCGGGGAACGGACAAGCTACCAGTCAGGACGCGTCCCGCTCCACCGCGGGCGGCTCGGGCTCCGCCGGGCGGGGGTGCTCGACCCGCCAGCGGTACCGGGGCTTGCGGTGGCGACCGACGACCTTGCGGCGGCCGTCGGCCGGATCGAGCTCGAACACCCGGGCGCCCGGCGCGTAGCAGGCCCGCCGGATCTGCTCGACGCCGGGGGTCTTCGAGCGGACGCCGGCGGACCGCAACGTGCGCCGGATGCCGTCGCCGAGCGGGCCGTCGAGCATCTCGGCGATGATCGCCGGCAGGGTCTCGGGATCGGTGAGCGGCCAGGAGTGGCCCGCCCCCTCGACCGTCACGAGCGTCCCCTCGGTGCGGCGGGCGGCGTCCACCGAGGTCCGGTGCGGCACGGCGATGTCCCGGGCGCCGTGCATGGCGATCACCGGCACCTCGCCCGCCTTGACCGCGTCGAGGGCGTAGCGGCTCGAGCGGGTGCGCAGGATCGACATCATCGGTCCCATCAGCCGCCACGGCTGCACGACGTGGCCCGCCACGGTCGGCACCGCGAGGCGCATCAGCTTGAACGCCTGGCGCGGGTCGCTGAAGGCCGGGGCGACGGTGAACGAGTCGAGCACGAGCAGGGCGCCGACGACGCCGAGCAGCGGCGGGGCGACGCGGAACAGGTAGACCATGCGGTCCCACGTGTCGCCGACGATCGCGTCGATGAGGATGACGGCCATCGTCCGGTCGGGCCGCTCGGCCGCCAGCCGGGTCACGAGCTGGCCGCCCATCGAGTGCCCGGCGAGCACGTAGCGCTCGATGCCGAGCTCGTCGATGCAGCGGCCGAGGAGGTCGGCGTAGTCGTTCATGGCCTGCCCCGACAGCGGCAGGCCCTGCGTGGCACCGTGGCCGGCCGTGTCGATGGCGATCACGCGGAAGCCCATCCCGACGAGCCGGGACAGCGACTGGGCGTAGAGGAACCCCTCGGCCGAGAAGCCGTGGACGACGACCAGCGGGACGCCCTCGCCGGCCACCGTGACGCCCACGAGGTGGCCGTCGGCCAGCGTGATCTCGTGGCGGGCGAGGCGCGGCACCTCCACGGCGCCGGGGGCGACGGGTTCGTCCCGCACCGGCCCTTCGATCGGGTCGACGATCTCGCTCGCTTCGATGTTGCTCATGGGTGCAGTGGGGCCGCCCGCGCGACCGCTGCACCACGGTACCGAACCGGGCTCAGGAAACGGCGTTCTCAGCGCAGGTTGAGGAGGCGGGCGGCCTCGTCGCAGTCCGCCCGGAGCTGCACGGTCAGCTCCTCGACCGACGCGAACCGGGCGTCGGGGCGGATCCGGTGCGTGAAGCGCACCGCCACGTCCCGGTCGTAGAGGTCACCCGCGAAGTCGAGGGCGTGGACCTCGAGCAGCGTCATGGCGGTGTCGTTGTAGAAGGTGGGCCGCTTGCCCACGTAGACCGCGGACGGCAGGACCTCGCCGGTGTCGCGCAGCTCCATCTCGCCGGCGTAGATGCCGTCGGCCGGCATCAGCATCTCCGGGCGGATCGCCACGTTCGCCGTGGGGAACCCGAGCGTCCGGCCACGGGCGTCGCCGTGGGCGACCGGTCCGCGCATCTCGTGCGGTCGGCCGAGCATGGCGTTCGCGTCCGCGAGCCGGCCCTCGATCAGCGCCCGGCGGATCGCGGTCGACGACACCTGGGCGTCGTCGCGGGCCGCATGGCCGTCGGGGCCGACCAGCTTGTGGCCGTGCACGCCGAAGCCGAGCGCCTCGCCCTGCTCCTCGAGCAGCGCCACGTTCCCCCGGCGGCGGTGGCCGAAGTGGAAGTCCTCCCCCACCACGACCTGCTTCGCGTTCAGGCACCCCACCAGCACCCGGTCGACGAAGTCCTCGGCCGACTCGGCGGCGCGCTGCTCGTCGAAGTGCACGACGAGCACGTGGTCGACGCCGGTGTCCTCGAGCAGCTCCAGCTTCTGGTCGAGGTCGGTCAGCAGCAGCGGTGCGGAGTCGGGCCGGATCACCTGGGCCGGGTGGCGGTCGAAGGTGACCACGGCGGAGCGGTGGCCACCGGCGGCGGCGCGCTCGCGCACCGCGGCGATGACCGCCCGGTGGCCGAGGTGGACGCCGTCGTAGGCGCCGATCGTGACGACGGTGCCCTCGGGCGGCGCCGGACAGCCCCCGGGGCCCTCGACACCGGAGTGCACGTCGACGAGACGGTGGACCTCCACGGCGGGCGAGGCTACCGCTGCGTCACGAGAGGACGAACGCCGGCTTGACCGTCGCGCCGCGGTGCGGCTCGTACACCGCGAGCAGCGCGCCCGCGCCGTCGAGCACGGCCCACGGGCCGCCGGCCTCGTCGGGCAGGCCCATCCGATCCCGCCCCAGCACCTTGCCGTGGCCCACGTCGACGGCGGTCGCGGCGTCGACCTCGACCGACGCCATCACCCGGTCGATCGCCGACGGCGGGAGCAGCGCCTCGGGCGCCACGTCGTCGAGCGCGACGGCGTCGTCGAGGGCGAACGGCCCGACCGCCGTGCGCCGGAGCGCGCCGAGGTGCGCGCCGCCGCCGAGCGCAGCGCCGAGGTCGGCCGCCAGCACGCGCACGTAGGTCCCCGCCGAGCACTCGACGGTCGCTCGCCACACCATCGGGTCGTCGGTCGCCGACACGTCGAAGCGGCGCACGGTGACCGGCCGGGGCGGCCGGTCGACCACCTCGCCGCGCCGCGCTCGCTCGTGGAGGCGCTGGCCGTCGATCTTGATCGCCGAGACCATCGGCGGCACCTGCATGAGGTCGCCCGTGAGGTCGGCCGCCGCCGCGGCGACCTGCGCCTCGGTCGGCGCCGCCATGTCGTGGGTGGCGGTGACGGTGCCGTCGGCGTCGAGCGAGTCCGTCTCGACCCCGAGCCGGATCTCCGCCTCGTACGTCTTGGGCAGCCCGCCGAGGAAGTTGAGCAGGCGCGTCGCCCGGCCCACGCCGAGCACCAGGACGCCCGTGGCCATCGGGTCGAGCGTCCCGGAGTGGCCCACCTTGCGGGTGCCGAGCAGCCGGCGGCACCGGGCCACCACGTCGTGGCTGGTCCACCCGGACGGCTTGTCGACCACGCAGAGGCCGGTTGGCCCGGTGGGCCCGGACCCCGCGCTCACCGGTCGGCGTCGCCCGCGCCGGCCTCCTCGCCGGTGTCCGCCGTGGCGTCGTCGGAGGACCCGGTGCCCATGTCGCGGAGGATCTCGTCGACGCGGAGGGCGGAGCGCAGCACGTCGTCGTGGCGGAACGTGATCTGCGGCGTCTTGCGGGCCCGCACCTCGCGGTTCACGACCTGCTGCACCTTCCAGCGCTGCTCGTCGAGCGCCTCGGCCACCTCGTCGAGGCGGCCGTCCTCCTCGGCCTGCAGCGACGAGTAGAAGACGTCGGCGTGCTCGAGCGAGCCGTCGACCTTGGCGTCGGTGATCGTCACCAGCTCGAGGCGCTCGTCGCCGATGCGCTCGAGCTCGGACGCGACGACCTCGCGCACCAGCTCGCCCAGCCGGTCGGTGCGGCTGAACTGCCGCGGGGCGCGGCGAGGGGCTGCGGTGCGTCGACGGGCCATGCGCCATTGGTACCACGCCGGGTCCCGGCGGAGGGACCGAGTTGAGCGCCGCGGCGGGGCACCTGCGCGACCCCTGAGGGCGGCCTCCGACACGAGCCCACGGGACGTGGGCGCGACCGCGCCGATGGTGCACACTGGCCCGCCATGGAGGGGACGCCACCGACCCCGCCCCCGTACACGGGGCCCGCGGCACCGCCGTCCGCGCCGCCGTCGCTGCCCTGGACCGGGCCGGCGCCGGCGGGTCCTCCCCCGCCGCCCGCCGCGCCGCCGCCCACCGGGCCTCCGGGGGGCGGTCCCCCGACCGCGCCCCCACGCCCTCCGGGGCCCCCACCGACCCCACCGCCGGCACCCCCGCAGCCCGCACCGGAGCAGGCGCCGACCGGCGACCCGCGCCACCGGCCGTGGGGCATCGCCGCCGCCGCGGCGATCGGCGCCGCCGTCGCCGTCGTGGCGCTCGACGCCGCGCCGACGGGCTGGGACCTGGCCGACGCGGTCGAGCGGGCGGCCCTCGTGGCGCTGTGCGCCCTCGCCGGCAGCCGGGCCCGTCGCTGGACCTTCCTCCCGCCCGCGGTGCTGGCCGTCGCGTGCGGGGGGCTCGTCGGCCGGGTGGCGGGGGCGGCCGTGGTCGTCGCCGCGCTCGGTCTGCTCGTCCTGCACCGGCGCCACCGCGTCGCCGGAGCGGTGCTCGGCGCCGGCGCCGGCATCGCCGTGCTCGACCTCCGGTGGCCGTCCACGCCCGTCGAGACCGCGCCGCTCCTGACCGTCGCCCTCACCGTGGCGGCGCTCACCCCGATGCTCGTCACCGGCTACCGCCGGAGCCGCAGCCGGACGCGGCGGCGCGTCCGACTCGTCGCGGTCGGCCTCGCGGCCTTCGCCGTGGTCGGGCTCGCCACGGCCGGGCTGTTCGCCCTGCAGCAGCGCGACGCCGTCAACGAGGCCGTCGAGCTGACGCGCACCGCCGTGGACGCCGTCGGCGGCACCGACCCGGCCGACGCCCGCCGGAGCTTCGAGGACGCCTCGGCGGCGTTCCAGGACGTCGCCGACTCGGCAGGCTCGTGGTGGACCGCACCGGCCCGCGCCCTCCCGGTCGTCGGCTCCAACCTCGAGGTGGTCCGCACGGCGGCGAGCTCCGGGGCGCGGCTCAACGAGGTGGCCGCGGACCTGACCGAGTCGGTCGACCAGGAGCAGCTGCGGCGCCCGGAGGGCGGCATCGACCTGACCGTGCTCGCCTCGATGGAGGCACCGGTGTCGGCCGCCTCCGACGCGCTGGACGAGGCCCGCGCCGAGCTCGAGGACGCCCGCTCGCCCTGGCTCGTCGGCCCGGTCTCGGACCGCCTCGCCGAGTTCGACCGGGAGCTCGACCGCACGAGCGACACGGCCGAGGTGGCGCAGCTCGCCGTCGAGCGCGCCCCGGCGATGCTCGGCGCCGACGGGCCCCGGCGCTACCTCCTGCTGCTCGGCAACCCGGCGGAGACCCGCGACCTCGGCGGCCACCTCGGCAACTGGGCCGAGATCGTCGTCGACGACGGCGTGGTCCGGCTGGTCGAGGTCGGGACGCCCTACGACCTGTTCTCGCCCGGCACGGCCCCGCCCCCGACGATGACCCCCGGCGCGTACCCGCAGTCGCTCGTCGAGATGCGGCCCCAGTACTTCCCGCAGAACTGGGGCGGGAGCGCGGACCTCCCCACCGTCGCCCGGCTGGCCGCCGAGCTCTACCCGCAGGCCCGGCCCGGGGCCCCGCTCGACGGCGTGTTCTACGCCGATCCCGCCGCCTTCGCCGCGCTCCTCGACCTCACCGGCCCGGTGCCGGTGGCGGGCACGGACCGCACGATCTCGGCCGACGACGCGGTCGAGTTCCTGACCCGCGAGCAGTTCGCCGTCATCCCCGACAACGGCGATGGGTCACGGGCGCTCGACGATGCGATCCAGGAGGCGTTCGAGCGCTTCACCCACACCCAGCTCCCGTCGCCGCGCCGGCTCGGCGACCTGTTCGGCCCGGTGGTGGCCGAGGGCCGGCTGCAGTTCGCGTCGCTGCACCCCGAGGACGACGCCCTCCTCGACCGCCTCAGCCTGCTCGGCACGGCGACCCGACAGGACGACCACGACCTGCTCGCCGTGCTGTCCCGCAACGCCAACCCGTCCAAGGTCGACGCCTACCTCCGGCGTGAGGTCACCTACGACGTGAGCTGGGACCCCGACACGGGCGAGACGCGGTCGCGGGTCACGGTGCGGCTCACGAACGACCTCCCCGAGGGGCCGCTGCCCGCCGTGGTGACGCAGACGCCGCCCGGGGTGCCGCCCGGGACGAACCGCACGGTCCTGTCGATCCTGTCGCCGCTCTCCTCGCGGGCGGCCACCCTCGACGGCGACCGCACGGGCGTGGGCACGCAGCGGGAGACGCCGGGCCTCTGGCGCCACACCGTGCTGCTCGACCTGGCGCCCGGTGCGACGAGGACGGTCACCTTCGACCTCGACGGCACCCTGAGCGTCGACCGCTACGTCCTCGACTGGGTGGGCCAGCCCCTGGCCCAGCCCGGGACGGCGAGGGTGCAGGTCACCTCGTCGGGCGACGCCCTGGCCTCCGGCGGTGACCCCGTCGAGGAGACGTTCCCGGCCGCGGAGGACCGCCGCATCGTGGTGCACGGCGGCCGGCGGTGAATTTCGTTCGACCTTCCCGGTGCGCCCCGATGAGCGGCGCACCGGGGCGGACGGCCGCTCCGAGGTGAAGTTCGTTCGGATTTCATGCGCCGGGTGCTGGACACGGCCGGATCCGCTGAACGACAATGCACACGGCTGATCGGATGTCTCGGGCGTGTCATGGGCCCGTGCGTTGTTTGGGGGGACCCGTGAACATCGTCACACCGGCGCGAGGGTGGCTCGTGCGTTCCTTGATGGTGGCTGGACTGGCGCTCGTCGCCGCTGGCTGCGTCGACCCTGGCGGAGGCGGCGGCACGACCACCACCACGTCGTCGACCACCACGTCGAGCACCACCTCCACGACGATCGACCCGAGCTGCGCGGCCTACACGCCGTCGGGCGTGACGCTGAGCGATCCCCAGGCCTCGCCGGGTGGCTCGATCACCGTCTGGGGCAACGGCGCCGACGGCACGACCATCGAGCTGCTCCTCTCGCCGGTCGGCCCCGGCACCGCCACCGGCGTGCTGGCCACGACCCCGGTCACGGCCGGCATGTGGAACACCGTGCTCAACATCCCGGGCGACATCGCGGTCGGCCAGTGGAACGTCGTGGCCCGGGCGCAGGGCTGCACCGGCGAGGCGACGGCACTCCTCGACATCGTCCCCTGATCCGGTCCCGGCGCACGCCGGACCGACATCATCGAACCGACGGACCCACCTGTCCACGACGGGTGGGTCCGTCCGCGTCCGGGCCCCCTGCGCGCGACCGCGGACCGCCCCGACCCGAGCTCGGGTCGTCGCGAGCTCCGCTCGCGGGCCCGGCCCGACCCGGGTGCGGGCCCCGAGGGCGCCGGTGCTCGGGGCGTCCGGCGCCCCACCCGGGCGCGGACCGGCCCGGGCTCGGCGGGGCCATCGGGACCCCGGACGCGACGACGCCCTCCCGGCGGACCGGGAGGGCGTCGTGGCGTGCGTCGAGGATCGACCCGCGGCGTCAGCCCCGGGGGATCTCCCTGAGGTCGTAGGTCTCGATGATGTCGCCCTGCTTCAGGTCCTGGAAGTCCGAGAGGCCGATGCCGCACTCGAAGCCGGCCTGGACCTCGCGGACGTCCTCCTTGAAGCGGCGCAGCGACGAGATCTCGCCCTTCCAGATGATCGTGCCCTCTCGGAGGAACCGCACCTTGGAACCACGGGTGATGGTGCCGTTCTGCACCATGCAGCCCGCCACGGCGCCGATGCGGGGCACCCGGAAGACCTCCCGGACCTCGGCGTCGCCAGTGACGACCTCCTCGAACTCGGGCTCGAGCATGCCGACCATGGCGGCCTCGATGTCCTCGAGGAGCTTGTAGATCACCTCGTAGGTCCGGATCTCCACGCCCTCGAGCTGCGCGAGCTCGCGGGCCTGGCGTGCCGGTCGCACGTTGAACCCGATGATCGTGGCGCTCGACGTCGCCGCCAGCTGGATGTCGGACTCGGTGATGCCGCCGACGCCCCGCAGGACGAAGCCGATCTTCACCTCGGGCCGCTCGAGCTTGCGGAGGCTCTCGGTGAGCGCCTCGAGCGAGCCCTGCACGTCGGCCTTGACGATGAGGTTGAGCACGGCCTGCTCGCCGGCCTGGATCTGGGCGAAGATGTCCTCGAGGCGGGCGCCGTGGGACATGACCGAGGCGTCGCGGCCCCGGGAGGCCTCCCGATGCCAGCGCTCGCGGGTCTCGGCCACGGCCTTGGCCTTGCGCTCGTCGGGGGCGACCACGAAGTCGTCACCCGCCTGCGCCACGTCGGAGAGGCCCAGCACCTCCACCGGGGTGGACGGGCCCGCCTCCTTGACCTGCTCGCCCTTGTCCGTGACCAGCGCCCGGACACGGCCCCACGCCGGACCGGCGACCAGCGGGTCGCCGACCTTGAGGGTGCCCCGCTGGACGAGGATCGTGGCCACGGGGCCACGACCCATGTCGAGGTGGGCCTCGAGCACGGTGCCCTGCGCCCGACCCTCGGGATCGGCCCGCAGGTCCTCGAGTTCGGCGACGACCGTCAGGTTCTCGAGCAGCTCGTCGATGCCGACGTTCTGCAGCGCGGAGATCTCGCAGACGATCGTGTCGCCGCCCCACGCCTCGGGCACCAGGTCGTGCTCTGCGAGCTGCTGCAGCACGCGGTTGGGATCGGCGTTGTCCCGGTCGATCTTGTTGACCGCGACCACGATCGGCACCTCGGCGGCCCGCGCGTGCTGGATGGCCTCCAGCGTCTGGGGCATCACGCCGTCGTCCGCCGCGACGACCAGCACGACGATGTCGGTGGCATCTGCGCCGCGGGCCCGCATGGCGGTGAAGGCCTCGTGACCGGGGGTGTCGATGAAGGTCAGGGGCTTGCCGTCCTTGACCACCTGGTACGCACCGATGTGCTGCGTGATCCCGCCGGCCTCGCCGGCGACCACGTTGGCGTGGCGGATCTGGTCGAGCAGCTTGGTCTTGCCGTGGTCGACGTGGCCCATGACCGTGATCACCGGCGCGCGGTGGGGCAGCGACTCGTAGTCGACGTCCTCGTCGTCGGGCAGTGCGAGGACCTTCTGGAGCTCGACCTCCTGCTCCTCACCGGGATCGACCAGACGGAACTCTGCGCCCACGTCCGTGGCGAAGAGCTCGATCATCTCGTCGCTGAGCGACTGGGTGGCCGTGACCATCTCCCCCTGCTGGAGGAGGAAGCGCACGACGTCGGCCGCGGTGCGGTTCAGCTTGGGACCGAGGTCCTGCGGCGTGGACGCACGCTCGAGGACAGTGACCCCCTCCGGCACCGGCGCGGTGGCCGGCGTGTAGGTGGGGATGTCCATCGGCTGGAGCTCTTCGCGGTTGCGACGGCGCCGACCCTTGCGTCGGGGCGGGCGCGGGCCGCCGCCGGGACCGCGACCGCGACCGGGGGGACCACCGGGACCACCGCCGGGGGCGGGGAAGCCACCGCCGCCGGGACCGCGGTTGAAGCCGCCGCCGGGACCACCGCCCGCGGGGGCGCCGCCTCCGGGGCGGGGACCGCGGCCGGGAGGGCCGCCGGGCGAACGACCGGGACCGCCCTGTCGGGTCGGCGCGGGACCGCGACCGCCCATGCCGGGCGGCGGCGGGATCGGCTTGCCCGACCGCGACAGCGGCGGACCGGGCGGCGGCGGGATCGGCTTGCCCGACGAGGACAGCGGCGGGCCCGTGGGGGCCTCGGTCGGCGCCGGGGCGGCGGCGGCCGGAGGCGCAGCAGCCGGCGGGGCGGCCGCCGCGCCCTCGGGGGCGGGACCGTTGGGCCGAGGGGCCTGCGGCGCCCGGGCGGCGGGCGCCGCGGGTGCGGAGGGCGGCGGGCCGGACGGACGGGGCGCCGCCGGGCGCGGTGCGACCGGCGCGACGTCGGCCTCGACCGGACGGGGCGCGGGACGCCCGCTGGCGGGCTTCGACGACACGACCTTGCGGGCCGGCTCGGCGACCTGGGGGGCCTCGGCGGCGGGCGCCGGGGCGGGCTCGGGTGCGGGCGCCGGCTCGGGAGCGGCGACGACCTCGGGTTCGGGCGCCGGCTCGGGAGCGGGGGCCGGGGCGGGCGCCGGCGCCTCCTCGGCGGCGGGCGCGGCCTTCTTGGCGGCGCTCTTCTTGGCCGCCGCCTTCTTGGCGGGCTTCTCCTCGACCGGCTGCTCGTCGCGGATCAGGCCTTCGCGCTCGGCCTTGCGACGGACCTGGTCGGCGTACGCGCCGTCGAGCGACGAGGAGTGGCTCTTCACCCCGTACCCGAGCGCGTTGCAGAGATCGATGCACTCCTTGTTGGTCAGACCGAGCTCCTTCGCGAGCTCGTAGACGCGCAGCTTTGCCAAGACGTTCCGTTCGTTTCAGGTCGTTGTCGTTGCGGGTGACCGCCGTCCGGGCGCGTGAGGCCCCGTTGGCGGCCCTCCATCCAAGCACGGATCGGGCCGTGTTTCGAACCACATCGGTCACAGGCGCCGCGTGGTGGGCAGGGCGACCGGCCGAGGTGGCTCAGCCGCCACCCCCGAGCTCGGGGGTGTCGCGGAGCCGTGCCAGGTCCGCTCCAGTCAACGGCGCGCGCAGCGCCCTCGCCAACGCGGCCCGCGCCCCGCGGTGTCCGACGCAGCCCGGGCCGGGGCACAGCCACGCCCCCCGGCCCGGACCGGGTCCGGTGACCGCGCCCGCTCGCACGCGGACCAGCTCGCCCGCCGGCCCCGGCGCCGGCACACCACGCAGGTGCGGACCGGCGGGCCCGAGCGCCGGGTCAGTCGGCGCCGCCGGCCTGCTCGGGCTCGGGATCGCCCTCGGCGACGCGCGCCGTCGGCCGCCGCCTCGAGCTCGGCCTCGACCTCTTCGGCGGCGACCTCCTCGAGCTCGGCCTCCTCCTCGTCGACCTCGGCCTCGGCGATCACGTCGGTGACCTCCTCGACCGCCTCGGCGACATCGCTGGCCAGCTCCTCGGCGACGGCCTCCTCGACCGCCTCGACGTCGGCCTCGGCCTGGGCGGCCTCCCACTGCTCGAGGGTCCACGCGGGCGAGCCGTCGCTCGGCTGCCACATCTGCTCACCGGTCTCAGGATCGACGATCCACGCACCCTCGGCGTAGGCATCGGTCCCGTAGGTGCGCTCGTAGGCCTCCTGCTCCGCGATGTCGGTCTCGGAGCGGATGTCGATGCGCAGCCCCGTGAGCCGGGTCGCGAGGCGGGCGTTCTGGCCCTCCTTGCCGATCGCGAGCGACAGCTGGAAGTCGGGGACGATCACCTCGGCGGTCCGGCTGACCTCGTCGATCCGGACCTCCTTCACCTTGGCGGGCTGGAGGGCCTTCATCACGAAGTCGTGGCGGTCGTCGCTGAACGGGACGATGTCGATCTTCTCGCCCCGCAGCTCGTTGACGACCATGCGGACGCGGGCGCCCCGGGCGCCCACGCAGGCGCCGACCGGGTCGACGTTCTGGTCGTTCGACCAGACGGCGATCTTGGTCCGCTGCCGGGTTCGCGGGCGCAGGCCTTGATCTCGACGATGCCGTCGGCGATCTCGGGCACCTCGAGCTCGAAGAGCCGGCGGATCAGGCCGGGGTGGGTGCGCGACACCACGATCTGCGGGCCCTTGACCGTGCGACGGACCTCGACGATGTACGCCTTGACCCGCTCCCCCGGCTCGGGGCGCTCGTAGTTGACCTGCTCCGACTGCGGCAGCAGCGCCTCGACCCGACCGAGGTCGAGCAGCGTGTAGCGGGCGTCGGACTGCTGGATGATGCCGGTGACGATGTCGCCCTCGCGGCCGGCGTACTCCTCGTACTTGAGCTCGCGCTCGACCTCGCGGATGCGCTGCGACATCACCTGGCGCACGGTCTGGGCGCGCGATGCGACCGAAGTCGTCGGGCGTGACGTCCATCTCGGGACCGGTCGGCAGCTGGTCCTCGTCGAGCTCCTGGGCGAAGACGCGCATCTCGCCCGTCTCGGTGTCGATGTTGACCCAGACGAACTCGTAGTCGTCGTTCTGCTTCTTGTAGGCCGCCTCGAGCGCCTCGGCCAGCGCCGCGAACAGCGCGTCCTTCGAGATCCCGCGGCTCTCGGCCAGGGCGTCGAGCGCCTCCATCATCTCCGGGTTCATGGCGTGCCCTCTGCTTCCTCGTCGAGATCGGGTTCGTCGGTGTCGGTCGTGGTGGGTGCGGTCACCGCCGCGCCCCGGGCGCCCCTCTGGCCCTTCGCGCCCTTGGCGGCCTGGGCGCCCTTGCCCGGCTTCGGCGCGGCCTCCCACACGAAGACCGTGCGGGCGGAGGTGATGTCGTCGATCGGGACGGTCCGCGGCTCGCCGCCCTCGGGCGTGACCGTGATGGCGTGGTCGTCCGCGGCGCTCAGCGTGCCCTCGAGCCGCCGGTCGCCGTCGACCCCGGGTCGGAGCTTGACCTTGACCTGCTCGCCCACGGCGCCCTGCAGGTGCTCGGGCGTCCGGAGCTTGCGCTCGAGGCCCGGGCTCGACACCTCGAGCAGCGACGCCGAGGCGAACGAACCGTCCTCGTCCATCGAGCGGGAGATGCGACGGGAGGCGTCGGAGAGCGTGTCCACGTCGACGCCACCGGGGCGGTCCAGCAGCACCCGCAGGGTCCCGCTGACGTCCTCGATGTCGTACACGGCGACGGCCAGCTCGTCGGCCACTGGCGCGACGAGGCGCGCGAGCCGATCAGCCGTCGTGGTCACCGTGCACCTCCTGCGTCGCTCGATCGTCACCTCGCACCGGGCTGGTCCCGGCGTCCGGATCATGCAAAAGGCGTGGGCAACGCCCACGCCTCCCGGAATCCGGACACGGCGATCATAGCGGGTGGCGGACCCGGCCCGCGGATCGGGTCCGGGCCCGGCCCGCGGATCGGGTCCGGACCCGGCTCGCGGATCGGGCCCGGTCGCGGCCCGGGCGGCGAGCTCGGCCGGGTCAGTAGGCCCGGGCGACGACGGCGACCAGATCGGGGTCGTCGACCGAGCGCGGGACGCCGCCGTCGGCGGTGACCAGGCAGCGCACGGTGACGGCGTCGGCCGCCAGGGTGGCCACCCCGCCGTCGGCCAGCGCCGCCCACGGGATCCGGGCGAACCCCGTGGCGGCGGCCTCGACCGCCTCGGCGACCGTGGCCACGTCGACGGTCCGCGACTCCCGCAGGGCCAGCGCCTGGTCGTGCAGGTCCTGCTGGATCGACGTCAGGAGCTCGGGCACCCGGGTCGGGAGCTCGGCGATGGGCACCGGCACCTTGCCGGGCTGGTCCCGCCGGACGACCACGACCTGGCCCTCGGCCAGGTCGCGGGGGCCGACCTCGATGCGGACGGGCACGCCCTTGAGCTCCCAGTCGGTGGCGCGGCGCCCGAACGGCGTGCTCACGCGGTCGTCGAGCTTGGCCCGCACCCCGGCGGCGGTGAGCTGCCCGATGAGGTCGCGCGCCGCGTCGGCGACGCCGCCGTCCTCGTCGCGGACGACGAGCACCACCGCCTGCACGGCGGCGAGCCGGGGCGGGACGCGCAGGCCGTCGTCGTCGCCGTGGGCCATGATCAGCCCGCCCATCATCCGGGTGGACGTGCCCCACGAGGTCGTCCAGCACAGCTGCTGCGTCCCCGACTCGTCGAGGTAGTCGATGTCGAACGCCCGGGCGAAGTTCTGGCCGAGCTCGTGGCTGGTCCCCATCTGCAGGGCCTTGCCGTCGCCCATCATCGCCTCGCACGTGAGGGTGTTGGTGGCGCCGGCGAAGCGCTCCTCGGGGATCTTGACGCCGGTGATCACGGGGATGGCCAGGACCTCGACCATGAAGTCCTTGTAGACGTCGGAGAGGATGTAGCGGGCGTAGTCGCGGGCGTCGTCCTCGGTCGCATGGGCGGTGTGGCCCTCCTGCCAGAGGAACTCGCTCGTGCGCAGGAACGTGCGGGGCCGCAGCTCCCAGCGCACGACGTTGGCCCACTGGTTCAGGAGCAGCGGCAGGTCGCGGTAGGACTGGATCCACTTCGCCATGAACTCGCCGATGACGGTCTCGGACGTGGGCCGGACCACGACCGGCTCCTCGAGCTCCTTGCCGCCGCCGATCGTCACGACCGCCAGCTCGGGGCTGAAGCCCTCGACGTGCTCGGCCTCGCGCTGCAGGTACGACTCGGGGATGAACAGCGGGAAGTAGGCGTTCTCGGCGCCGGCCGCCTTGATGCGGGCGTCGACCTCGTCGACCATCCGCTCCCAGATCGCGTAGGCGTAGGGCCGGATGACCATGGTCCCGCGCACGGGCCCGTTGTCGGCCAGCTCCGCCTTGTTGAGCACGTCCTGGTACCACCGGGGGAAGTCCTCGTCCCGGGGCGTCAACACCGGCGCCTTCTGCCGTCCCTGCTTCGCTGCAGCCATGGCGGCGGAGCCTACCGGTGGCCCACCGCAGCGGACGCGGCCCCTTTCCGGCCGGCCGGTCGCCCTACGCTCGGGCGATGGCTCGATCACCGCTCAAGGTCGCCGGCGCGATCGCCCTCGGAGCCGGCCTGGTCGCGATCGGCGGCATCGCCGGGCTCGGGTTCGCCGGCCGACGCATCCGCGAGACGGCGCACCCCGACACCGACGCGCTGCTGCCGCCGCCCGACGACGTGACCCACCGCACGGTGACGTCGGCCGACGGCGCGGAGATCCACCTGGCCGAGCGCGGCGAGGGCCGGCCGCTCCTGCTCCTGCACGGCGTCACCCTGCAGTGGTGGGTGTGGGGGGCGCAGTTCAACACCCTCTCCGACCGCTACCGCGTGATCGCCTGGGACATGCGGGGCCACGGCCGGTCGACCGTCGGCCGCGACGGCATCACGCTCGAGGCCGTCGCCGACGACGTCGCCGCCGTGCTCGAGCAGCTCGACCTCCGCGACGCCGTCGTCGTCGGCCACAGCATGGGCGGCATGGCGCTCGGGCGGTTCTGCGCCCGCCACGAGGACCTCATGGTCGAGCGGTGCGGCGGCCTGATGTTCCTGGACACCAACGCCGCCACCCTCGTGCTGCCGGCCCTGCTCGAGGGCAGCACCCGGGCGCAGGAGATCGTGCGCCGGGCCGCCTACGCCGGGACGAGCCGACCCCGGGTCCGCTACGCCTGGCCCGACACGAACGCGTCGCTGCTCATGGTTCGCACCGCGTTCGGACGGGAGCCGAGCGCCAAGGCGGTCGAGGACGTGCGCGGGATGCTCGCCGAGATGGACCACGACCACCTCGTCGCGGCGGGCCGGGCGATCGTCGACCACGACGTCCGCAAGGACCTCCGGCACGTGAAGGTGCCGGCGATGGTGGTGGTGGGCTCCGCCGACCTGCTGACGCCGGTCAGCCAGGCCAAGGTGCTCGCCTCGGCGATGCCCGGATCGGTCATGCACGTGCTGCCCGGCGTCGGCCACCAGACGATGCAGGAGGCCCCGGCGCGCTTCGCCGAGCTCGTCGACGAGCTCGCCGCCATGTCCGACTGACCGCGCCCCCGGGTCGCCGATCGAACTTGTACGCCCAGGTCACCCATCGAACGGTGTATGCCCGGGACTCGACCTTGTACGCCCGATGTCGCCCATCGAACTTGTACGCCCGGGTCACGCATGTGGCGCGTGGCGTACGAGATCGCCGGCGATCGGTGGACTTGTACGCCCGAGTCACGCATGTGGCGTGTGGCGTACAAGTTCGGCGGGGGGCGGCGGGCCAGGTCAGTCGACCGGCGTCGGCGCCGGTGGCCGGGTCAGTCGAAGCGCTTGTGGATCAGGTCGACGCGCTGCTCAGAGGCGTTGGCGTCGGCGCCCTGCTCGTCGAGCAGGGCGGCCCGGTCCTTCTCGGCCTCACGGCGAGCCTTCTCGACGTCGACGCGGGCCAGCGCGGCCTCGGTGCCGTGCTCGGCGATGAACTCCGCCCACTCGACCAGCGTGTCGACCATCTCGCCCTCGGGGACGACGGCGACGTTGGTCCCCTTCACGAACAGGTGCCCGCGGTGGCGCCCGGCGGCGATGCCGATGTCGGCGTCGCGCGCCTCGCCGGGCCCGTTCACCACGCAGCCCATCACCGCGACCTGCAGCGGCAGCTGCTTGTCGGCGAGGGCGTCGCGGGCCTCCTCGGCCACCTTGATCACGTCGATCTCCGCGCGCCCGCAGCTCGGGCAGGCGATGAGGTCGACGTTCTTGCGCTCGCGGAGCCCGTAGGCCTCGAGCAGCGCACGACCGGCCCTCGCCTCCTCGACGGGGTCGGCGGTGAGCGAGTAGCGGATCGTGTCGCCGATGCCCTCGGCGAGCAGCGTGCCGATCCCGGCGGTCGCCTTGATCAGCCCGCCCGGCAGCGGACCGGCTTCGGTGACGCCGAGGTGCAGCGGGTGGTCGGTCGCGTCGGCGAGCTGGCGGTAGGCCTCGATCATCAGCGGGACGTTCGACGCCTTCACCGAGATCTTGATGAGGTCGAAGCCGACCTCGTCGAAGTACGCGATCTCCTGGAGCGCGGACTCGACCATGGCCTCGGGCGTCACCCGGCCGCCGTACTTGGCGTAGAGCGCCGGGTCGAGCGAGCCGCCGTTCACGCCGATGCGGATCGGCACGCCGCGGTCGCGCGCCTCGGAGGCGACCGCCTTGATGTGCTCGGGCTTGCGGATGTTGCCGGGGTTGAGGCGGAGCCCGTGGACCCCGGCCTCGAGCGCGGCGAGCGCCATCTTGTACTGGTGGTGGATGTCGGCGACGATCGGCACCGGGCTGCGGGGCACCATGCGGGCGAGCCCCTCGGCCGCCGCCATCTCGTTGCAGGTGCAGCGCACGATGTCGCAGCCGGCCGCGGCCAGCGCGTAGATCTGCTGCAGGGTGCCGTCGACGTCCGCCGTGCGGGTCGTCGTCATCGACTGGATCGAGATGGGCGCGCCGCCTCCGACCGCGACGGATCCGACCTCGATCTGTCGGGTGCTCCGACGGGGGAAGGTGACGGCTCCGGCGTCCACGTGTCTCAGCCTACGGGCGGTCGCCCGATCAGATGGAGACGCCCTTGGTGAGGTCCAGGTACGTGGCGGCGATGAACAGCAGCCCCAGCACCATGATCACCGGATAGGCGACCCTCACCATGTTCGTGACGTCGGACAGGTATCGGCGGGTCTGGCGGCGGCGCATCTCCTGGGCCTTCTCGTAGACCGCGATCGCCACGTGGCCGCCGTCGAACGGCAGCAGCGGGATGAGGTTCAGCACGCCGAGCATGATGTTGAGGCCGATCAGCAGGCCGACGATGTTGCTCCAGCTCTCGGCCGTCAGCTCCGAGCCGAACAGCACGATCCCGAAGATCGACACCGGCCGCTCCGCGCTGGCCGAGCTGCCCGACTGGGCCGCCGGCGTGGGCGTGTCGACGGTGTCCTGCGGCTCGGACCCGGTGGCGGTCGAGGCCAGGAAGTCGACGATGTTCGGCGGCCACAGCACCTTGGCGGTCCCGGCGACGGTCGTGCCGATGTACCGGCCGAACTCGGTGACCGACGACCCGACCGCCGTCGGCAGCGAGTCGGTGATCAGCACGGACTGCTGGCCGACGCCGAGGAACGCGGCGGGCGGCGTGGTGTCCACCGCCTTGCCGAGGTCGACGCTGTGCTCGGAGCGGGCACCGGCGTCGTCGACCGTCGTGACGGTGAAGGTGCCCTCGTCCAGCGCGTCGCCGGACGCCACGGCGCCGGACACGTCGGCCGACGTCGGGACCGCGGTGCCGTTGATCGCGACGACCTGCTCTCCGGCCACGAGACCGGCGCCGTCGACCTGGCCGTTCGACCGCACGGCGCCGACCACGAGCTCGGAGCCGTTGTCGACGAGCTCGAGGTCCTCGCCGATGGTGCCGATCACCCGGGTCCGCTGGGACAGCGTCACCGGCACCGTCTGCTCCTGGCCGTCGCGGCGGATGACGACGTCGACGGTGCCCGGCTCCTCCTTGGCGATGAGCGAGCGGAAGTCGTCGTAGGTGTCGATCTGCTGCCCGTCGAAGCGGACGAGCTCGTCGCCCTCCTTCAGGCCTGCCGCCTCGGCGGCGCTGCCCGGGGAGATGCTGCCGATCTGCCATCGGTCGCCGTCGGGGTGGCCGATGAACGCGAACTGCACGACGAGCAGGACGAACGCGATGGCGAAGTGCATGCTCGAGCCGGCGACGGCGACGGCGAGGCGATTGTGGAACGGCGCCTGGCGGTACGTCCGGGCCTCGTCGCCTGGATCGACCTCCTCCATGGCGGTCATGCCGGGGATCTTCACGTACGCGCCGGCGGGGATCGCCTTGATGCCGTACTCGGTCTCGCCACGGCGGAACGACCAGATGCGCGGGCCGAAGCCGATGAAGAACTCCGTGACCTTCATGCCCGACCACTTGGCGGCGATGTAGTGCCCCAGCTCGTGCAGGAAGATGATCACGACGATCGCCAGGATCACGATGACGATCGGCAGGCCCCGCCAGATCCCGAGGCCGGCCAGCAGCGCGACCAGCGCGCCGAGGCGGAGCGCCCGCGACAGCGGCGTGCCCATGACGCCGGCCATCTCGGCCTCCTCCTGGGCGAGCATGGCGCCGGTGTGGCCGGGCTCGGTGCCGGGGGACGCGCCGGTCGAGGGGGACGGCGCGGCCGGATCCGTCGGATCGGTCGGGGTGCCGGCGCCCTCGTCGTGGCGGGGGTCCTGGATGGTCACGCCGCCACCTCCCGGTCGAGCAGCTCCGTGGTCAGCGCCCGGGCCGCGGCGTCGGCCGCGAGCACGGCGTCGAGCGAGTCGGCGGCGCTGCCGTCCCAGCGGTCGAGCGCCCGCTCGACCAGGTCGGCGATGCCGCTCCAGGCCACCCGGCCGTCGAGGAACGCGTCGACCGCGACCTCGTTGGCGGCCGACATCCACGCCGGGGCGGTGGCGCCCTCGCGGCCGGCGCGCTCGGCCAGCGCCAGGCACCGGAAGGTCCCACGGTCGGGCGGCTCGAACGTCAGCTCGAAGGACCGGGTGAGGTCCATGCCGCCGAACGGCGTCCCGATGCGGTCCGGGTAGGCCAGGGCGTAGCCGATCGGCAGGCGCATGTCGGGCATCGACAGCTGGGCGATCGTGGCGCCGTCGGTGAACTCCGCCATCGAGTGGACGATCGACTGCGGGTGGACGACGACGTCGATGTGGTCGTAGTCGACGTCGAACAGCTCGTGCGCCTCGATCACCTCGAGGCCCTTGTTCATGAGCGTCGACGAGTCGACCGTGATCTTCGGGCCCATGCTCCACGTGGGGTGGGCCAGCGCCTCCTCGCGGGTGACGCCGGCCAGGTCCTCGGCGGTGCGACCGCGGAACGGGCCGCCCGAGGCGGTGAGCACGATCCGGGCGAGGCGCCGGGTGCCCTCCCCCGCCCGCAGGCACTGGTGGACCGCGCAGTGCTCGCTGTCGACCGGCACGATCTCGGCGCCGGGCGTGTCGCGCACCGTCCGCACCACCGGGCCCGCGGCGATCAGCGACTCCTTGTTAGCCAGCGCGAGGCGCTTGCCCGCCTGCAACGCGGCCATGGTGACCGGGAGCCCGGCGAACCCGACGACCGCGTTGACGGTGACGTCCGCGGTCGCCGCCGCGGCGGCCATGGCGTCGGGACCGCCATCGACCTCGATGTCGGCGGGCACCAGCTCGCGCAGCTCGGCGGCGCGGGACGCGTCGGCGACGACGACGAGCTCGGGCCGCACCCGTCGGGCCTGCTCGGCGAGCGCCACCACGTCGGACCCCGCGGCCAGGGACACGATGCGGAACCGGTCCGGCTCGGCGGCCACGACGTCGAGCGTCTGGGTCCCGATGGAGCCCGTGGAGCCCAGCAGGGCGACGGAGGTCATGCGGTGGTCATCGTACCGACGGGTGGACGCCGATCGCCGTGCGGCGGTGGGGCGCCCGGCAGTCCCCTCAGGCGTCCGGCATCGCCGCAGGGGGCGGTCAGCCCCAGATGTCGAACAGCAGCGTGACGAAGTAGGCGGTCGGCAGCACGAACAGCAGGGCGTCGAAGCGGTCCATGACGCCGCCGTGGCCCGGCAGGATCGTGCCGAAGTCCTTGATCCCGAGGTCCCGCTTCACGAACGACTCGCAGAGGTCGCCGATCGGCGCCACCACCGCGCACAGCAGGGCGAAGACGAACACGCGGAAGATGTCGCCGCCGATCGGGGCGATGCCGAAGAAGCCCACGACGACGACGGTGACGACCACCGCCACGATGACGCCGCCGGCGGTGCCCTCGAGCGTCTTGTTCGGGCTGGCGGCCGACAGCGGCGTCCGTCCGAAGTAGCGACCGATGAAGTAGGCGCCGATGTCGTGGCTCACGGCCACGATCACGGCGGCGATGATCACGCCGATGCCGATGTTCGACGACGCCCCGGCGTCCTCGAGGACCTTGCCGAGACCCAGGAACAGCGTCGCGAACGACCCCAGGAACCCGATCCACATCACGCCGAGGAGGGTCACGCCGAGGTTGCGCACCGAGTGCTCCCCCGGTTGCACCCACAGGTACCAGAGCAGACCCAGCACGACCGTCAGCGTGAGCACGATCGGGTACGCGTCGAGACCCGACGTGTACGTGGCGATCATCAGGCCGACCGTGGACACGAGGCCGAGCAGCCCGGCGGGCTGGAAGCCACGGGTCTCGACCGTGCCGAAGTACTCGAACGCGGCGGCGCCGACGACGAGGCACGCGAGCACGGTCGTCGCGAGGCCGCCGAGCTTGAAGCACAGCAGGCCGACGGCGACGAGCACGACGCCGACGGCGATCGCCGTGACGAGGTTGCGGTCGCCGCCCACACCGCCGTCGTCGGAGGGCGGGCCGCCGTAGTACCCGTCGTCCTCCTCCTCCTGCGCCGGTGGGCGGGTCCGCGTGCGCGTCCGGCGCGTCGAGCGGCGCTCGTCGATCGCCATGACGTCGTCGTCGGGGGCGAACGCCTCGATGGGGTCGCGATCCGCCTCGGAGTCGAAGAAGAAGTCGTCCTCGGGATCGTCGAGCGGGTCGTCGCCGCCCCCGAGGGCGCCGAGGCGCGGCGCGTCGTCGAGGAGGTCGTCGAAGTCGGTCTCGACGTGGCGCTCGCCCTCGTCACGCCAGCGCGGCGCCGAGCCGAAGCTGCCGGTCGGCTCGTCCTCGACGACGTCGTCGCCGATGACGACCTTGGGGACCTGCCCGGTGGGCGGTTCGGTCCAGTGGGGCAGCACGAACGAGTCGTCGGGGGCGGCGAACGGGTCCTCCGCGCCGGGCTGCTCGGTGCCCCAGTCGGGCACCTCGTCGGCCGGCGCGTAGGGGTCGGGCTCGTCGGCCGGCTCGAGCTCGTACTCGTCCTCGGCCGGCAGGGCGCGGGCGTGGCCGTAGCCGCGGGTGCCGGGCTCGTCGTCGGCCCAGCGCGGCTCGTCGGAGCGGGGGCGCACCACCGGCACCTCGCCGAAGCGATCCGCCGGGTCGTCGCCCTCGTCGCTGGTCGAGATCCGCACCGTCGGCAGGGCCTCGTCGGGCTCCGGCTGGTCGGGCCGGTCGCCGTAGCGCTTCTCGCCACGCCGCCGGCGGCGGGCGACGTCGGGCCGGCCGGCGGCCTCGGCCGCCTCCTGGGCGCCGATGATGCGCACGCCCTCGGAGCGCGGCTCCTCCACCCGACCGGGATCGTCGTGGTCCGTCATCGCAGTCCTCCTACCCAAGTCCTCTGCCGGGGCTCAACCCTCGAGGAGCTCGCGGGTCTTCGCCTCGAGCGCCTCGTCGATGGCGGCCTCGTGCCGCTTGGTGAGCTTGTCCAGCTCACCCTCGGCCCTCCGCAGGTCGTCGGCCGAGATGTCGCCGTCCTTCTCGAGCGCGTCCAGGTCCTTGCGGGCGTCGCGCCGGGCGCCCCGGACGGCGTTGCGACCGTCCTCCGCCTTCGTCCTGACGAGGCGCACGTACTCCTTGCGGCGCTCCTCGGTGAGCGGCGGGAACGCCAGGCGGATGGCCACGCCGTCGTTCGACGGGTTCAGCCCGAGCTGCGAGTCCTGGATCGCCCGCTCGATGCCGGCCATCGCGCCCTTGTCGAACGGCGTGATCACGAGCATCCGGGCATCGGGCACCGAGAAGCTCGCCAGCTGCTGCAGCGGGGTCGAGGCGCCGTAGTAGTCGACCGGCAGCTTCTCGACCAGACCGGGGTTCGCCCGCCCGGTCCGCACCCCGGCGAACTCCTGGCGGGCGTGCGCGACCGCCCGGTCCATGTGCTCGCCCGCATCCTCCAGCACCGCCTCGATCAACTCGTCGCTCACCGGGCCAGCCTCCCACAACCGACCCCTGAGGGTGAGACACCCGTGCACCCCCGGGGTGCACGGCGCGTCGCTCGGCGACGGTCAGGAGACGAGCGTCCCCACCGTGTCGCCCTCGAGGATGGCGGCGAGGTTCCGGCCCATCAGGTCGAACACGCAGATCGGCAGCGCGTTGTCCATGCACAGCGAGATGGCCGTCGAGTCCATGACCTTGAGGCCGCGGTTCAGCACGTCGATGTAGCTGACCTCGGGCAGGAACTCGGCGTCGGGATCGACGCGGGGATCGGCGGAGTAGACGCCGTCGGTGCCGTTCTTGCCCATGAGGATCGCGCCGGCGTCGATCTCGACCGCCCGCAGCGCCGCGGTGGTGTCGGTCGTCATGAACGGGTTGCCGGTGCCGCCGACGAAGATGACCACGCGGCCCTTCTCGAGGTGGCGGATCGCCCGGCGGCGGATGTAGGGCTCGGCCACCTGCGCCATCTGGATGGCCGTCTGCACCCGGGTGGGCTGACCCAGGCGCTCCAGGGTCTCCTGGAGCGCCAGGCCGTTGATGATCGTGGCCAGCATGCCCATGTAGTCGGCCTGGGCGCGGTCCATGCCCGCGCCCTCGCCGGTCATGCCGCGCCAGATGTTGCCGCCGCCCACGACGACCGCGACGTCGACGTCGAAGCGCTGCTTCACGTCCGCGATCTCGGCTGCGATCGACGAGACCACCTCGCCGTCGATGCCGAAGCCGGCCTCGCCGGCGAACGCCTCGCCGGAGAGCTTGATCAGCACGCGTCCCCAGCGAGGCTCCGCCACGTTCAGTCCCCGATGACGGCCTGGGCGAAGCGCACGATGCGCCCGTCGCCGAGCCGCTGCTGGACCGTCTCCTTGTCGCCGAACATGCCCTGCTCGGGCAGGACCCGCTCGCCGTACCAGGAGTTCATGCGGCCCTCGACGATCTTGGGCACGGCCTGCTCGGGCTTGCCCTCCTTGATCGTCAGCTCCTCGAAGCCGCTGCGGGCGGTCTCGACGAGGCCGGGGTCGATCTCGTCGCGCGCGAGCGCCGACGGCTTGGCGAAGGCGATGTGCAGCGCGATCTCGTGCGCGGTCTCGATGTCCGCGCCCTCGACCTCGAGCAGCACGGCGTTGGTGCCGCGGCCGTCCTGGATGTGCACGTAGGCGTCGAGCACGTTGCCGTCGGCCGCCTCGAAGCGGACGACCTTGCCGAGCTCGATGTTCTCGCGCTTGGAGATCTTCAGGCTGTCGAGGTCGTCCTTGAGGCCCTCGACCGCACCCTCGCCGTCGGCGAGGACCGCGTCGGCCAGGCGCTGCGTGAGCGCCACGAAGTCGTCGGCCTTGGCGGAGAAGTCGGTCTCGGACTTGAGCTCGACCAGCGACGCGGCGTTGCCCGCGGTGGCGATGGCCACGGCACCCTGGTTGTTCTCCCGGTCCTCGAGCGTGGCGACCTTGCTGAGGCCCTTCTGGCGCAGGATCTGCGCCGCCTTCTGACGATCGCCGTCGGCCTCCACCAGCGCCTTCTTCGCGTCCATCATCCCGGCGCCGGTGGCGTCACGGAGGGACTTGACGTCTGCTGCGGTGATGTCTGCCATCAGTGCTCCTCGGTGTGGGGGGTGACGGGCGACGCCTCGGACGGCGTCCCGTCTGCGGCCAGCTCCTCGGCGGCCACCTCGTTGGCGGTGGGGGCGGCAGCGGCGACGTCGGAGTCGGCCGAGCCCTCCTTCAGCACCGAGCCCTCGTCCTCGGGGGCGTTGCGGGCGGCGAGCACCCGGGCCTCGCGCTCGGCCGCAGCCTGGCGGGCCTCCGCCTGGGCGCGGGCCTGCTCGGCGGCCTTCTCGGCCTGCTCTTCGACGGAGCGCTCGCGCGGCGCGGTCTCGGGGTGCTTCTTCGACCGCATGAGCCGGCCCTCGACCACGGCGTCCGCGATCACCCGGGTCAGCAGGTTGCCCGAGCGGATGGCGTCGTCGTTGCCGGGGATGACGTACTGGATGATGTCGGGGTCGCAGTTGGTGTCGACGACGGCCACGACGGGGATGCCGAGCTTGTTCGCCTCGGTGACCGCGATGTCCTCCTTCTTGGTGTCCAGGATGAACACCGCGTCGGGGAGGCGCTCCAGGTCGCGGATGCCGTTGAGGTTGCGCTCGAGCTTGTCCAGCTCGCGGGTGAGCAGCAGCGCTTCCTTCTTGGGCATGGCGTCGAACTCACCGGAGTCCCGCATGCGCTGGTACTCCTTCATCTTGCCGACGCGCTTCGAGATCGTCTCGAAGTTGGTGAGCATGCCGCCCAGCCAGCGCTGGTTGATGTAGGGCATGCCGCACTTCTCGGCGTAGCCCTGGATCGAGTCCTGGGCCTGCTTCTTCGTGCCGATGAACAGGACGGTGCCGCCGTCGGCGACCAGGTCCCGCACGAAGAGGTACGACTTCTCGATCCCCGACAGCGTCTGGTGGAGGTCGATCAGGTAGATCCCCCCGCGCTCCCCGTGGATGAAGCGCTTCATCTTGGGGTTCCAGCGGCGGGTCTGGTGGCCGAAGTGCACTCCGGCCTCGAGCAGCTGCTTCATGGTGACGACAGCGGACACGTGGGTCTCCTTCCCTTCGGTTCGACGAGACCCGGGTGCGACACCGGACCGCACGGGGCGGCCACGGCGACCGAAGAGGGCGCCCGGGCGAGGATGGTTGGTCTGCACGGCCCGGTTCCGGGCCGACGGAAGAGTGTAGTCGCGGCCCGAAGGGCCCACCATCGCAGGCCGCGGGGCCAGCGGCGCGGACGCGCCGGCCGCGGCTGCGGGCCTGCCGATGCCGGTCGGGACCGGTCGGCTCAGCGTGGCACCGGCACGAGCACGGCGTGGCGCGGCGGGCCGCCGACGAACAGCGCGGCCGGGTCCTGGTACACGTCGCCCCGCCGCACCCCCAGGTGCAGCACCGCCGCGGTCGTGCCGAGGACGTCGCCGAGCGCGACCCGGTCGCCCGCGGCCACGCGGACCTCGACCAGCCCCGTCAGCGACGACCGGAGGCCGTCCGGGTGCTCGACGGTGACCACGCCGCGCCCGGCGACCCGCCCGGCGAACGTGACCGTCCCGGCGCCGATGGCCCGGGCCGTCGCGCCGGGGACCGTGGCGTACTCGAGACCGCGGTTGCCCGGCCCGTAGGGCGTGGACGGCGGGCGGAAGGGATCGCTGACCGGGGCGTCGACCGGCGGCGCGTAGGGCCCGGTCGCCACGGCGGTGGTCGCACCGACCGGGGCGGTGCGGGTGGGACCGTCGGCCAAGCCGGGGCCCCTGCCCGGCGAGGTGGTGGTCGACAGCGCGACGGCGGCGGCCGCCGCCAGCGCGACGGCGACGAGGACGGTGCGCACGGGCGCCTCCCTGGCTCGGCCCGGGTCGAGGCCGGGCGGGAGGGGAAGCGAGGTGATCCGGTGCGGCCCGGGTCAGCCCGGGATGCGGTCCATGCTGTTGAACCGGCTGCGCAGGTGCAGCACCGCCTTGGTGTGGATCTGGCACACCCGGGACTCGGTCACGCCGAGCACCCGGCCGATCTCCTGCAGCGTGAGGCTCTCGTAGTAGTAGAGCGTGAGCACGATCTTCTCCCGCTCGGGCAGGCCGTTGACCGCCTGCGCCAGCAGCTGGCGGGTCTCGGCGACCTCGAAGGCGCCCATCGGGCCGTGCGACGACCGGTCGGCGATGGTGTCGCCGAGCGTGATCGCCTCGCCCCGCTCCCCCGAGCCGGTCAGGATCTCGTCGAGCGCGGCCAGGCCGACGTTCGAGATCTGGTTGAGCGCCGTCTGCAGCTGGTCGTCGGTCCAGCGCAGCTCACCGGCCAGCTCCTCGTCCGACGGCGCCCGGTGGTGCTTCGCCTCGAGCTTGGCGTACGCGCGCTCGATCTGGCGGACCTTCGAGCGCACCGAGCGCGGCACCCAGTCGATCGAGCGGAGCTCGTCGAGGATCGAGCCCTTGATGCGGCTGATGGCGTAGGTCTCGAACTTGTAACCCCGCTCGGGCTCGAACTTGTCGATCGCATCGATGAGCCCGAACATCCCGTAGCTCACGAGGTCGGACTGCTCGACGTTCTGCGGGAGGCCGACGGCCAGGCGGCTCGCGACGTACTTGACCAGCGGCGAGTAGTGGACGATGAGGGCCTCCCGGGCCCGCGAGGTGCCCTTGTCCTTGTAGGCGGCCCACAACCGCTCCAGCTCGACGTCGGTCGGCGTGTCCTCGGTCCTCGTTCGCGTGGTCATCAGGCCCTCGGGTGGCTCTCGCGGAAGACTCGGCTGAGTCGGTCCTTGCTGACGTGGGTGTAGACCTGCGTCGTCGCCAGGTCGGCATGGCCCAGGAGCTCCTGCACGACCCTCAGGTCGGCGCCCCCGTCCAGCAGGTGGGTGGCGAAGGTGTGGCGCAGCGCGTGCGGGTGCGTCGGCACCGGTGAGCGGCGGTCGAGCATGCGGCGGACGTCGCGCGGGCCGAGCCGCTTGCCGCGGCGGTTGTGGAACAGGGCGGCCGCGTCGGCGTCGAGCGGCACCGCCGTCGCGACCTCGGTGAGCCAGCGGGTGCGGGCGCCGGACGGCCCGAGCCACGCGCCCAGCGCCGTGCGGGCCGGGTCGCTCACCGGCACGATCCGCTGCTTGGCGCCCTTGCCCCACACGGTCGCCCGGGAGCGGGCCAGGTCGACGTCGTCGACGTCGAGCCCGCACAGCTCCGACACCCGGAGGCCCGATCCGTAGAGCAGCTCGACGACGGCGTCGTCGCGCGCCGCGACCACGGGGTCCTCGTCGGCGGGGTGCTCGTCGAGCACCTGGTGCAGCTCGTCGGCCCGCAGCACCCGGGGCAGGCGCGCCGCGCCGGCGGGGGCGCTGACCCCGACGGTGGGATCCGCCGTGGTGAGACCCCGGCGGAGGCACCAGCCGAAGTAGCGGCGCAGCGAGGCCATCGTCCGCGCCATCGTGCGGGGCGCCCGGTGGGCCTCCGCGAGGCGGGCGAGGTAGCGCCGGATGCGGTCGGCGGTCGACGTCGGCCGGGCGGCTCGCGGGGCGGAGCTCGTCGGCCTCGGCCCAGTCCACGAAGGCCAGGACGTCACGCCGGTAGACGGCGAGGGTGGACGGCGCCAGCGGCACCGCGGCCACGAACTCCTCGACCTCCCACGAACCGTTCCGCACGCTCTCGCCCTCACCTCATCGACGACTGCTCTCCGTAGCGTAGCGAGCGCGCTCCGTGATGGCACTCCCGAGTTGGGTGAGTCCTCCCCGGGGCACCTCGGCGCCGACCCCGCTCGGTCGACGGATCGACCCTACGGGCTGACCGCCGGAACGGCGCGGACCCGCTCCGGCCGGTTCAGGGCGGCTCACCCGGCCCGGTGCCCCGGCGCGCGATCCGCTCGACGAACGGACCGCGGCGCTCCGCCCACCCGAGCGCCTCCAGCTCCCCGAGCGCCACCGACAGCCGGGCCAGGTCGAGGCCCAGGTCCCGGGCCAGCGCCTCGACCGGCACCGGCGTGAAGCCGAGCGCTCCGAGCACCGCACCCGCGTCGCCCGCAGGGTCGGGGCGCTCCTCGGTGGGCGCAGGCACCGAGCCGGCCCGGGACAGGCCGAGCGCCACCAGCACGTCGTCGACGCCCGTACACACACCGGCACCGTCGCGCAGCAGCGCGTTCGTGCCGGCCGACGCGGCGCTCTCGACCGGGCCCGGCACCGCCAGGACGGTGCGGTCGCGACGTTGCGCCTGCTCGACGGTGTGCATCGAGCCGCCCCGCTCGGCGGACTCCACCACGACGACGACCTGGGCCAGGCCGGCCAGGATGCGGTTGCGCACCGGGAAGCGCCAGGGCTCGGGGCGGGTGCCCGGCGGCGCCTCCGACAGGACGACGCCGCGATCGACGACCTCGCGGGCCAGGGCGGCGTTCGTCGCCGGTCCCGGCGCGTCGACCCCACCGCCGACGACCGCAGCCGGACCGGCGCGCCCGTCCACCGCCCCGTGGTGCGCCGCGGCGTCGATCCCGAGCGCCAGGCCCGAGACGACGCACACGCCCGCGGCGGCGAGGTTGCGGCCGAGGTCGTGAGCGACCCGACGCCCGTAGCCGGTGGCCCGCCGGGTGCCGACCACAGCCACCCTCGGTGCGGCCAGCACGTCGAGGTCACCGCGGTGGAACAGGAGGACCGGCGGGTCGGGGTCGTCGAGGAGGCAGGACGGGTACGAGGGCGATCCGATCGACACCACGCCGATCCCCCGCTCGCGCCACCGGGCCCACGACCTGACCGGGTCGCACGTCGACGCCGCCCGGGCCCACCCGGGCACCGCCGCCCGCGTCGGCGGTGGCAGTGCGTCGAGCACCGACGAGGGAAGTCGTCCGCGCCGGACCCGGTCCCACACCTCGGCCGGTGGGCCGAGCGAGAGCAGCACCCGGAGCGAGGCGCCGCCGACGCGGTCGAGCGACGCCAGCGCCCCGAGGTGCGCCTCGTGCGGAACCGGCTCCCCACTCATGCCCATCTCCCTCATGCCCGACCCTCCCAGGGGCTCATGCCGCGACCCCCAGGGCCTCGGCGTGGGTGCGCAACGAGAGCGCCACGTGGACGTGCTCGGCGTCGAGCGGGCCGCTCACGCCGTCGAGGTCCATGAGCGTGAGCGCCACGGCCCTCACGCGCTGCGCGCCGCGCATCGTCAACCGCCCCGCCGCCAGCCGGTCCCGCAGGACCGACAGCGCATCGGGGCCGAGCGGTGCCGCCCGCTCGAGCGCGGCGCCCCGGAGCTGCCGGTTGGACGACACGCCGCGCCGACGAGCGAGCTCCCGTGCCGCCTCGACCCGGGCCCGCACCACGGCGGTCGGCTCGCCGTGGGCCTGCTGCCCCAACACCTCGGAGGCGGGCGGCGGGTCGACCCAGAGCCCGAGGTCGAAGCGGTCGAGCAGCGGGCCGGACAGCCGGCGCAGGTAGCGCTGGACCTGGGCCGCGCTGCACCGGCAGGCGCCGAAGGGCCCGGCGCCGCACGGGCACGGGTTCGTCGCGCCGACCAGCAGGAACCGTGCGGGCAACGTCGCGCCGACGTGGGCCCGGGCCACCCGCACCACGCCCGACTCGAGCGGCTGGCGCAGGGCGTCGAGGTGCGCGGCCGGGAACTCGCCCAGCTCGTCGAGGAACAGCACGCCGCCCGACGCCAGCGAGATCTCCCCCGGCCGGAGCACCGCCGAGCCACCGCCGACCAGCGCCACGAGCGACGCGGTGTGGTGCGGGGCCCGCAGCGGCGGGCGCCGGAGCAGGGCGGGGGCGTCCTGCAGCACGCCCGCCGCCGAGTGGACCCGGGACACGTCGAGCGCGGCCTCGTCGGACAGGTCGGGCAGCAGCCCCGGCAGCCGTTCGGCGAGCATCGTCTTGCCGCCCCCGGGCGGCCCCACCATGAGCAGGTGGTGGCCGCCCGCCGCCGCGACCTCGAGCGCCCGGCGCGCCACGACCTGGCCCTGCACGTCGGCGAGGTCGGGGACGTCGTCGGACCGGACCGGCGGCGACGGCGCCTCGGCGTCGGGCCAGGGCTCCTCGCCCTGCAGGGCGAGCACCAGCTCCCGCAGCGTGCGGGCGCAGCGCACGTCGGGCCGGACGAGCGACGCCTCGGCCGCGTCGGCGTGCGGCACGACCGGGCGCAGCTCGCCCACGGCCTCGCAGAGCGGGAGCATGCCGACGACCCCGCGGAGCGACCCGTCGAGCCCGAGCTCGCCGATGAAGGCGTGGCCGTCGAGCACCGTGGGCTCGATCTGGCCGGTGGCCGCCAGCAGCGCCAGGGCCATCGCCACGTCGAGGCCGGCCCCGACCTTGCGCAGGTTCGTCGGGGCGAGGTTGACCGTGACCCGCGCCTGCTTGACGACGAACCGCGACGACAGCATCGCGGCGCGGACGCGGTCGCGCGACTCCCGGCACGACGTGTCGGGCAGCCCCACGATCGTGAACGCCGGGAGCCCCTCGCTCACGTGGGCCTCGACCTGGACGGGGTGGCCGCGGACGCCGAGCAGCGTGGCGGATCGGGCGGTGGCGAGCACGGCGGCCTCCTGGAGCGGAGCGACGCTCCCGGTCGGCGGGAGCCGGCGGCAGCCGTGAGCTGCGATCCCGACCGCGGACGGCCGGTGCACCGGAGCGTAGGCGTCCGGCGCCGCACCCCACCCCGCTCCCGACCGGGGACCGGTCCCCGGTCGGGATCGAGCGAGGCCGACCCGATGACAGCGCGGGGACCCCGAGGCGCGAAGATCGGTCCATGGGCATGAACCCGCACCACCAGCACCGTCGGTCCGGCTGGGACTACGTGTACGTCGGGGCGGCCCTCCTGGTGGCGCTGGGCGTGCTCGCCTGGGCCTTCCTCGGCTGAGCGCGCCCCACCCGAGCGACGACGGAGCCGACGTGCGCGACTACACCGCCACCGCCGACTGCGAGGTGCGCCGCATCCAGCCGTACGAGGCGACCAAGGGGTACGTCTGCCCCGGCTGCAACCGCGACATCCCGCCCGGGACCGGCCACATCGTGGCCGTGCCCCGCGACGCGCCCGACCTCCGGCGCCACTGGCACCGGGGCTGCTGGGAGCGGCGGCTGACGCGGGCGCCCCGGCGCTGACGCCCCTCCGACGCCCCGGCGGGCGCCGCTAGAACGCGTCCTCGAGCACCTCGACCCGGCCGCTCGTCACGGCGACGACGTCGAAGCGCAGGTGCCGCGCCCGCACGTCGTGCGCGTCGAGCCACCGCAGCGCGAGCCGACGGAGACGCCGCTGCTTGTCGCGACCGACCGCTTCGAACGGCGAACCGAACCGGTGCGTCGAGCGCGTCTTCACCTCGCAGAAGACGACGGTGTGCGCCGCGCCGTCGACGAGCCCGAGCACGAGGTCGAGCTCGCCGTCGGGGCAGCGCCAGTTGCGGTCGTAGAGCAGGTAGCCCCGCGCCAGGTACCAGGCCTGGGCGCGGTCCTCGCCGTACTCGCCGAGCCGGCGGTGGTCGTAGCGCCGCGGTCGCGGCTGCTCGTCCGACATGGTCCCCCTCGCCGGCGGACCGGCGGTCGTCACGCCGGACGGGCCGGCGACGCTCAGGGGAAGTGCGGGGGCGCGACCGTCAGTCGCGCTTCTCCTTGATCTTCGCGGCCTTCCCGACGCGGTCGCGCACGTAGTACAGCTTCGCCCGGCGCACGTCGCCCCGCGAGTGGACCTCGATCTTGTCGATGATCGGCGAGTGCAGCGGGAACGTCCGCTCGACGCCGACGCCGTACGAGAGCTTGCGGACCGTGAAGGTCTCCTGCAGGCCCCCGCCCTGGCGGGCGATGACGGCCCCCTGGAACACCTGCACGCGCTCCTTGTTGCCCTCGATGACCTTCACGTGCACCTTCAGCGTGTCGCCGGGGGCGAAGTCGGGGATGTCGGTGCGGAGGCTGGCCTGGTCGATGACGTCGGTGGTCTTCATGGGAGATCTCCTGGCGGGCGCCGTCGTGGGCCCGCGGTGTTGCACGAGCAGGGGTTCGGTTGCGAGGCCGGGTGGGACCACGTCCCGCGACCCTGGCGCACAGCGGGTCGATGATAGTGGCTCGCAGCGGGCGGATGAAACCGACCCGCTCCCCGCCGCTCAGGCGGGGCGGTACCCGGTGACGGTCGGCAGGCTGACGTCGATCGTGGTGAGGTCCACGGTGCCGCCCAGGCGGGGCACGCCGTACAGCGTCGTGGTGGCCACCACCTGCAGCACCAGGTCCGACTCCGGCGTCACCTTGTGGGCCACGACCTCGAGCGGGACCTCGACCTCGTGCTCCTGGCCGTCGAGCGTCACCGGGATCGGGGTGATCTGGTTGCCGACCACCAGCCCGCTGGTCCGGTCGACGAGCTGGGCGAACAGGCGGGTGGGCCGGTCGCCCTCGGCGACGCTCCCCCGGTACGTCAGCGTCAGCTCGGGGGCGCCGAGCACCATCGCCTCGCGGTCGACCGGGATCGGCACCTCGACGGAGCGGGCGGCCGGCGACGGGATGATGTCGCCCGCGACGCCCGACAGGACGTCCTCCTTGCCGGCGGGGACGGTCGCGGGGCCGGACCCACCGCCGACGGCGAGCTCGAGCGTGCCGGAGCCCTCGGCCGTGATCGGCTCGCCTGCGGGCAGCGGGTAGTCGTCGCCGACGTAGCGGGCGCCGTCCTGGTCGAGGAAGTCGAAGCGCGGCCCGGTGTCGACCGACTCGTCGCGCTTCACGTAGCGGTCGAGCCACTGGACCATGCGGTCGACCATCCGCTGCGGGTCGCCCTTCTCGGTCAGGCAGGTGCCGTGGCCGCCGCAGAACCAGTACATCGAGACCGGGGTGTCCGCGTCGCGCAGCATCCGGTAGTTGGTGACGTCCTCGTCGAGCGTGAAGAGCGTGTCGACGGTGCCGCCGACGACCATCGTGGGCGCGTCGATGCCGGCGACCGCGTCCGCCGGCCCGCGGTCGAGGAACCACTCCTTCTGCTCGTCGGTGAGCACGCCGTTGACCAGGCCCTGCTGGTTGGCCTGCGTGATGATGGGGTCGAGGGTCGCCCGCGACGCCACCGCGCTGAGGATCTGGGCCCAGCCCTGCTTGTAGGTGTCGTCCTTGTAGAGCGACGTGCCGAGCGAGTGCCACGCGATGATCGGCACGATCGCGTCGACGCGGCAGTCGATCGCCGCGGTGACGAGCTGGATGCCGCCGCCGTAGGACCCGCCGACCATGCCCACGGCGGGGTCGCCGGTGGCGTCGAGCTGCGCCTCGGGTCGAGCCGCCACCCAGGACAGGAGCTGCTGCACGTCGCGGCCCTCGAAGTCTGCGGAGTCGACCTGGGCCGAGCCGCCGGACTCGCCGAAGCCGCGCGGGTCCCAGGTGAGGACGTTGTAGCCGGCGCCGCGCAGGGTCGCGATGTTGACCGCGCCGAGGACGCCGACGGCGTCCACGTCGGTGTCGCCGGCCATCCCCCAGCCCGGCCCCATGAGGACCGTCGGGCTCGGTCCGGTCGCGCCCTCGACCGGGAACCAGTGGGCCCGGATCGTCGTGCCGTCGAACGAGGTGACGTCGACGTCGCTCGTCGAGCCGGGCACGGGCGCCGACGCGACCTCGACGGCCTCGGGCTCGCAGGTCGCCGGTTCGCTCGTCGTCGTGGTCGTCGCCTCGTCCGGCGCGCCACCCGCCTCGTCGTCGGAGGACGAGCACGCCCCCGCCACTGCGAGGACCGCCGCCACCACGGCGATCCCGATCACGCGTCGTCGTCCCACCGTTGCCCCTGCTCCCATCACGATCCCCCCGACCCGTCCGGGTCGGAGGTGAACTCTGCCAGGAGCCGGCGCTCCTCGTCTGTCATCCCCCCGCGCGCCTCGATCAGGTCGGGCCGGTGCTCGAGGGTCCGGGCCAGCGCGGCGGCCCGTCGCCACCGCGCCACGCGCCCGTGGTCACCGGATCGCAGCACGGCGGGCACCTCCCAGCTGCGGAACTCCGCCGGCCGGGTGTACTGCGGGTGCTCGAGCAACCCCTCGGAGAACGACTCCTCGTCCGCCGAGGTGTCGTTGCCCATCACGCCGGGCACGAGCCTCCCGACCGCCTCGAGCACGACCATCGCCGCCACCTCGCCGCCGGCGAGCACGACGTCGCCCACCGAGAGCTCGCCGTCGACCAGGTGCGTCCGGACGCGGTCGTCGACGCCCTCGTAGCGCCCGCACAGCAGCGAGAAGCCGTCCAGCGCGGCGAGCTCCCGGGCGAAGGGCTGGTCGAGCGTCCGGCCACCGGGCCCGAGCAGGAACAGCGGCCGGGGCGGCCGCTCGCGCTCGACGGTGTCGAACACCGGGCCGGGCGTCAGCACCATGCCGGCGCCCCCGCCGAACGGCGCGTCGTCGACGGTCCGGTGCACGTCGGTGGTCGCGTCGCGGAGGTCGTGGACCCGCACGTCGAGCAGGCCCCGCTCCCGGGCCTTGCCCAGCAGGCTCTGCCCGGCGAAGTCCCGCACCATCGCCGGGAAGATCGTGATGACGTCGATGCGCACGGCGCGTCCCGCCGTCAGGACCCGAGCTCGAAGAGGCCGTCGGGCACCTCGACGTGCACCACCCCGTCGGCCGGGCCGTCCACGACGAACACGACGGGCACGAGGGCACCCGAGTCGAGGACGAGCAGGTCAGCGGCGGGGTTCTCCTGGACCGCGGTGACCTCGCCCCGGTCGACGCCGTCGGCGCTCACGACCCGGCAGCCGACCAGCTCGTGGACCCAGAGCTCGTCGGGGTCGTCGAGCGGCTCGGCGCGCAGCACGAGCCCGCGGAGCGCCTCGGCGGCGGTGCGGTCGTCGTGGCCGGCGAAGCGCACGAGCCAGCGGTCGCCGTGGCGTCGCGACGACGCGACCTCGAGGTCGCCGGCGTCGGTGCTCAGCACGGAGCCGGGGGCGAGGCGCTCGTCCCGGTTCGAGACGAGCGCGACGTTGACCTCGCCGTTCAGCCCGTGCGCCTTGGCGATGCGGCCGATCTCGAGGAGGGGTCCGGCCTCGGTCAGGGTGCCGGGTCCAGTGCGAGCGCTCCCCGACTCAGTCGAGGAACTCGACGTCGACCTCGACGCCGTCGTGGGCGGCGGCGGCGCGGGTGACCGTGCGGATCGCGTTCGCCATGCGGCCGCGCTTGCCGATGATGCGGCCCATGTCGCCGTCGGCGACGCGCAGGTTGACCTGCGGGCGACGGCCCTTCTCGTCGATGTCCACGCGGACCTCGTCCGGGACGTCGACGAGCGACCTGGCGATGTGCTCGAGCACCGCCGCAGCGTGCTCGGGACGGGGCTCGTCGTCCTCGTCGAGCTCCACCTCGACCTCGACCTCGTCGGTCGCGGCGTCGACCTGCTCGTCGGTCACTTCTTGGCCTTCGCGGACTGGAACTCGTCCCAGGCGCCCGAGATCTGGAGCAGCTTCTGCACCCGCTCCGAGGGCTGCGCGCCCTTCTGGAGCCAGTCGACGGCCTTCTCGTTGTCGACGGTGACGGCGGACGGCTCACGCCGGGGGTCGTAGGTGCCCACGACCTCGATGAACCGGCCGTCGCGCGGGGAACGGGAGTCGGCGGCGACGATGCGGTAGGTGGGCTGCTTCTTCTTGCCCATCCGCATGAGGCGGAGTCGAACGGCCACGGGTTGGTCCTTCTTGTTGTGGTCTGGGTCCTGTCCGGAGCAGGACCGTCTGATGCGAGCGTCGTCCTGGTCGGCTCCGCGGGGTGCGTGCAGCACGCGGCGCGGCCCGGTCGCAGGGCAGCCGTCCATGATGGTCGCCCGGAGCGGCGGAGGCAAGCTCCCCCGCCCGACCGGCCGGCGCCGGGGCGTCGGCGGGATCAGGACAGCTTCGGGAACCCGCCGCCCTTGGGCAGCTGGGACTCCATCTCCTCGAGCGTCGGCAGGGCGAAGGCGGCCCTGTTGACCTTCGCCGGCCCCTTGGCGGTCACGCGCCCGCCCTTCTTCGCCTTCTTGCCGCCGCCCTTCTTGCCCTTGCGGCGCCGAGGGGTCTTGCCCATCTCCTTCATCATCTGGCGCATCTGCTTGAACTGGGTGATGAGCTGGGTGACCTCGGTCGGCGAGGTGCCCGAACCCTTGGCGATGCGGGTGCGGCGGGAGCCGTCGATCACGTCGGGCTCGACTCGCTCGGCGGGCGTCATCGACTTGATGATCGCCTCGACGTGGGCGATCTGGCGGTCGTCGATCTCGACGTCGCGCACCTCCTTGGGCACGCCGGGCAGCATCGACATGACGCCGGAGAGCGGACCCATCTTCTTGAGGGCCTGCATCTGGTCGAGGAAGTCGTCGAGCGTGAAGGTGCCGTCGAGGAGCCTGGAGGCCGCGGCCTCGGCCTCCTCCTGCTCGAAGGCGGACTCCGCCTTCTCGATCAGGGTCGCGAGGTCGCCCTCGCCCAGGATCCGGCCGGCGAGGCGGTCGGGGTGGAAGAGGTCGAAGTCCTCGAGCTTCTCGCCGGTCGATGCGAAGGCGATCGGGCGGCCGACCACCTCCTTGACCGACAGCGCGGCGCCGCCGCGGGCGTCGCCGTCGAGCTTGGTCAGGATGACGGCGTCGAGCTCGAGCGTCTGGTGGAACGACTCGGCGACGGTGACGGCGTCCTGGCCGGTCATCGCGTCGACGACGAGGAACGTGTAGTCGGGGTCGAGCGAGTCCGAGATCTGCCGGACCTGCTCCATCATCTCGGCGTCGATCGCGAGGCGGCCGGCGGTGTCGACGATGAGCACGTCGCGGCCGCGGCGCCGGGCCTCCTCGACCGCCCCCTGCGCGACGGCGACCGGGTCGCCCTGGCCCGAGGCCACGACGTCGTCCTCGGCGGACCACACCGGCACGTCGATCTGGGCGCCCAGGGTGCGCAGCTGCTGGACGGCAGCCGGTCGCTGGAGGTCGGCGCCGACCAGGATCGGGTTGCGGCCCTGCGCCTTGAACCAGCGGGCGAGCTTGGCGGAGTTGGTCGTCTTGCCGGAGCCCTGCAGGCCGGCCATCAGCACGATCGTGGGGGGCTTCGACGCATAGGTGATCCGGAGCGTCTCGCCACCGAGGGTCTCGGTGAGCTCCTCGAGGACGATCTTCTTGACCTGCAGCGCGGGGTTCAGCGCCTGCGACAGGTCCTCGCCGACCGCACGCTCGCGGATGCGGGCCAGCATCGACCGGACCACGGTGAGGTTGACGTCCGCCTCGAGCAGGGCGAGGCGGATCTCCCGGAGGACCTCGTCGACGTCGGCCTCGGACAGGCGGCCCTTGCCGCGGAGCCGGGTGAAGATGCCGTCGAAGCGGTCGGACAGTGACTCGAACATCGGGAGCCAACGCTACCGGTCCCACCCGACCGGCCGGCAACGCCGGACCGTGACCTCGGGCGGGCCGCCCGGGTCGGCACCGATGGCGACGGGCAGAGGGCGAGGGGGAACGGCGAGGGGGAACATCGTGGCGCCCGCGGCGTTGCAGGGGTCGTGCACATCGACATCTGGTCCGACATGGTCTGCCCCTGGTGCTACCTGGGCTCCCGACGCCTGGGCGCCGCCCTCGACCGCTTCGCCGAGGCCCACCCCGACCAGCCGGTCACCGTGCGCTGGCGGGCGTTCGAGCTCGATCCGGGCGCGCCGCCCGAGCCGCAGGAGCTGCGACCGGCGCTCGAGAAGAAGTACGGCGCCGGGTCGTTCGACGCCATGACCGGACGGCTCGTCTCGCTCGGCGGGCCCGAGGGCATCGACTACCGGTTCGACATCGCCCAGCGCGTCAACACCTTCGACGCCCACCGGCTCGTCGCCTGGGCTGCGACCGTCGAGCCCGACGACGGCGAGGGCAGCCCGCAGGACCGCCTGGTGGAGCGGATCTTCCACGCCTACTTCACCGACGGCGCCGACGTCTCGGACCACGACGTGCTCGCCGACCTGGCCGAGGGCGCCGGGCTCGACCGCGACGTCGCGGCCGAGGTGCTCGCATCGGGTGCCTTCGCCGACGAGGTCCGGACCGAGGAGTCCGGTGCCCGGACGCGCGACATCACCGGGGTGCCGGCCGTCGTCATCGACGACCGCGTGCTGGTGCCCGGCGCCCAGGAGGTCGAGACCTTCCTCCGGGTGCTCGAGAAGGTCGCTGCCACCCCCGCCTGAGCGGGCGTTCCCGACATCCCCCTTGACGTGGTGTCGACGCGGGTGCATATTCAACCTGTCAGTTGATCAACCGTTGAGTTGAATGCTCCGAGGGACGATGCCTTGGAGGACGCAGCGGTCGATCAGGGACCCGACACGGCAGACGGATCGACGGACGGAGGAGGTGCGACGTGGCCGACGACCAGCTCAGCCTCACGTTCGCCGCCCTGGCCGACCCGATCCGGCGGGCGATCCTCGCCCGGTTGTCGAAGGGCGAGGCCACGGTCAACGAGCTGGCCGAGCCCTTCGACGTGAGCCTCCAGGCGGTCTCGAAGCACCTGAAGGTGCTGGAGCGCGCCGGGCTCATCAGCCGGGGTCGGGACGCCCAGTACCGGCCGTGCCGGCTCGAGACGGCACCGCTCGACGGCGCGGTCGACTGGATCGCGGAGCACCGGCGCACCTGGGCCGGCCGCTTCGACCGGCTCGACCAGCACCTCCGGACGCTCACCGCCACAGCGGCGGAGGGGGGTCCGGACGGACCGGCCGCCGACGGGCCACCCGAGCGCTGACCCGCACCACCACCGACCGACACCACCCGGCGACGACCGGGGGACGAAAGGCACCGACATGACCACCACCGAGACCCACGAGATCAACGGCACCCACATCGAGACCGTCGTCGACCCCGACACCGACCTCGCGACGATCACCTTCACCCGCGTCTACGAGGCACCGCCGGAGCTGCTCTTCGAGTGCCTCACCACGCCCGAGCACCTCGCCGGCTTCTGGGGACCCGAGGGCACGACGACGCCGCTCGAGAACATCACCGTCGACCTGCGCATCGGCGGGCTCTTCGAGACGATCATGGTCGACGACCAGTCGGGCGAGCAGTACCCGTCTCGGGGCCGGTTCACCGTGATCGACCCTCCGCGCGAGCTGGCGTTCGCCGAGGACGTGGCCGGCGTCGAGTTCCGGACCACGATGCGGTTCGAGGACATGGGCGACGGGCGCACGCGCTCGGTGTCGATCCAGGAGAACGTCCCGGCGATGTTCCGCTCCGCCGAGTCGCGCGAGGGCATGACCTCGAGCTTCGTCCGCCTCGACCGGTACCTCGCCGGGCTCGCCGCCGGCTGAGCGGTCCGCGGACGGCGGCGATGGGACGCCGTCGGGGTGGCAGCGGCCGCCCCGACGGCGTCTACCCTGTCGCCCGTGTCCGGAACGGAAGGTGCCGCCCCGCCCGTCCTGCTGACGCCGGGGCCGCTCACCACCACCGAGCGCACCCGCCGGGCGGCCACCGTGGACCTCGGCTCCTGGGACCGGGACTTCAACGACCTCACCGCCGACGTGTGCCGCCGGCTGCTGGCCGCCTCGGGCGCGACCCGCGAGCTGGTCTGCGTCCCGCTGCAGGGATCGGGGACGTTCGCCGTCGAGGCCGCCGTGCGGACCCTGGTCCCCCACGGCGGCACCGTCGTCGTGGTCGTCAACGGCGCCTACGGCCGCCGCATCGCGACGATGGCCGAGCAGGCCGGCCGCTCCGTCGTGGTCCTCGAGTGCGACTGGGACCGGGCGCCCGAGGTCGCCGAGCTGGCTGCCGTCCTCGACCGGTACCCGGCGGCGACGCACGTGGCGGTCGTGCACTGCGAGACCTCGACCGGGCTCCTCAACCCCGTCCACGCCCTGGCCGACGTGGCGCTCGCCGCCGGGCGCCGGCTCGTCGTCGACGCCATGAGCTCGTTCGGCGTGCTCGACGCCGCGGTCGACCACCCGGCGGTCGACGCGGTCGTGGCGGCGTCCGGGAAGTGCCTCGAGGGCCTCCCCGGCATGGGCTTCGTCCTGCTGCCCCCCGAGGTGCTCGTCGCGAGTGCGGGCAACTCCGACTCGCTGTCGCTCGACCTCGTCGACCAGCGCACGTACATGGACCGCACCGGCCAGTGGCGCTACACCCCACCGACGCACGTCGTCGCCGCGCTGCGCGAGGCGCTCGTCCAGTACGACGAGGAGGGCGGTGGGCCGGCCCGCCACGAGCGGTACTCGGCGAACAGCGCCGCGCTCAGCGCCGGCATGGCCGCGCTCGGGTTCCGCCAGTACCTCGACGAGGCGCTGCGGACGCCGATCATCCACACGTTCCACGCCCCCGAGCACCCGGCCTGGTCCTTCGACGAGCTGTACGAACTCGTCCGGGCGCGCGGCTTCATCCTCTACCCGGGGAAGCTCACGACCGAGGAGACGTTCCGCGTCGGCTGCATCGGCGCGATCACGCCCGACGTGCTCACCGCCGCGGTCGACGCCATCGGGGCCGCGCTCGCGGAGATGGGGATCCCGGTGCCGCTCGAGGGACGGCGGACCGTCGACGACGCGGAGGCAGCGAGCGCATGAGGACCGAGATCGTGGTGATGGACATGGCCGGGACGACCGTGGCCGACGACGGCCTGGTCGTGGCCGCCTTCACCGAGGCCGTGCGGACGCTCGGCATCACCCCGGACCACGAACGGTTCCCGGCGATGATGGACCACGTCCTCGCCACGATGGGCGAGTCGAAGCTCACGGTGTTCAGAGCGCTGTTCGAGGGGGACGAGGAGCTCGCCCGCTCCGCCAACGCAGCGTTCGAGGACGCCTACGCCGACCTCGTCGACGACGGTCGCTGCGAGGCGCTGCCGGGCGCGGCCGAGACGATCACCGCGCTGCAGGAGCGGGGCCTGCGGGTCGCGCTCACCACGGGCTTCGCGCCGCGCACCCGGGACGCCATCCTCGCCGCCCTGGGCTGGGACGGGCTGGTGGAGCTCGCCCTCTCCCCCGCCGACGTCGGCGGGCGGGGGCGCCCCTACCCCGACCTCAACCTCACCGCGCTGCTCCGCCTGGGCGCGACCGACGTGCGGGCCGTCGCCACCGTCGGCGACACCGCCTTCGACGTGCTCGCCGGCCTCTCCGCCGGCGCCGGCGTCGTCGCCGGCGTGCTCAGCGGTGCCCACGACCGCCCGACCCTCCAGGCGGCCGGCGCGCACCACGTCATCGACGCGGTGTCGGACCTGCCGCCGCTGCTCCACCTCGACTGACCGACGTGGCGACCCGCCCCGATCCGTTCCGGCCGCCGAAGCGGTTCGACCGGGACCAGGTCGAGTTCGGGCGGTCGCTCGCGTTCATCGACGCCACGTTCGCCATCGCGGCGACGTTGCTCGTGGTCACGCTGAACCCGAGCGACGCCGACTGGGCGAGCTGGTCGCGGTTCCTCGGCGACGAGTGGCCGTCGCTGCTGTCGTTCGCCCTGTCGTTCCTCGTGATCTCGGTCTACTGGTGGGCGAACCACCGGCTGGTCGCCGTGCTCGACACGCTGAGCTCGCGGTTCGTCGGCTGCGCCGTGGCGATGCTGGCGTTCGTGGCCCTCCTGCCGTTCACCACCGAGGGGCTCGGCGAGTACCAGGACGGCGGCGACGGCACGGTGGCGACGGTCTGCTACGCCGGCAACGTCGCGCTGGTGTCGATCCTGTCGACGGTGCTCGTCGTCGTGTCGTTCCGCGAGCACCTGTACCGCGTCCAGCCGACCGAGCGCGAGCTGCGGGCGCAGCTCATCGACCTCGCCGACACGCCGCTCGTGTTCCTGCTGTCGATCCCCGTCACGGTGCTGATCAGCCCGAACTGGGGCCGGGCGACCTGGGCGCTGCTGTTCGTCACCGGTCCGCTCACGGGACGGTGGTCGGCCCGCTACGCCGGCCGGCGGTAGGCCGGCCGCGGGCTCACGCGGAGAACAGCGCCTCGACGAACTCGTCGGCGTCGAAGTCGACCAGGTCGGCCGCGGTCTCGCCGAGGCCGACGAGCTTGATCGGGATGCCGAGCTCGGAGCGGATGGCGAACACGATGCCGCCCTTGGCCGAGCCGTCGAGCTTGGTGAGCACGACGCCGGTCACGTCGGTCGCCTCGGTGAACTGGCGCGCCTGCTGGAGGCCGTTCTGGCCCGTCGTCGCGTCGAGGACGAGCAGCACCTCCGTCACCGTGCCGTCGCCCTTGTCCGCGACGCGGCGCACCTTGCCGAGCTCGTCCATGAGGTTGCTCTTCGTGTGGAGCCGGCCGGCGGTGTCGGCCAGCACCACGTCCGCGCCCTTGGCCGACGCCGATGCGATCGCGTCGAAGATGATCGAGCTCGGATCGCCGCCCTCGGCGCCCCGGACGATGTCGGCGCCGGCGCGCTCGGCCCACGTCGAGAGCTGCTCGGCCGCGGCGGCCCGGAACGTGTCGCCCGCCGCCATCACGACCCGCTTGTCCTCGTCGGCGAGCCGGCGGCCGAGCTTGCCGATCGTGGTGGTCTTGCCGACGCCGTTCACCCCGACGAAGAGCCACACGGTGGGCGGGGCGTCGGCGAACGCCAGGTCGACCGGACCGGCCAGGCGGGCCTTCATCTCCTCCTTGACGGCCTCGATGAGCTCGTCGGGCGTCGTGAGGCCGCGCTCCTTGACCGTCGAGCGGACGGACTCGAGCAGGTCCTGGGCCGTGCCGATGCCGACGTCCGCGCGGATGAGCGCCTCCTCGAGGTCGTCCCACGTCTCGGCGTCGATCGTCGAGCGGGACATGATCGAGCCGACGTAGCCCGAGAACGCCGAGCGGGCCCGGGCGAGGCGGTCGCGGAACGACGGGCGGACGAGCTCCTCGACGCCGGCGCCGTGGTCGGTCTCCCACTCGGCCTCGGCCGCCTCGGCCGCTGCGATGTTGGCGGCCTCCTCCTCGTCGGTGAGCTCGGGGCCGGTGATCTCGACGGTGCCGCCGAACATCGTGCCGCGGGGCTCGATGACCTCGACCTCGGGCTCGGAGAGCGACCCGGGGTCGTCGGGCTTGGCGCGCTTCCGTGGCGCCCGTGCCTCCGGGCCGGGGCGCTCGACGACGTCGAGGTCACCGTCGGGCGGCGGCTCCAGCGACTCCCCGCGGCCGCGGCGGGACACGAGCGTCGCCCCCGCGACGACCGCCAGGACGGCGACGACGGCGAGGATGACGGCCAGGATCACGAGTGGTTCCATCGGGCCGGAGCCTACAAGTGCGCCGCTCCCCGCCGACCCGACCGGCCCGGTCCGGCCACGGGCGCGGCAAGCTGAAGGGTGGATCAGCATCCTCGGCGCACGCAGCACGCGCCCGGGTGAGGAGCCCGTACCGTTTCCAGGCACACGAGCGGTCCCCCGACGCCCCCACCCACCGCACGACCGGGACCGCCGCACGACGAGAAGAGAGCGACCCACCAGTGGACCAGCAGCACCCGCCGAGCACCCCCGCCGCCGACGTCGAGCGGCTCCTGTTCGAGCTCAAGAAGGTCATCGTCGGCCAGGACCGGGCCATCGAGCGGGTGCTGACCTGCCTGCTCGCCGGCGGGCACTGCCTGCTCGAGTCCGTCCCGGGCCTGGCCAAGACCCTGACGGTCGAGACGCTGGCGTCCGCGGTGGGCGGCAGCTTCTCCCGCATCCAGTTCACCCCCGACCTCCTGCCCGCCGACCTCGTCGGCACCCGGATCTACCGGGCCTCGTCCGAGCAGTTCGACGTCGAGCTCGGCCCGGTGTTCGCCAACTTCGTCCTCGCCGACGAGATCAACCGCGCCCCCGCCAAGGTGCAGTCCGCGCTGCTCGAGGTCATGGCCGAGCACCACGTCACGATCGGCGGCAAGCGCTTCGAGGCGCCCGAGCCGTTCCTCGTGCTCGCGACCCAGAACCCGATCGAGTCGGAAGGCGTGTACCCGCTCCCCGAGGCCCAGCGCGACCGCTTCCTCATGAAGGTGGTGCTCGACTACCCGTCGCCCGCCGAGGAGGTCGAGATCGTCCAGCGGATGGGGACGAACCCGCCCTCGGCCGAGCAGGCCCTCACGCTCGAGCAGGTCCAGCAGCTGCAGACCGCGACCGACGAGGTGTTCGTCGACCGCAGCGTGCTCGAGTACGCCGTGAACCTCGTGCTCTGCACCCGGACGCCCGAGAACTTCGGGCTGCCCGAGCTGCGCGCCTTCATCGAGCTCGGGGCCAGCCCCCGCGCCTCGCTCGGCCTCATCCGGGCCGGTCGCGCCCTCGCCCTGCTGCGGGGTCGCTCGTACCTCACACCGCAGGACGTGTTCGACGTGGCGCCCGAGATCATGCGCCACCGCATGCTCCTGTCGTACGAGGCCCTGGCGCAGGACGTCGACGTGGAGCAGGTCCTCGCCCGGGTGCTCGGCACCGTGCCGGCCCCGCGCCTCAGCCCCGCCCAGTCGGGCGGCGACCCCTACTACGGCGGCGGCACCGACGCCGCGGCGTGGAACGCCCCGGCCGCGACCGGCGCCGGCGCGGCGTGGGGGAACGGCCAGCAGTGACCGGGCTCTCCCGCACCCTGGGACTCGTCGGCGACCGCCCGGCCGAGGAGATCCTCCGCCGGCTCACCCTCGACGTGAACCGGAAGCTCGACGGCATGCTGCACGGCGACTTCCTGGGCCTCGTCCCTGGCCGTGGCACCGAGCCGGGCGAGACGCGCGCCTACGAGCCGGGCGACGACGTCCGCCGCATCGACTGGAACGTGACCGCCCGGATGCAGGACCCCTACATCCGCGAGACGATCGCCGACCGCGAGCTCGAGGCGTGGCTGGTCGTCGACCGCTCGGCGCGGCTCGACTTCGGCACCGCCGACTGCGAGAAGCGCGACCTCGTGCTCGCGGCGGCCGCCGGCGTGGGCCTGCTCACGGGGCGCGGCGGCAACCGGGTCGGCGCGCTGATCGTGCGCGGCGACGAGCTCGCCACCGTGCCGCCGCGGCACGGCCGGAGGCACCTGCTCGCGATCCTCGAGCGGATCATGGGCACGCCCCGCGGCGACGGCTCCGGTCGCGCCGACCTCGTCGGCGCCCTGAAGCGGGCCGGCGCGATCGCCCCCCGGCGTGGCCTGGTCGTCGTCCTGTCCGACTTCCTCGAGGACCCCGAGCAGTGGCGGACCGCACTCGGCACCGTGGCGTTGCGGCACCAGGTGCTGTGCATCGAGGTCGTCGACCCCCGGGAGCTCGAGCTCCCGCCCGTCGGCCTGGTGCAGTTCAGCGACCCCGCGACCGGGGGCACGCGCGAGGTCAACACGAACGACCCGGGGACCCGGGCGCGGTACGCCGAGGCGGCCGGTCGCCAGCGGGCGACCATCGCGTCGGCCATCCGGGGCGCCGGCGCCGACCACCTGCAGCTGCGCACCGACGGCGACTGGGTGCTCGACCTGGCCCGCTACGTGTCCCGGCGCCGCCGCCGGGCCGAGCTGGCCGCGACCACGGCCCCGCGGTGACCGGGCCGATGCCCGCACGTGCGGGCGACGACAACGACGACGACGGCGAAGAGGCAGAGCGAGTCGAGATGGGCGAGTCCAGATGAGCGAGTGGTTCCTCCAACCCGAGCGGCTGTGGCTGCTCCTGGTCGTCGTCGGCCTGGCCGCGCTCTACGTCGGCCTCCAGTTCACGAAGCCCCGCTACGCCGTGCGCTTCTCCAACCTGGCCCTGCTGGACTCGGTCGCCCCGAAGCGGCCCGGGTGGCGCCGCCACGTGGTCGCCGGGGCGTTCATCGTCGCCGCGGGCGTGCTGGTCGCCGCGTTCGCCCAGCCGGTGATGACCGAGAAGGTGCCGTCGGAGCGCTCGACGATCGTCCTCGCCATCGACACCTCGCTGTCGATGGCGGCGACCGACGTGTCGCCCAACCGCATCGAGGCGGCCCAGGCGGCGGCCAAGGAGTTCATCGACAAGCTCCCCGACCAGCTCAACGTCGGGCTGATCAGCTTCGCCGGCAGCGCCCAGCTGCTCGTGCCCCCGACCCAGGACCACGCCAAGGTCAACCAGGCGATCGACGGCCTCGAGCTCGACAAGTCGACCGCCATCGGCGACGCCACCAAGCTGGCGGTCCAGGTCATCGAGGACCAGGCCCGCGGCACCGACGGCAAGAAGGTCGACGGGGCGGTCGTGCTCATGTCGGACGGCGAGACGACGGTCGGCCTGCCCACCGCGGACGCCATCCCGATCGCGAAGGACGCCGGCGTCGCCGTGTCGACGATCGCCTACGGCACCCAGGACGGCGAGATCACCGTCGACACCGACGGCGACGGCGTCGGCCAGCGCACCCGGGTGCCGGTGAACGTGGAGGAGCTCCGCGGCCTCGCCGAGGGCACCGGTGGCACGGCCTACACCGCCGAGTCGGCGCAGGACCTGCGCTCGGTGTACTCCGAGCTCGGCTCCACGATCGGCTACGACGAGCAGCAGCAGGACGTGACCTACCGGTTCGTCGGGCTGGGACTCGTGCTGCTGCTGGTCGCCGCGGGCTTCTCGCTCCGCTGGTTCAGCCGCCTGCCCTGAGCCGGCCGGACCCGACCTTCCTCTGGGCCCGGGACACGCTGCGCCCGACCCGGGCGCGAGCCCGACCCGAGCTCGCTCAGTCGAGGACGGTGGCGGCCCGCTCCGACAGGACCTTCGACGAGCCCGCCGGCTCCATCGTGACGCCGTAGAGCACGTCCGCGGCCTCCATCGTGCGCTTTCTGGTGGCTGACGACGATGAGCTGCGCGGCGTCGCGGAACTCGGCGATCAGGTCCAGGAAGCGGTGGAGGTTCACGTCGTCGAGCGCGGCCTCGACCTCGTCCATCACGTAGAAGGGCGAGGGCCGCGAGCGGAACACGGCGAACAGGTACGCGAGGGCCGTCAGCGAGCGCTCGCCGCCCGACAGCAGCGACAGCTTGCGGACGTTCTTGCCCGACGGCCGGGCCTCGAGCTCGATGCCGGTCTCGAGGAGGTTGTCGGGGTCCGTCAGCCGGAGCCGGCCCTGGCCGCCCGGGAACAGCGTCTCGAACAGTGTCGTGAAGTTCGTGCTGACGTCGGCGAAGGCGGCCGAGAACACGTTGACGATCTCCTCGTCGACCGCCTTGATGACCTTCGAGAGCTCCCGGCGGGTCTGGCGGATGTCCTCGAGCTGACCCTCGAGGAACGTGTGGCGCTCCGACAGCTCCTCGTACTCCTGGAGGGCGAGCGGGTTGATCGGTCCCATGAGGCGGAGCTCGCGCTCCAGCTCGCGCACGCGTGCCGGCGCGGACACGCCGTCGGGCAGCAGCGGGCACTCGGCCGCCATCGCCACGTCCGGTTCGGTGTCGAGGTCGTGGCGCAGCTGCTCGGTGGCGGCGTCGAGGCGCATCCGGGCCTCGGCATCGGAGATCTCGGCCTTCTGGAGCCGGGCGCGAGCCTCCTCGAGCGAGCGCTCCGCGGCGCTGCGCTCCTGGCGGAGGCCGTCGAGGAGGTTGGTCACCTCCCGGGTCGCCTCGGACTGGCGCCGGCGCTCCTCCCGGAGCGACTCGAGCGTGGGCTCGACCACCTGCAGGCGATCGGCGACGAACGCCTGCAGCCGCTCGGTCGCGGCGACCCGCGCCTCGAGCAGCACGCGGCGGTCGGCGGCGGCGGCGACCTCGGCCTGGTTGCGGGCCAGTCGCTCGCCGATCTGCTCGAGCCGTGAGCCCACGTAGCGGCGGCGCTCGTCCAGCGCAGCGACCCGCACCTCGAGATCGGTCCGACGGGCCTGGACGTCGCCGGCCCGGGCGTCGAGCTGCTCCCGCGCCTGGGCCATGCGCCGGGCCTGCTCGCCCAGCTCGGCCTCGGCCGCCTCGAGGTTCGGCAGCTGCTCGGCGAGCTCGGCGACCCGCACCTCCTCGCGGGCGAGGCGGTCGACGAGCTCGGTCAGGTGGGCGCCGAGCGCCTCGAGCTCTCCGGTGGCCTCCTCGGCGTCGCGGTCGAGGCGCTCGACCTCGTCGGCCAGCCGCCGGCGGTCGGCCGCCGCCTGGTCGCGGCCCCGGTGCGCCTCCTGCTCGACCCGGCGGGCCTCGGCGACCGTCGACCGGGCCGCCTCGACCTCGCGGCGGGCGCGGTCGCGGGCCTCGGCGGTCTGCTCGGCCCGGTGCCTCGCCTCGTCCAGCGCCGCGCCGGTGGCGCCGGCGCTGGCGGCCCGGAGCCGCCACCCCGCCGATCCGAAGCGGTCACCGCGGCGGGTCACGACCACCGCGGTCGGCGAGGAGAGCGATGCCGCGACCGCGGCGTCGAGGTCGCCGTCGACGACCACGGCGCCGGCGAGCAGCGCATCGAGCACCGCCTCGATCCCGCCGGCGGCGGGACCGGCACCGGCGGCGGCCCGCACGTGGCGGCGCACCGGGTCACCGATCGACGCCGGCGCGGCGGCGGGGGAACCGCCACCGACGGAGCCGAGCGCGAGCACCGCGCCGCGGTGGTCGCCGGCCTCGAGCGCGACGAGCGCCCGACGTCCGGCGTCGACGTCGGCCACGACGACCGCGCCGAGCGCCTCGCCGGCGGCGGCCTCGAAGGCCTCCTCCCAGCCGGCGTCGACGTCGACGAGGTCGAGCAGCGTGCCGAGGACGCCGTCGAGCCCGGCCAGGCGCTCGGCGCCGGCGCGCTGGCGGGCTTCGTCGAGCGCCATCGAGAGGGCCTCGACCCGCGCGGCCCAGGCCGACGCGTCGGCCTCGGCGTCGGTCGCCGCCGTCTCGGCGCGCGCCAGGGCCTCCTCGGCCTGCACGCGACCGGACGCGGACTCCTCCAGGGCGCGCTCGTGGCCCGGCGCCGCGTGCTCGGCCTCGTCGACCGCCGCCGCGGTCGCGTCGCGCTCGGCCCGCAGCCGCTCGACCCGCTCGCCGAGCGAGGTGCGCCGCAGGGCGAGGCGCTCCCGGTCGGCCCCCGTCCGCTCGATCGCGGAGCGCAGGGCCGCCAGCTCGCCCCGGACGGCCGACGCCTCGCCGGACGGGGCGGCCACGCCCTCGCCCCACTCGTCGGCGAAGGCCTGCCGGCGGCCGGCCAGGTCGGCCTCGAGCTCGTCGAGCGTCGAGAGCTCGTCGGTCACCGCCACGCCGTCGCGCTCGATCTGCTCGGCCTCGGTCGACAGCTCGTGGTGCTCGGCCTCGAGGGAGGCGACGACGGCGGCGTCGACCGACGCACCGAGCTCGCGGTCGAGGTTGCGGCGCCGCTCGGCCAGCAGGGCCAACTGGCCTCGGCCCTTCTCGGCCAGCTTCTCGTAGCGGACGAGCACGTCGCCCAGGTCCCGGCCGCCGAGCGCCGACAGCTGCGCCTCGGCGGCGACGATGCGGGCGTCGAGGTCCGACAGGACGGCCCGCAGCCGCTGGTCCTCGCCGCGCAGCTCGGCCTGCGAGCGCGACGACTCCTCGAGCTGGCTGCGGAGCCGCAGCAGCTCACGACCGGCGAGGTGGATGCGCAGGGCGCCGAGCTCCGCGACGAGGTCGCCGTGGCGCCGGGCTGCGTCGGCCTGGCGCTCGAGCGGGCGGAGCTGGCGTCGCACCTCGCGCAGGAGGTCGTTGATGCGCGTGAGGTTGGCCTCGGTGGCCTGCAGCCGGCGCTCGGCGCGCTCCTTGCGGCGCCGGTACTTCAGGACGCCAGCCGCCTCCTCGATGATCAACCGCCGCTCCTCGGGGCGGGCGTTGAGGACGCCGTCGATGTTGCCCTGCGAGATGATCACGTGCTGCTGGCGGCCGACGCCGCTGTCGGACAGCAGCTCCTGGATGTCGAGCAGGCGGCAGGGCACGCCGTTGATCGCGTACTCGCTGTCGCCGGAGCGGAACAGCAGGCGGGTGATCGTCACCTCGGTGAACTCGATGGGCAGCAGCCCCGCCGAGTTGTCGATCGTGAGCGAGACCTCGGCCCGGCCCAGCTGCGGCAGCTTCGACGTGCCGGCGAAGATGACGTCGTCCATCTTCTGGGAGCGGACGGCGGACGGGGCCTGGGCGCCGAGCACCCACCCGATCGCGTCGACCACGTTCGACTTGCCGGAGCCGTTCGGCCCCACCACCACCGTCACGCCGGGTTCCAGCGTCAGCGTCGCCGCCTCCGCGAAGGACTTGAACCCCTTGATCTGCAGCGTCTTGAGGAACACAGCTCTCCTGGACGGTCGGTCCCGGCCCGTGGACGGGTCAGACCTGGGTCTGTTCGCAGTAGTACGTGTAGCCGCTGCCGAAGCGGGCCTTGACGATCGGCCCCCGCGCCCGGGGGCTCATCTCCCCGTCCCGCTTGTACACGGTCAGGTACTCGCCGTACTCCCCCGGCTTGCCCGAGAGCTGCACCCACCCGTCCTCGCCGAGCGTGGTGCCACCGTACTTGACCGCCTCGTGGACGGTCTCCACGACGGCCCGGTACAGGCGCCGGATCTCCTGGGCGGAGAGGCTGGTGGTCTGGCGGTCGTAGCGGAGCCCCGCGTGGAACAGCACCTCGTCGGAGTACATCGGGCCGATGCCCACCAGGAAGGTCGGGTCCATCAGCACCGACTTCAGCTTCCCGTCGCGGCGCAGCAGCTGCTCGCCGAACGTGGTCCACGAGATCGGCTCGTCGACTGCGTCGAGCCCGAGCGTGGCGAGCTCGGGGTGCGCCTCGTCGAGGCCGTCGACGGGCAGCAGCTCGACGTTCGAGCCCTTCTTCGGGTCGACCAGGCGCAGCTGGCCGCCCTGGGTGAAGGTGATCACGAGCCCGGTGCCGGTCTCGGTCGGGTCCTTCGCCTGCACCTTGAGGAGCCGCGCCTTGTCGCCGAGGGACAGCACCAGCAGGTGGGTGTCCTCGACGCCCAGCACGAGCAACGTGCCCTTGCGGTCGACGCTCGTGATCTTGGCCCCGGTGAGCGCGGTGGTGAACGCCTTCTTCGACGGCGTTGACACGAAGCCCGTGCCGGGCGCCTCCACCGCCTTCACCTTCTTGTCGTCGACCTCGCGCTCGAGGTCGCGGCGCAGCAGCTCCAGCTCCGGCAGCTCAGGCATCTGTTCTCCCCTCCCGACGGTCCGGGTCCGGACCGTCGCCGTCGGACGACCCGTCCGGGTCGGCCGACAGGTGTTCGGTGGCCTCGCGGGCGGCTGCCTGCTCGGCCTCCTTCTTCGTGCGGCCCTCGCCGCTCCCCCACCGCTCGCCCCCCAGTCGGACGACGGCCCGGAACACCTTCTCGTGCTCGGGCCCCTCCTCGGTCAGCTCGTAGCGCGGCAGCTCGCCGAAGCGGTGCGCCGCCACCTCCTGCAACCGTGACTTGTGGTCGCTCGCGACATCGCCGGACACGACGCCGTCGATCCGCTCGTCGAGCAGGCCGAGCACGACCGAGCGCGCGGCCTCGATGCCGCCGTCCAGGTAGACGGCGCCGATGACGCCCTCCATGGCGTCGGCCAGGATCGACGTCTTCGAGCGGCCGCCGGTCGCCTCCTCGCCCTTGCCGAGCAGCAGCACGTCGCCGAGGCCGACCGAGCGGGCGACGCCGGCGAGCGCGTTGGCCGACACGAGCTCCGAGCGGCGACGGGCGAGCACGCCCTCGCTCGAGCGGGGGGAGCTCCGGTACAGGTGGTCGGTCACCACGACGCCGAGCACCGCGTCGCCCAGGAACTCGAGGCGCTCGTTGGACTCGACCGCGCCGTGCTCCGCGCACCACGAGCGGTGCCGGAGGGCGAGGTCGAGCAGGTCCTCGTCGTCGAAGCGGTACCCGATCCGACGGCAGAGCGCGTCGCGGGGCGGTTCGTCGACGGCGACGTCGGTGCCCGATGGAGGGTTCGTGCCCGGCGCAGCGCTGGTGGCCGACTCAGAGCCGGGCGAGGACGTAGTCGACGGCATCGCGCACGGTCTTCAGGTCCTCGAGGTCCTCGTCCTCGATGCGGAATCCGACGCTGCGCTCCCCCAGCTCGTCCTCCAGTGCCTCCACCAGCTCGATCAGCGCGAGGGAGTCGGCGTGCAGGTCCTCGGCGAACGAGTCGCCCTCGTCGATCGTCGACGGGTCGATCTCGAGGATGTCGGCGAGGCGGTCCTTCACGAGCTGCAGGACCTCCGGCCGCTCGATGGGGCCCTGTTGGACGTGCGTCTCCGCAGGCACGGTCGCTGCTGCTCTCCTCTGTCGGACCACGGGGACCGGCCCCGGGTCGTGTGGCCGGTCACTGTAACCGCGCTCCGGTCCACGCGGCGGCGATCCCCGCCGCCGCGGCGAGCGCGCTGAACGTCGTTCAGTCGACGTCGATGGCCTGGCGGCCGCCGTACCAGCCGCAGTTCCCGCACACCACGTGGGGCTGCTTGACGGCGTTGCACCGGGGACAGACGCTGCGAGACGGCGCCTTGAGCGTCCAGTTGGACGCCCGGCGGCTGCGGCTCTTCGCCTTGGAGGTCTTCTTCTTGGGAACTGCCATCGTTGGTCTCTTCGCGCGTGGGTGAGGCGGACTCGTGGTGACGGCCGGCCGGACCGTCGGGGACGTCGCGGGTCTGCCCGCGCCCGTCCGGCGGGCGACGGATCACTCTAGCGGATCATCCGGGGCCGGGTCGAAGCGCAGCTCGTCGAGCGCCGACCACCGGGGGTCGGCCGGCTTGTCGGCGCTGCCCTCGGTCGACACGGGGAAGTGCTCGGGGTCGGGACCGGCGCAGTCCTCCCGGCACAGCGGGGCCAGCGGGAGCGCGAGCACGGCGGCGTCGTGAACCACCGGGCCCAGGTCGACCACGTCGCCGTCGAGCGGCAGCAGGTCCTCGTCGACCGGCGAGTCCGAGAACACCTCGCGCAGCTCGACCTCGGCGGTCCCGCTCGTGTCCTCCAGGCAGCGACGGCACGGGCCCTGCCACGGCACGCGGAGCGTCCCGGTCACCGTCACGCCGTCGGACAGCGACTCGAGCACGACGTCGAGGTGGCCGGGGGCCCCGGGCGGGACCTCGGCGGTGCTGACGGCGATGCCGTCGAGGTCGACGTCGCGGTCGACCTCCATGCGGTCGCCCGGGTGACGGCGCAGCTCGGCGACGCCGATCCGCAGACCGGCGACCGTGGCCGCCATCAGGACTCCTGGTCGAAGACCGCCGGGTTCGAGCCCGTCGGCGGGTCGTCGAGGTCCGCCAGCTCGGCCTCCTCGATGCGGGGCGCGGCGAGCTTGTCGCGACCGACGGCCACCGACTTGGCGATGCGGGCCAGCACGTTCTCGAAGCTCGCCAGCTTCTGGTCGCAGTAGTCCTCGGTCTCCCGGCGCATGCGGCGCGAGGTCGCCTCGGCGTCCTCGACGATCTGCCGGGCCCGCAGCTCCGCGGCCTTCACCACCTCGGTGCGCTGCACCATCTGGGCGACGCGGCTGCGGGCGTCCTCGATCAGGTCCTCGCCCTCGCGACGCGTGCGGGCCAGGAAGTCCTCGCGCTCCTTCAGCAACCAGCGCGCCGAGCGCAGCTCGTCGGGCAGGCGGGACACCGCGTCGTCGAGCAGCTCGAGGAGCTCCTCGCGGTTGACGCGGACCGACGCCGACATGGGCATGCCCGGCGCGGCGTCGATGATCGCGACGACGCGCTCCAGGATCTCCTGGGCCTCGGGCATCCGGTACTGGTCGCCGCCGGCGCTGCGGCGCGGCGTGGGCTGGGGTCGGCGGGGCTGCTCGCCCGCGCCGGCGCGCTCGCCCTGCGGTGCCTGTCGACGCGGATCGTCGGCCGGAGTGCTCATCGGGTACCTCCGAAGCGGACCTTGAGCCGGTCGGCGACCGGCCCCGGCACCATGGTCTCCACGTTCCCCCCGAAGCGGGCGACCTCGCGGATGAGCTTGGACGCCAGGAACGAGTTCTTCGATGCCGACGGGATGAAGAGGGTGTCGACGCCGGAGATCGATCGGTTCATCTGCGCCATCTGCAGCTCGGACTCGAAGTCCGACACGGCGCGCAGCCCCTTGACGATGAAGTGGGCGCCGACGTCGCGGGCGAGGTCGACCACGAGCGACGAGAACATCGTGACCTCGACGTTGTCGAGGTGGGCGAGCGACTCCTCGATGAGCTGCTGGCGCTCCTCGAGCGAGAACAGCGGCTCGCCCTTCTGCGGGTTCCGCATGGCCGCGACCACGATGCGGTCGAAGAGCCGTGCGGCCGTCTCGACGATCTCCACGTGGCCGTTGTGGATCGGGTCGAAGGAGCCCGGGTACAGGACGGTGGTCACCGCGCGGATCCGGGATCGGCCGGTCCGCGGGCGGGTCCGGGATCGGCGGGTCCTCGGGCGGACCGGGAGGGAGGCTGGCCCTGGAACGACAACATCGCCACCACCGTACCGCCGTACCGACGCTCCCTCAGGATGCCCCCTCCGAGCTCCGCCAGCCGCTCCCTCACCTCGTCCTCGATCGACCGGTCGCTCTCGACCACGACGACGGCGTCGGGTGACAGCGCCGGCCGCAGCGCGACCATGAGATCGCCCCACCGGTCGAAGGAGTAGGGCGGATCGGCGAGCACCAGGTCGACGGGGCCGCCGAGCGCGCGAGCGCCGTCACCGCCGCGCAGGACGTCGAGCGCGTCGCGGCGCAGGACGGTCGCCGACGCGGCGAACCCGGTGGCGTCGAGGTTGGCCCGGACCGCGTCGATCGAGGCGGGGGACGAGTCGACGAAGGTGACGTGGCCGGCACCCCGGCTGAGCGCCTCGACCCCGAGCGCCCCGGACCCGGCGAACAGGTCGAGGACGGTGGCACCCCGCAGCGCGTCGAGCGACCCCAGCGCGTTGAACACCGACTCCCGGACGCGATCCAGCGTGGGGCGGACGTCGCGGCCCGGCGGGGTGACCAGGCGGCGACCCCGGGCGGTGCCGGCGACGACTCTCACGGGCCCAGTCTCGCCGAGCGCGCCCGCCCTGCCCGCCGCGGCGGCGCACGGCGCCTCAGCCCAGGATCGCCGACGGCGGCAGCGTCGGCAGCGACGACTCGGGCGCGACCGCGATCACGAACGCCATCCCGTCCTCGACGATCGGGACCTCGGCGGGGTCGTCGACGACGGTGCGGACGTGCTCCCCGGTCGCCACGGCGTCGGCCGTGTACACCCAGAGCTGCACCTCGGCGGGTGTGCCACCGCACGTGGCGTCAGGGCCGAACGTGCGGCCGGCGACCGCCACGCCCGTGCCGCCGACGTCGATCCGGCCCGGGCTCGTGGCGGCGGGGAACGAGACGCTGCCGTCACCGAGCTCGATCCCGGCCTGGCTCGCCAGCCGGCCGATCGTCGCCCGGTGGCCGGCGACCGCGCCCGTCGGCGGCGCCACCGTGAAGCCGCCGGCGCCGTCGGTCGTGATCCCCGACGCCGCGGACCCGTCGTCGGGCGTCGACGCGGCGGGCGGGGCGAGGAACCGTCCGCACACGTCGAGGCCGAGGTGCCCGGAGAAGGTCTCGCCGACCCCCGGGCCCTGCCCGAGCGAGGCGAGCTCCGCGGCGGTCGTCACCTCGGGCGCCATGCCGGGGTGCATGCCGTCACCGCCGTCGTGGCCCGCCCCCGGTGCCGCCGGTGTCGTGGGCGGGGCGGCCGGGGCGTCGCCGCCGCCGCACGACGCGGCGAGCAGCACGACCGTGGCAGCGGTCGCGGCGACGAGCAGGATCGGGGTGAGGGCGCGTCGGGAGATCACCCCTCGATCGTGGGCCCGACGCGGGCGTCGGCCACAGGGTCGGAGGTCCCGAAACCGCGGCACCACCGGACCGCCCGGAGGGGTCAGGACTTGAGGAGGAAGTCCTCCTCCTCGGGGGCGAGCAGCACGTCGAGCTCCTCGACCAGGCGCGGGTGGTCGTCGAGACCAGAGCCGTCACCGACCAGGGCGAGCGCCTCGTCGCGCGCGATCTCGACCCACTGCCGGTCGTGGCGCAGCGAGGCCAGCTTGAGGTCGCTGCGCCCCCGCTGGCGCTCTCCGAGCACCGCGCCCTCGCCGCGCAGCTCCAGGTCGACCTCGGCCAGCTCGAAGCCGTCGGTGCTGCGCACCATCGCCTCGAGGCGCTCCTCGCCATCGGGGGTGAGGACGCCGTGGGCCACGAGGACGCACCAGCTGGGGGCGTCGCTCCGGCCCACCCGGCCGCGGAGCTGGTGCAGCTGTGCGATGCCGAACCGGTCGGCGTCGAGGACCACCATCACGGTGGCCTCGGGCACGTCGACGCCGACCTCGATCACGGTCGTCGCGACGAGGACGTCGAGCGCGCCCGTCCGGAACCCCTCCATGACCTCGGCCTTCTCGGGCGCCTTCATGCGCCCGTGCAGCAGCCCGAGCCGCAGCCCCTGGAGCTCCCCCGTGGCCAGCCGTTCGTAGGTCTCCTCGGCGGACGAGGCCTCCAACTTGGGCGAGTCCTCGATGAGCGGACAGACGACGTAGGCGCGTCCGCCGGCGGCGACCTGGTCGCGGACCAGCTGCCACGCATCGGCCTCGGCCTCGTCGGTGCGGGCCCATGAGGTGGTGATCGGCACCCGGCCCGGCGGCAGCTCGTCGAGGACCGTCGTGTCGAGGTCGCCGTACACGGTCATGGCCGCCGTCCGCGGGATGGGCGTGGCCGTCATCACGAGCACGTCGGGCACCGTGCCGTCGGCGTTGGCGTCACGCAGCGCGGCGCGCTGCTCGACGCCGAAGCGGTGCTGCTCGTCGATCACGACGACGCCGAGGGAGCGGAACTCGACCGCGTCCTGGATGAGGGCGTGCGTGCCGATGACGATGTCGACCGTGCCGTCGGCGAGCCCGGCCAGCGTGCGCCGCCGCTCGGCGGCCGGCGTGCGGTTCGTGAGCAGCGCGATGCCGAGCGGCCGCTCGCCGAGCAGCGTGTCGCCGCCGTCGGTGAGGGTCACGTCCTGGAGCTGGTCGCGCACGCCGACGGCGTGCTGCTCGGCCAGCACCTCGGTCGGGGCCATCAGCGCGCCCTGGTGGCCGCCCTGCACCGCGGTGAGGAGCGCGGCCATGGCGACGACGGTCTTGCCCGAGCCGACGTCGCCCTGCAGCAGCCGGTGCATCGGCACGGGCCCGGCGAGGTCGTGGCGGATCTCAGCGATCGCCCGGGCCTGCGCGCCGGTCAGGTCGTACGGGAGCCCGCCGAGGTAGCGGGCGACCAGCCCGGGGGCCGCCGCGCGGTCGTCGCCGTCGTCGACGACGTGGCGGATGCCGAGCGAGGCCGCCTCGATCTCGCGCTTGCGCCGCACGAGCGCCAGCTGCAGGCGGAAGAGCTCGTCGAAGACCAGGCGGCGCCGGGCGACGACCTCCTCGGCCATCGACGACGGGGCGTGGATGCCGGCGTACGCGTCCTGGCGGCCGACGAGGTCGTGGCGGTCGAGGACGTCCTCGGGCACCGGGTCGTCGATGCCGCGCTCGCGGCTGCGGCGCAGCACCTGCGCCGACCACTCCCCCAGCTCCCACGTGCTCAGCCGGGCTTTCTCGGACTGCGGGTAGATCGGCACGATGCGCCCGGTGCGCCCGCCCTTCGGGTCACCGATGACGTCGACGATCGGGTTCGTCATCTGGCGCTGGCCGCGGAACACCTCGATGCGGCCGAACATCGCCACCTCGAGGCCGGCATCGCCCGGCCCCACGCCCGCCGACGAACGCCCCGTGAGCTGCTTCTCGCGCCACGGCTGGTTGAAGAAGGTGCACCGCAACGACCCGCTGCCGTCGCGGACCTCGGCCACGACGATGACCCGACCGCCCCGGATGCGCCGGGACGACACCGACCCGATCCGGCCGAGCACGAGCGCCTCCTCGCCCTCGGCGAGGTCCTGGATGCGCGCTTCCCGCGTCCGGTCCACGTAGCGGCGCGGGTAGTAGGTCAGCAGGTCGAGCAGGGACTCGATGCCGAGCGTGCGCAGCCCCTCGAGCTTGCGCGGACCGACGCCCGACAGGAGCTCGACGCCCATGGCCGACAGGTCGACGAGCGTGATCGGCGGACGGTCGCTCACGGGCACAGTCCACCACGCCGCACCGACGCCCTCGGTCGTCGCTCCCGAGGGCGACGACGGCGGGGGCTCAGGGCCCCGTCGACGCGACCCCGATGTGCAGCTCGGACAGCCGTCCGGCGCCGGCCAGCGCCTCGACCACCGCGCCGGGCAGCGCGGTCACGGCGTCGACCGTCCAGCGGTCCGCCGCCACCTCGAACACCAGGCGGTCGGAGAGCTCGTGCACGACGACCTCGAGGTCGGCGGCCGCCTCGATGTCGGGCACCGGCGGCGTGACCCGGCAACGCACGACGAACCGCTGGCCGACGACGTCGACCGGCGGCGCGACCTGGTCGGGGGGCGGCTCGGGCAACGGGTCGCCCGCCACCACCGCGGCGAGCGAGTCGAGCACCAGCAGGAACCCGGCCGCGGCGGCGTCCACGGTGCCGCGCTCGGACAGGCGGGCGTCGACGAGCGGCCCCTGCTCGAGCTCCACGAGCCCGGCCTCGGCCGCCGAGACCAGCACCTCGGAGAGGTCGCCGCCGCCGTCCGACGCGTCGAGCGCCCCGTCGGCCGCGGCCGACATCACCGCGAGCAGGCAGCCGGGGTGGGTGCCGTCGTCCGCCTCGGTCACGCGCTCGGCCCCGGCCTCGAGGGCGAGCGCCAGGCGCGCCCCGTCGACGCGGTCGGCGTTGCGGAGCGCGTCGCCGGCGCCGGCGAGGAAGCCGGCGAGGCGGTGCCCGGCGGCCGTGCGGGCCGACCTCGTCGCGCCGTCGGCGAGGCCCCGGCACACCGTCGAGAGGTCCCGTCCGTCGCCTGCGGCCTCGCACCCGCCGAGCAGCGTGGTCGCGAGGTCGGTCCCGGGACCGGGGGTCCGGTCGTCGCCGAGGCCGTCGAGGTCACGGCCGTCGGCGCCGTCGAGCAGCTCCGCGTCCCAGTCGAAGGTGACGTCGAGCCGATCGAGCGCCTCGGCGTGCTGGTCGAGCACGGTGGCACAGGCCCGCATCGCCCCGAGGAACTCGGCGGGGGCCATGCTCTCCGGGGTGGTGGTCCGCAGCGCCGAGCCGGCCATGCCGCCAGCCTAGTGACGTGCCCCCGGCCGGGGGTCCCGGATCGCGGGCGGGACGAGATCAGCCGCCGAAGAGCACCGGCCGGCACGACGCCGAGTACCCACCGGGCACGCTGCCGTCGAGGCTGTCGGCCGAGGTGACGACGCCCGTGGCGGTGTCGAGCTGGAGCACGATCCCGTTGGCGTCGACGATCTGGAAGAGTCCGCCGCCGAGCGCCGTGGACCGGACCGTGCCCGGGTCGGGCACGCCGGCGAGGTCGCAGTGCTGGCGGACGAGCTGGGCGAACTGGACCGCGGCGGCCGACTCGGCGGCGTCGGCGTCGTCGCCGCCGGGCCGCGACGAGGGGCGCGCCGCGGCCGGGACCGGGGTGGTCGGACCGGTCGCCGCCCCCTCCGCGGTCGGCGCCACCGGAGCGGTCGTGGTCGGCTCCGGCGGCGGCGCCGGTGCGATCGTCGTCTCGGGCGGTGCGGTCGCAGGGACCGCCGTGGTCGTCGGCGCCGTCGTGGTGGCGCCCGGCGCCGCGGTCGTGGTCGTCGCCCCCGCGGCCTCCTCCCTCGGCACCACGTGGGCCGCGGCCTCGTCCGCGCCGTCGGCGCCGACCGCGCGGACCACCACGGCCGCGAGCACGAACACCACGAGCGCGGCGACGAGCACGCCGAGGATCCACCCGCCCCGGTCGGGCCCGTCGTGGTCGGCCCCGTCGTGGGTGTCGTCCTGGGCCTGGTGGCCGTCGCCCGCCATGGGGTCCCTCCCGATCCGCCGCCGGTCCACGGGGACCGCTCAGCCCCCACGATGAGAGACTTCGGGGGCGAGAGCAAGTCGCCCCCCGAGGGCCTGCTTGGGCTGTCGCGCCGCACGCACTACACTCACCGGTCGGCCGTGCACGGGGTGCGCCCCACCGGCCCGTGAGACCGCCCCACCAGAGAGACTGCGCCACCAGAGGGTGGCAACCCCCGCCGAGCGTGGCGGAACGACCGGAGAAGAGACAGCCATGGCCGCCGTGTGCGAGATCTGCGACAAGCGCCCCTCGTTCGGGATGAACCTCAGCCACTCCCACCGCCGCACGAAGCGGCGCTGGAACCCGAACATCCAGCGCATCCGCGTCGCGACCCCGCAGGGCACCAAGCGCATGGACGTGTGCACCGGCTGCATCAAGGCGGGCAAGGTCACCAAGCCCGTCGCCAGCCGTCCCCCGGCCTGAGCCGACCCGCCGCGCACCCCTCCCGGCAGCGCCCGGGGAGCCCCGCCAGGATCACGGATCCCCGCTTTGCCGCGCCCGATCGGCCACCGGTACGGTGATCGTGGGCCAGAGGATTCCCAGACCGGGGACCCGACCAGTCAGGAGCGGCACCCAGCGTGGAACGGACGGCACCGTGCAAGGCGTGATCAAGTCCTACGACCCGGCGACGGGCGACGGCATCGTCGTCCGCGACACGGATCTGGCCGAGCACGACCTCGCCCCCGCGGCGCTCGACGGCACCCTGTTCCGCATGCTCCGCCAGGGGCAGCGGGTGCAGTACGACCTGGACGCCGAGGGCCGGGCGACCGACCTCCAGATCGGGTCCGAGGTGGACATGGGCACACCGAGCTTCCGGGCTCACGCCGAACCGGCGCCTGAGACCGCCTGATAGATCGTCACGGCCGGCCGACGGAGATCGGCCCGACACAGACCGGGGAGAACGATGGCAGGGACCACCAGCAACCAGCAGCTGCTCGACTGGGTCGAGGAGTGGCGGCAGATCTTCCAGCCCGACGCGGTCGAGTGGTGCGACGGCAGTGCCGAGGAGTACGACCGGCTCTGCCAGCTGCTCGTCGACAACGGCACCTTCGAGCGGCTGTCGGAGGCGAAGCGCCCGAACAGCTACCTCGCGCTGTCGGACCCGAGCGACGTCGCCCGGGTCGAGGACCGCACGTTCATCGCCTGCGAGCAGGAGATCGACGCCGGCCCGACCAACCACTGGCGCCCCCCGGCCGAGCTCAAGGCCGAGATGCTCGACCTGTACCGGGGCACGATGAAGGGCCGCACGATGTACGTCGTGCCGTTCTCCATGGGCCCGCTCGGCTCCCCGATCGCGCACATCGGCGTGCAGCTGACCGACTCGCCGTACGTGGCGGTCTCGATGCGGATCATGACCCGCATGGGCCAGGGCGCCCTGGACGTGCTGGGCGACGGCGAGTGGGTCCCCTGCCTCCACTCCGTCGGCGCGCCGCTCGCCGAGGGCCAGGCCGACGTGCCGTGGCCGTGCAACGAGACGAAGTACATCTCGCACTTCCCGGAGACCAAGGAGATCTGGTCCTACGGCTCCGGCTACGGCGGCAACGCCCTGCTCGGCAAGAAGTGCTTCGCCCTGCGCATCGCCTCGACGATGGCCCGCGACGGCGGCTGGATGGCCGAGCACATGCTCATCCTCGGCATCACCTCGCCCGAGGGCGAGAAGCGCTACGTCGCCGCGGCGTTCCCGTCGGCCTGCGGCAAGACCAACATGGCCATGCTGATCCCGTCGCTGCCGGGCTGGAAGGTCGAGACCGTCGGTGACGACATCGCGTGGATGAAGTTCGGCGACGACGGCCGCCTCTACGCCATCAACCCCGAGGCCGGCTTCTTCGGCGTCGCCCCGGGCACGTCGAACGAGACGAACAAGAACGCCATGGACACGATGTGGGGCAACTCCATCTTCACCAACGTGGCGAAGACCGACGACGGCGACGTCTGGTGGGAGGACATGTCCGAGCCCCCGGCGCACCTCGTCGACTGGAAGGGCAACGACTGGACGCCCGAGTCCGGGACCCCCGCCGCCCACCCGAACGCCCGCTTCACGACGCCGGCCTCGCAGTGCCCGTCGATCGCCCCCGAGTGGGAGGACCCCGCCGGCGTGCCGATCTCGGCGATCCTCTTCGGCGGCCGGCGCGCCACCAACGTCCCGCTCGTGACGCAGTCCTTCGACTGGCAGCAGGGCACCTTCCTCGGCGCCGTCATGAGCTCCGAGAAGACGGCCGCCGCGGCCGGCACCGTCGGCGAGGTCCGCTTCGACCCGTTCGCGATGCTGCCCTTCATGGGCTACAACGTCGGCGACTACATCCAGCACTGGCTCGACATCGGCGGCGCCACCGACGCCGACAAGCTGCCGAAGCTGTTCTGGGTCAACTGGTTCCGCAAGTCCGACGACGGCAAGTTCCTGTGGCCGGGCTTCGGTGAGAACAGCCGGGTGCTCAAGTGGGCGCTCGAGCGCATCGCCGGCACGGCGGACGCCACGGAGACCCCGATCGGCTGGGTGCCGACCCCCGACTCGCTCGACACCGAGGGCCTCGACATCGACGCCGACACGCTGGACCAGCTGCTCGACGTCGACCCGATCGCCTGGAAGGGCGAGGTCGAGCTCATCGGCAACCACTTCGAGTCGATCGGCGAGCGCCTCCCCGCCACGATGCGCGACGAGCTCTCCGCCCTCGAGCACCGCCTCGGCGGCTGACCGTCCCGACGGCCGGTCGCCCCGGCCGGGTAGGGGTCACCGGTGGCCATCGAGTTCCGGACCTCCCCCACCACCACGCTCGGCGTCGAGCTCGAGCTCGGCCTGGTCGACCGGGGGTCGCGTGAGCTGGTCAACGCCGCGTCCGAGGTGCTGGCGCGCCTCGCCGGCGGCGGACCCGGCACCGGTGCCGCAGCGCGGGGCGAGGGCGACGAGCCGCCCGAGCACCCCAAGGTCAAGCACGAGCTGTTCGAGTCGACGCTCGAGGTGATCACCGGCATCAACGACACGGTCGACGCCGCGGTCGCCGACCTCACCGGGACGCTGGGCGAGGTCGGCGGCGCGCTCGCCGCCGGCGACTCCGACCTGGGGCTGATCGCCTCGGGCACCCACCCCTTCAGCCGCTGGGCCGACCTGAAGGTCAGCCCCGCCGACCGCTACCGGGAGCTCATCGAGCGGATCGGCTGGCCGGCGCGGCGACTGGCGATCCACGGGACCCACGTCCACGTCGGGGTGCGCTCGGGCGAGATGGCGGTCGCGGTCACCAACGGCCTGGCAGTGCAGCTCCCGCTGTTCCTCGCGCTGTCCGCCTCGAGCCCCTACTGGGAGGGCCACGACACCGGCCTGTGCTCGGCCCGCACGAAGATCTTCGAGAGCCTGCCCACGGCGGGGCTGCCGCCCGGGCTCGACGGCTGGGACGACTTCCAGGAGTTCATGGGCACCCTCCTCACCGCCGGCGCGATCAACTCGATCCGCGAGGTCTGGTGGGACGTGCGGCCGCACCCCGACTTCGGCACCGTCGAGCTCCGGATGTGCGACGCCCTCCAGTCGATGGACGAGGTCCGGGCGATCGTGGCGCTCGCCCAGTGCAGCGTGGCCGACCTGCAGGCCAGGGCCGCGGCCGGCGAGCCGACCGCGACCGTGCGGGACTGGGTCATCCGCGAGAACAAGTGGCTCGCCGCCCGGCACGGGATCGACGCCGAGATCATCACCGACGACCGGGGCAGCCGGCGCCCGGCGAGGGAGCTCGTCGCTGAGGAGGTCGACCGGCTGGCGCCGATCGCCGACGAGCTGGGGTGCGCGGGCGACCTCGCGCTCGTCGGGCGGATCCTCCGGCACGGGAGCGGCGCGGAGCGGCAGCGGGCCGTGCTGGCGGGCGGCGGCGACCACCGCGACGTGGTCGACCTCCTGCTCGCCGAGTGGGACGCGGGGATGCCGGCGTGACCGCGGGCATCGGGGCGGCGGACGCGCTCGGCGCGCTGGTGGCGGCGCGGACCGACGAGCTCGTCGCGCTGCGACGGCACCTGCATGCCCACCCCGAGCCGAGCGGCCAGGAGCACGACACGACCACGCTGCTCGTCGAGCGGCTCGAGGTCGCAGGTCTCTCCCCCGTCGTGCTGCCGAGCGGCACCGGCCTGGTGTGCGACGTCGGGCCCGGCGACGGGCCGCCGACCGTCGCCGTCCGCGGCGACATCGACGCGCTGTCGATGCAGGACGACAAGGACGTGCCCTACCGCTCCCGCCGCGACGGCGTCGCCCACGCCTGCGGCCACGACGTCCACACCGTCATCACCCTCGGCGCCGGCCTGGCGCTCGACGAGGCCCTGCGGGCCGACGCGGCGTCGGGCGGACCGCCCCGCCGGGTGCGGCTGGTCTTCGAACCGTCCGAGGAGCGCGTGCCGGGCGGCGCCGTCGAGGTGGTCGCCTCGGGCGCGCTCGACGGGATCGACGCCATCTTCGGCCTGCACTGCGACCCCAAGCTCGACGCCGGCCTGCTCGGCGTGCGGGTCGGTCCGCTGACATCGGCCTCCGACCTGGTCGAGATCCACCTCTCCGGCCCCGGCGGCCACACCGCCCGGCCCCACCTCACCGTCGACCTGGTCGACGTCGCGGCCCGGGTGGTGCGGGAGCTGCCGACGCGGGTGGTCGAGCTCGCCGGCGACCCCGACCTCCTGCTCGTCTTCGGCGCAATCGCGGCCGGCGACGCCCCCAACGTGATCCCGACCCGGGCCGAGCTCCGCGGGAGCCTCCGCACCCCGGACCGCGAGGTGTGGCAGCGCGCCGCCGACCTGCTGCGCGACGCGCTCGCCCACGTCGTCGGCCCGACGGGCGCGGCGTGGGACCTGGATCACCGCCGCGGGGTCCCGCCGGTCGTGAACCGGCCCCGTGAGACCGAGCTGCTGGCGGCCGCCGGCGCCGCCGTGCTCGGACCCGGCGGCGTGGTCACGTCCCCCCGCAGCGCCGGTGGCGACTCGTTCAGCTGGTACCTGGAGCGCACCGGCGGCTCCTACGGCCGGCTCGGCACGCACCCCCCGGGCCTGGCCGAGCGCCTCGACCTCCACGCCGGCACGTTCGACGTCGACGAGTCGGTGATCCCGATCGGCGCCGAGGTCCTGGCCCGGGCCGCCGTCGGCGCGCTCGATGACCCCGCCCGCGGCGACGACCTCACCTGACGCGGGTCACGTGCGCCGGCGCCGCGGGCGAGCCGGACCGGGCACGACGCCCGTCAGCCGACGAGCATCGCCCGTATGCCGAGGCCCATGAGGAAGAGGCCGCCGAAGCCGTACAGCAGGTACTGGTGCGCCCGCATCTGGTTCCGGTAGCTGTACAGGATCGCCACCGTGATGATGGCGACGAAGCCGTAGAACATGTGGAACTGCGGGGCCTTGAAGCCCTCGCCGGCCACCATGTACACGCCGAGGCACACCTGCACGAAGATCGTCGCCTCGACGAAGATGACGAACCACCACAGCGCCCGGACCCGCAGCGCCGGGATCCAGTGGGCACCCAGGCACCACAGGCCGCCGAGCGCGTTGCCGATGATCACCATCCAGGCCCACTCCGTGTGGAACTGCAGGACGGAGGCGAGCACCGGGCGGACGTTAGCGGGCACGCTCCGACGCCCCGCAAACCGGTGGCAAGCTGCCCCGGTGCAGCACGCCCGGCTCGTGATCCACCGGCTCCACCTCGACGGCGTGGAGCTCCCGCTGCGGTTCGGCACGCTGGTCGCGGTGGCCCGGACCGACGACGACGGGCCCGCGACGGACCGCATCGACTGGGAGATCGTGGCCGACGGCGTCGAGCAGTACCGGGGCGAGCTGCAGCGCCACCACGTCGAGCTCCTGTGCATCACCGGGGCGGACGACGAGGGCCACCTGGTGCTGGGCGAGCTCGAGGGCGACGCGATCGTCGTCCGCTTCGTCGAGCGCACCGTCGTGCTGCGCGGCGACGGCCCGCTGACCGGCCTCACGCCCGAGGTGTTCGAGGCCTGAGCGACCTCGGCGTCACCGGACCCGAGCCGTTCCTGAGACCCTCCGAAGGGAGAGATCGGAGGATCTCCTCACATTCCGCCTGTCACCGCCGCGGACCGGGTACGTTCGGTCAGGTCGGGGTGGCTCCCGGCAGGCGGAGGGGCGATGAGCCGGACGGCGACGACCGAAGGAGCGACATGACCCCTCAGACCCGAACGTCGAGCAGCGATCACGAGGTCGAGGGCTACGTGCCCCCGATCAGCTTCCAGGAGCTGCACGAGGCCGGCCGGTTGAGCATGCCCGGCGCCGAGGCCTACGAGGAGGGCTACGGCCCGATCGGCGAGGCGACCGATGCGTCGCAGGAGCCCACCGACCGGCTCGAGGCGTTCGTCGACGCCTGGGCGAGCGCCGGGCACACCCCGGCGGAGCCGCTGCTCCCCTGACGGTTCACGCTCCGGGACCGGCAGTTCACGCTCCGGGACCGCGCCGCCACGCGGCGCAGCGGAACGAGTGCTCGACACCCAGCGGCCAGCGGGAGTTCATGTTACGGATGCATGACGACGGGCCGGCCGGGGAAAGATTCGACCATGTGGTGGATCGTCACGCTCCTCACGCTCTGGGTTGCCGTCGGGCTGGCCGTGTCCATGCTCGTCGGCGCCGGCACCAAGTGCCCCCCGCAGCCGGGACCGCGCTCGCAGACCCGGCGGCGCCGTCGCTCGGACCTCGTGCTGGTCAGTCCCAGATCGACGCGGCGAAGGGCACACCCTCGCCTCGCCGTCGCCCGACGCGGATGAACCACTCGGTGCCGAACGCGCGCTCGAACTGCTCCTCGCCCATCGTGAGGAACCAGGAGTCGGGCGCGATCTGACTGGCGTGCGCGACCATCGCGCCGCGCTTGGCCCGCACGAACGACCGCACGTCGACCGCGTGGGTGATGTGCGCCTCGGGTTCGCCGAAGTCGTCGGGGATCTCTCCGATGTCGGGTTCGTCGGCCGGCGGCTCCGACCCCTCGCCCAGCTCACGGGCGGCCTCGGCGGCGGCCCGGGCCTCGGCGATGCCGGCCAGGATGTGGTCCCGGTTCATCGTCGCCTGCAGGACGATCGGCGTGCCGGCGAGCTCGGCGGCCCGCAGCCCGACGCGGTGGACCTGGATGTGGTCGGGGTGGCCGTAGCCGCCGTGGTCGTCGTACGCGGTGAGCACGTCGGCCGACTCCTCGGTGAGGATGGCCGCGAGCCGGTGGGCGGCGTGCTCGACGTCGGTCGACCAGAAGGAGTACGGCGCGTCGTTGTCGGGCTCGCCCATCATCCCCGAGTCCACGTAGCCGAGGAACTCGACGCGCTGCGCGCCCAGGATCCGCGCCGCGTCGAAGGTCTCGGCGATGCGGCGCTGCCAGAGCGCCTCGCCCTCCTCGAGGACGTCGGGGACGATCTCGCCGTGCTCGCCGCGGGTGGCCACGACGAGCACGACCCGGTGGCCCTCGGCCGCAGCGAGCGCCATCGTGCCGCCCGTCTGGATGCACTCGTCGTCGGGATGGGCGTGGAAGCACACGACGGTCGACATCCGCCGCAGGCTAACTCCCGCCCCTGACGGCGCCGACACGGCCGGAGACGGGGGCGCGCCCTGCGCCGCAGGGCCGCTCGGCTGCGACGCTCAGCCCGCGACGGCGCCCGAGCCGCGCAGCGCGGCGACGCCGTCGGCATCGAGCCCGAGCCAGTCGGCGAGCACCTCGTCGGTGTGCTGGCCGACGTGGGCCGGCGGGCGCTGGACCTCGGCCGTGGTCCGGCTGAAGCGCGGCGCCGGTGCGGGCTGTGCGATGCCGGCCACCTCGACGAACGTCCGCCGGGCGACGTTGTGCGGGTGGTCCTTCGCCTCGCTCATCGTCAGCACCGGCGCGAAGCAGACGTCGGTGCCCTCCATGACCCCGCACCACTCGTCGCGCGTCTTCGTGAGGAAGATCTCGGCCAGCGTGGACTTCAGGTCGCCCCACGCCGCGCGGTCCATCTGGCGGGGCAGCTCCTCGCCACGGTCGCTGTAGGCCTTCTCCAGCCCGGTGAGCTCGACGAGCTGGGCGTAGAACTGCGGCTCGATCGAGCCGATCGACACGTAGCCGCCGTCGGCGCACTCGAAGGTGTCGTAGAAGTGGGCCCCGGTGTCGAGCATGTTCGTGCCCCGCTCCTCGGACCAGATGCCCATGGCCGAGAACGCCCACATCATCGTCATGAGGCTGGCCGCACCGTCGACCATCGCGGCGTCGACGACCTGGCCCGAGCCGGACCGCTGCGCCTCGAGGAGCGCGCACACCATGCCGAACGCGAGCAGCATGCCGCCGCCGCCGAAGTCGCCGACGAGGTTGATCGGCGGCGTCGGCTTCTCGCCCGCGCGGCCGAGGTGGGCCAGCACGCCGGCGAGCGCGATGTAGTTGATGTCGTGGCCGGCGGTCGGGGCGTAGGGGCCGTCCTGGCCCCAGCCGGTCATGCGGCCGAACACGAGCTTGGGGTTGCGCTCGGCGCAGGCGTCGGGCCCGAAGCCGAGCCGCTCGGCGACGCCGGGCCGGAACCCCTCGATGAGGCCGTCGGCCTGCTCGACGAGGTCCATGAGCACGGCCATGCCCTCGGGCGACTTGAGGTCGAGCGCGATCGACCGGCGGCCGCGGTTGAGGATGTCGGACGGCGGCGCGTCGGGATCGCCGCCCATGGCGTTGGCGGCCCGGTCGACGCGGATCACGTCCGCACCCATGTCGGCCAGCATCATGGCGGCGAAGGGTCCGGGGCCGATCCCCGCGACCTCGATGATCCTGACCCCGCTCAACGGTCCCACTGCGTGCCCCCTCGGCTCCGGCGCGCCTCTCGGCCCCGGTGTGACTGGTGCGTCCGAGTGTTCCCGGCCGCGTCGGGAGCGTCAAACGACGGAAGGGCGCCCCGGCTCAGGCGGCGAACACCTCGTGGCCGGCGACCAGCGTGCGCACGGGAAGGAGCGCGTCGTCGAGGACCGCCACGTCGGCGACGTCGCCCGGGCGGAGCCGCACGTCGTCCAGGCCGAGCAGCCGGCGCTGGACGCCGCCGCACGCGTCGACCGCGTCGGGGAGGTCGAGCCCGAGGCCGACCAGGTTGCGCAGCACGGCGTCGGGGGTGGCGATGCTGCCGGCGAGCGTGCCGTCGGCCAGCGTCGCCCGGCCGTCGCGGACGGTCACCGTCATGCCGGGCTCCTCCTCCCACGTGTCGAGCGAGGCGAGCCCCGCCGGCGGGATGCAGTCGGTCGTCGCCGCGACGCGACCGGCTGCGGCGTGCAGCGTGAGGCGCACCGTCTCGTCGGCGACGTGCACGCCGTCGGGGATCAGCCCCACGACGAGATCGGGACGGGCGAGCGCGACCGCCGCCGGCCCGGGGTCGCGCGAGGTCAGGCGCCGGTGTGCGTTCCAGCAGTGGGTCAGGTGGCGGGCGCCGGCCTCGACCGCGGCGAGCGTCGCCGCGACGTCCGCGTCGGAGTGGCCGATGCTGACGACCACGCCGCTCGCGGCCAGGTGGCGCACGAGCTCGACACCGCCCGGCACCTCGGGAGCGACGGTCACGAACCCGACCTGGCCGGTCGCGAGCAGCCGGGCCGCGGCGTCGATCGACGGCGCCAGGAACGTCCGCTCGTCGTGGGCGCCCTTGAACGCCACGTTGAGGAACGGGCCCTCGAGGTGCGCGGGCAGGAAGCGGCAGCCCCAGGGCGCGCCCGCGTCGAGCGCCGCCGACTGGTCCGCCGCCACCTCGCCGAGCACGTCGAGGGCGCGGACGTAGCCGTCGAGCGACAGCCCGAAGTACGTGGGCTGCACCGCCGTCGCCGCGTGGGCGGCGAGCGCCTCGCCCGCAAACCGGTAGCCCGCCAGGTCGGTGCGTCGGAGGTCGATGCCGGCAAACCCGTTGACCTGGAGGTCGACGAGCCCAGGCACCGCGATCGGGCCGGGGGCCGACCCGGACGCCACGCCGACCTCCTCGACGCGCCCGCCGGCGATGCGGACGTCGCCGGGCACGACTGCGCCGTCGACCAGCGCGGCGCCGACCCCGAGCAGCCGTCCCGCCCCGGCCGGCGCGCTCACGGCGCGGGGATGGCCACGGGGTCGCCGCCCACGGCGGCCGACCGGTACGTCGCGTCGGCCAGGACGTGGGCCCGCAGGGCGTCGACGACGTCGGGGCGGAGCCGCTCGGGCGTGTCGCCGTCCAGGTGCGCCTGCACGGCGCGGAGGAACTCCTCCTCGGAGCTCGGCGCGGCGATGCCGCGGGCGGCGAGCCACGGGAGGAGGTCGTCGCCACCGACGACCACCTCGTCGTCGGCCGTCTGGCGCCGGACCGGGCCGACGTCGTCGGACTCGAGCGTGACGGTCGCGTTCTCGCAGAACACCTCCATCCGCCGCTGGCTCGGGCGGGCCAGCACGTCGTGCCAGATCGAGGCGAGGTTGCCCGACGCTCCGCTCGTGAACCGCAGCAGGGCGCTGACCGAGTCCTCGATGCCGTCGATGCCGTGGAAGAACGACTGGTGCGCACCGATCGTGTCGACCGGTCCCAGCAGCCACTCGAGCAGGTCGAGGTCGTGGATCGAGTGCTCCATCAGCGCTCCGGAGCCGGCGAGCTCCGTGTCGCCCCGCCACGTCGACGCGTACATGCCCTGCGTCGGGATGTACTGGTCGTCGCGGAAGACCACGTTCATCACGCGGCCCGACGTCGGGTCCTGGATCATCTCCCGCATGACGAGGAGCGTCGGGCTGGAGCGCATGACCAGGCCGACCATGTTGACGACGCCCGAGGCCCGCACCAGCTCGACGAGCTCCCGCGACCGCGGCAGGTCGAGCGACAGGGGCTTCTCGCAGAAGAGGGGCACGCCGGCCTCGGCCACCAGGCGGACCATCGGCAGGTGCTCGGCGGTCCAGGTGCAGACGAACACGGCGTCGGACCGCTCGATGACCTCCTGCGGCGTCGCGCAGACCTCGGCGCCCTGACCGCTGGCCAGGCCGGCGGCCCGCTCGACGTCGGGGTCGTGCACCGCCACGATGCGGTTGTCGGGCCCCGGGCCGTCCCTGACGATGTTGAGCTGGATGGCGTGGTACGCGGCGATGAGGCCGGCCCCGAGGAACCCCACACGGATGGACATCCGGCGCAGCGTACGGGTTCGGCGCCCCGGCGCACCTCACCGCCCGTCGGCCGCGGCGGGCCCGCGGCGCGGCGTGGCGTACCGTGCCGTCCGTGAGCGTGACGTTCGGGGTCCACACCGGACCGGCCAACACCACCGTCGACGAGCTGCGGGCGCTCTGGCGCCGTATCGAGGACCTGCCGTTCGACTGGATCTCGATCTGGGACCACTTCTACGCGGCCGACGGGCGCTCGACGAACTGCCTGGACGCCGTCGTCGCCCACACGGCCCTGGCGATGGACACCGAGCGGGTCCGGTGCGGTTCGCTCGTGTACTGCGCGGGCTACCGCCACCCCGGCGTGCTGGCCAACGCCATCGCCGGGATCGACCAGCTCTCGGGCGGCCGGGTCGACGTCGGCGTGGGCGCGGGGTGGCTCGGCGACGAGTACCGGGCCTACGGCATCCCGTACCCCTCGGCCGGGCGCCGCCTCGACCTCCTGGAGGAGCACGTCCGGTGCCTCCGCGGGCTGCTGCGGGGCGAGCCGTTCTCGTACGAGGGCGAGTTCTTCACGCTGACCGACGCGGTGGTGGACCCGAGGCCGGTGCAGGCCGAGGTGCCGATCTGGATCGGCGGGGGCGGCGAGCGCCGGACGCTCAAGATCGTCGCCGAGCTCGCGGACGGCTGGAACGTCCCGTTCATCGGGCCCGACGACTACGCCCGCAAGCGCGAGGTGCTCGCCGGGCACTGCGACGCGATCGGGCGGGACCCGGCCGAGGTGCGGTGCTCGGTCAACGTGGGCTGCGCTCCCGACGAGGCGTCGCTGCACCGGCAGTTCGGCGACATCGCCGAGTTCGTCCGCCCGGGCGTGCTCATGGGCAGCACGGACCGGATGGTCGACGCGATCGGCCGGTACGTCGACGCCGGGGCCGTGCAGGTCAACCTGGCGCTGCGGGCGCCATTCGAGGTCGCGGCGCTGGACCACCTGGCCGCCGCAGTCGACCAGCTCGCCGGCACGACCGGCCGCGGGTGAGCCCCACGATGGGCGGACCACGGCTCGACCACCTCACGCGCCGGCGCACGTACGTCGTCGGCAGCCGGCAGGGCCGCCCGAACCGGCCGTCGACCGACTGCCCGTTCTGCGTCGGCGGTCTCGAGGCCCCCGACCCCTACGACGTGCGGTGGTTCCCGAACCGGTGGCCGGCGATGGACGGCGACCGCTGCGAGATGGTGCTCTACACGCCCGAGCACGACGCGGAGTTCTGGGCGCTCGGCGTCGACGGCGCCCGTCGAGTGGTCGACCTGTGGGCGGAGCGGACCGCGGCGCTCGGCGCCCGCGACGACGTCGAGTACGTGCTCGTGTTCGAGAACCGCGGCGCCGAGGCGGGCGCCACGATCCCCCACCCGCACGGGCAGATCTACGCCTACCCCGAGGTCCCGCCGGTGCCGCTGCGGGAGCTCGTCGACGGCGTCCTGCTCCCCGACCGCGTCCCCGACGACCTCCTCGTCGGCCGCCACGGCGACTGGCTGACGTGGGTGCCGCACGCGCCGACGTGGCCCTACGAGCTGCGCCTCGCGCCGCTCGCCGAGGCCCCGGACCTCGTCGACCCGCGCTGCGACCGCGACGGGCTCGCCGCTGCGCTCGTCGACGGGCTGGCGCGCCTCGACCAGCTCTTCGACGAGCCGATGCCGTACATGCTCTGGATCCACCAGCGCCCGACCGACGGGCGGGACTGGCCGGGCGCCCGCGTCCACGTGCACGTGAACCCCCTCCACCGGGCCCCGGGGGTGCAGCGCTACGTCGCTGCGGCCGAGCAGGGCGGCGGCGTCCACTTCGACCCGGTCGACCCGGCGGCGGCGGCCGCGCAGCTGCGGGCGCTGCCGGGCGCGCCGGCGGTCCGGGACGGGGATCGGGCCGAACGGTGAGCGACATCACGGTCTGGGCGCCGGGTCGGGTGAACCTGATCGGCGACCACACGGACTACGTCGGCGGGCTGGTGCTCCCGATGGCGGTGCAGCTGGGCACGACGGTGACCGCCGAGCGCGACGAGGACGGCCCGGGGCCCGGGCGCCTGGTGCTCCGGTCCGACCGGCTCGACGGTACCGTCGACGTCGAGCTCCCGGTGGTCGACGCGGCCGGGGTCGAGCCGGCCTGGGGTCGCTACGCGGCCGGCGTTGCGCAGGAGCTCGGCGCGACGGTGGGTCTCGACGGGACGATCCGGTCGGACCTCCCGATCGGCGGCGGCCTGTCGTCGAGCGCGTCGCTCGAGGTGGCCGTCGCGCTCGCGCTCGGGGCGGAGGGGACGCCGCTCGAGATCGCCCGCCTCTGCCAGCGGGCCGAGGCCGCCGCCACCGGCGTGCCGTGCGGGATCATGGACCAGCTGGCGGTGGCCGCGGGCGTCGACGGCCACGCCCTGCTGATCGACTGCAGCACCGACGAGGTCACGCCCGTGCGCGTGCCCGACGCCGCCGCGGTCTGGGTCGTCGACTCCGGCCAGCCCCGCGAGCTCGCCGGCTCGGAGTACCCGCTCCGCCGGGCGCAGGCCGAGGCCGCCGCCGAGATCGTCGGCGCGCTCCCCCACGCGTCGATGGCCGACGTCGAGGCGATCGACGACCCGGTGCTGCGGGCCCGCGCCCGCCACGTGCGCACCGAGTGCGACCGCGTCCGGGCGTTCGCCGCCGCCGTCGCGGCCGAGGACCTCGTGCGGGCCGGCGAGCTCATGGTCGAGAGCCACCGCTCGCTCCGCGACGACTACGAGGTGTCGACGCCGGTCCTCGACGACCTCGTCGAGCAGCTCGTCGCGACCCCCGGCGTGCACGGGGCCCGCCTCACGGGCGCGGGGTTCGGGGGCTGCGTGGTCGCCCTCGCCGACCGCGGCATCCGACTGCCCGGGACGAGGGTCCGCCCGACGGTCGGCGCCACCGTCTTCTGGGACTGACCGGTTCCCGCCGGGGCGCGACCGGCGCGGGCGCAAGTCCGTGGACGTCCGGCCGAGGGGTCCGCGAGCATCCGCCGCCGTGGAGCCCATCGCCGAACCGACGTGGACGAACGGCCTCGGACCCGCCCTTCCGGCCGAGGCCTTGGCGGCGACCCGGCGGTTGCCGGACAAACCCGACGGCGTGGTCCTCGACGGGGCGCGGGTGCGGCTGCGGCCGGTCTCGACCGGCGACGTCGAGGAGCTGTTCCTGATCTCGAGCGGTGCGCCGGTGGCGCGGCTCGGCCGCGAGGTCGCGGCCTACGACCCCGACGAGCGGATCTGGCGGTACATGCCCATCGGACCGTTCGCCGACGCCGCCGCCTTCGCCGCCTTCCTCGGGCCCTTCTCGTCGCAGCCCGACGCCCGCACGTTCGTCGTTGAGGACCGCGCCACCGGCGAGCTGCTCGGGAGCGCGTCGCTGCTCGCCAGCTCGGCTGCCCACCTCAAGGTCGAGATCGGCGCGCTCTGGTGCACCCCGGCGGTGCAGGGCTGCGGCGTGAACCTCGAGGCGTGCCGGCTGCTGCTCGACCACCTCTTCGGGCTGGGCTACCTGCGGGTCGAGTGGAAGTGCCACGCCGGCAACGAGCGCTCGAGGGCGGCCGCGGTCCGGCTCGGGTTCCGCTTCGAAGGCGTCCAGGAGCAGCACTCGATCCAGAAGGGGCGTCGGCGGGACACCGCCTGGTTCCGGATCCTCCGCGACGAGTGGCCGGTCGACCCGTCCTGATCCAGACCCGGCCTGAACGCTCGTTCCGCGTGCGCTCGTCGTCGCACTGCGACGGCCGGCGCACCGAGAACGGTCGGGAGCGGCCCGGCGGCGACGTCGCGTCAGCCGGCGGGCGGCGCCGGCGGCTGCCGTGACAGCACCTGCGCCTTCTGCGCCTCGAACTCCGCGTCGCTGAGGTGGCCCTGGTCGCGCAGGGCGGCGAGCTTGGTGAGCTCGTCGGCGACGGACCCGCTGCTCGACCCCTCGGCCGGCATGCGGACGCGGTCGAACTTGCGGTTCTCGTTGTCCTCCATGGTCTGGTACAGGAGGTTCTGCACCGCCACGGGGTTGCGGATGTCCTCGAAGCGCTGCTCGCCCCCGTGGCCGGCGGACTCGATCATCAGGTCGCCGGCGCGCACGAGCCGCTCGAACAGGTGCTGGTGGAAGAAGACGGTGTTGATCCGCTCGAGCGGGATCTCGATGCCCCGCTTCGAGATGATCCCCTCGCGGTAGATGCAGCGGTCGGTCGTGATCACGAAGTTCGTCGACCACCACTTGATGAGCCGCTGGCAGAGGTACAGCAGGCTGAGGACGATCGCCGCGATCGCCAGCCACTTCGTCCCCGTGCCGAACCACCCCTCCCAGCCCTGGACCAGCAGGAAGATGCCGAACGCGATCGCGAGGACCACCCAGATCACCGACCACATCAGCATGATCCAGTGGGGGTGCTCGTCCACGACGATCCGCTCGTTGGCGTGCAGGTTGCTGCGGTCGTAGGCCACGGCCGCCAGCGTAACGGCGGGGTCACGGCCCGCGGCAGGATCCCGGGACCCGCTGTCACGGGCCGCTGGTACGTTCGCCGGGAGTGGCGAACCCCTCCGAGCTCCCCCTCCCCGATCGACTCGTCGGGGACGACGGCGCGGTCGCGGACCCGTCGGGCGGCGACGGTCCCGGCGCCACGGCCGCGGCCTCGAGCCTGCTGCGGGGGCTGAACGAGCACCAGGAGGCAGCGGTCACGTCGCCGTCGTCGCCGCTGCGGATCCTCGCGGGCGCCGGTTCGGGGAAGACCCGGGTGCTGACCCACCGGATCGCCCACCGCGCCGAGGTCGGCACGCTCGACCCGACCCGCGTGCTCGCGGTGACGTTCACGCGCAAGGCCGCGGGCGAGCTGCGCGACCGCCTCGGACGGCTCGGCCTGCGCGACGGCGTGCACGCCGGCACGTTCCACGCCATCGCCTACGCGCAGCTGCGCCAGCGGTGGGAGGAGCGCGGCATCGCGCCCCCCGAGCTGCTCGACCGCAAGGTCGGCTTCGTCGCTCGCCTCATCCCCGGCCGCAGCGACCGCACCACGCCGCTCGACGTGACGGCCGAGATCGAGTGGGCCGCCGCCCGGCGGATCACGCCCGAGCGCTACGAGCCCGAGGCCGCCAAGGCCCGCCGCCGGCCGCCGGTGCCGCTCGCCACCGTCGCCACGGTGTACGACCGCTACGTCGAGCAGAAGCGCCGACGGCGCCTCGTCGACTTCGACGACATCCTCCGGCTGGCGGCACGCGACCTCGAGGCCGACCCGGTGTACGCCGCGGCCCGGCGCTGGCGGTTCCGCCACCTGTTCGTCGACGAGTTCCAGGACGTGAACCCCCTGCAGTTCCACCTGCTGCAGCAGTGGCTCGGCCCGGACTCCGACGTGTGCATCGTGGGCGACCCGAACCAGGCGATCTACGCCTGGAACGGCGCGGATGCCCGCTACCTCGTCGACTTCGACCACTTCTTCCCCGGCGGCGAGACGGTGACGCTCGAGGACAACTACCGGTCGACGCCCCAGATCCTCGCCGTGGCCAACGGCGTCCTGCAGCGGGGGTCGAACGTGCCGATCCGGCTCCGGCCGCACCGCCCCGCCGGCGAGGTGCCGACCGTGCGGGCCCACGCCGACGACGTCGCCGAGGCGCGCGCCGTCGCCCGCGCCTGCCGCGACGGCCACCGTCCCGGCGTGCCGTGGTCGGCCCAGGCGGTGCTGGTGCGGACCAACGCCCAGACCACCCTGCTCACCGAGGCGATGACGTCGGCCGGCGTCCCGCACCGCGTGCGCGGCGCCGGTCGGCTGCTCGAGCAGCCCGAGGTGACCGAGGCGCTGCAGGTCGTCCGCCGGGCGCCCTCGCTCGACGTGGCGCTGGCCGACCTCGACCACGACGTCGTCGGCGGCGACCGGCTGACCGAGGAGCGCGCCGCCAACGTGGCCGAGGTCGTCCGGCTCGGACGCGAGTTCCTCGCGCTCGAGCCGTCGGGCGACGCGCCTGCGTTCCTCGCCTGGCTCACCACCACGCTCCGCGACGAGGACCGCGGGGGTGGCGACGCGGTCGACATCGTCACCTTCCACGCGGCCAAGGGCCTCGAGTGGTCGGTGGTGCACGTGGCCGGGCTCGAGGAGGGCTACGTCCCGATCCACCACGCCGAGACGACCGACGACGTCGACGAGGAGCGCCGGCTCCTGTACGTCGCGCTGACCCGGGCGCGCGACGAGCTCCACTGCACCTGGGCGCGCAAGCGCACGTTCGGGTCGCGCAGCATGAACCGCTCGCCGTCGCCGTGGGTGGAGTCGATCGAGACGACGCTCGGGGTGGCGCCCACCCAGGTGTCGCGGTCCAAGGGCGCCGAGCGGGCCCGCGCCGCCCGCAAGGCGATCCCGAAGGCGGGCGTGCCCACCTCCGGCCCCGAGAAGGTGCTCTTCGAGGCCCTGCGAGCCTGGCGGCGCGACCAGTCCCGCGCCGCCGACGTACCGGCGTTCGTCATCTTCAACGACGCCACGCTGGGGGCGATCGCCGAGCGCCGGCCGCGGTCGCAGTCGCAGCTGCTCGACGTGCCCGGCGTCGGTCCGGTGAAGGCACAGCGCTTCGGCGCCGACGTCCTGCGCATCGTCGCGGAGTCGGCCGGCTGAGCGGCCCCGGGCCGCACCGAGGTCGGGACACTGCGCGCCCGCATCGGGCGCACGCCGACCCGGCTCGGGGCCGGCGACGCGAGGGCGTCAGTCGTCGCGGGCGTCGAGCAGGCGCTGGAAGTGGCCCGACTCGAACGCGATGAAGAGGCCCTCGGCCTCGGCGCGCAGCTCGCCGTCGGCGACGATCGTGCCCTTCGCCCAGATCTTGCGGCCCTCGCGGCGGTCCAACCACCCCTCCATCCGGAGCGGCGTGTTGAGGGGGGTCGGCCGCCGGTAGTCGACGCCGAGGTGGGCGGTCATGCCCTGGGTGCCCGACAGCGACTGGGCCGCCCCGAGCAGCTCGTCGAACGCGCCGGCCACGTAGCCGCCGTGCACGCACCCGGGCGGGCCCTCGTACGCCGAGCCGAACGTGACGTCGCAGACCACCCGGTCGCCCTGCTGCTCCAGCCGCATCGGCGGCGACATCGGGTTGGCCAGACCGATGAACGGGCTGTGGTCGAAGAAGGCCCAGACCTCGGTGGCCTCCGGGATCTCGCCGGCGACCGCCGCCTCGGCGAACCCCTGGTACGTCTGGCCCTTCGGCAGGGCGCCGAGCACGGCGGCGAGGTTCTCGAGGTCGTCGGCGGCCGACGAGAGGTCCTCGGTCGTCGCGGTCGTCGACACCAGCGAGTCGATGATGCCGCGCATCGCCTGGGCGAGGCGGCGCACCTCCTGGCGGCGCGGGGTCAGCTCGAGCCGGGCGAGGCCCTCGACGCGGGGGCTGGTGGGCGCCTCGTCGGGGACGGCGGCGGCGCCGTCGGTCGCCTCGCTCACGCCGCGTCCACGTCGTAGACGGCGAGCACCGGCGTGTGGTCCGACGGCTTGGAGCCCTTCCGGGCGTTGCGGTCGATCAGGTCGACCGTGGCGCGCTCGGCGAGCGCGGCGGACGACAGCAGGTAGTCGATGCGCATCCCGCGCTTCTTGTGGAAGTCGCCGTTGCGGTAGTCCCAGTAGGAGAAGATCCCGTCCTCGGGGTACCGCCGGCGCAGCGTGTCGACGAGGCCCCAGTCGGTGACGTTCGCCAGCGCGGCCCGCTCCTCGGGGGTGACGTGGGTCGAGCCCTCGAACGCGGCGGGGCTCCAGACGTCCTGGTCGGTGGGGGCGATGTTCCAGTCGCCGAGCAGCACGACCAGCTCGTCGGGCGAGTGGTGCGCGTCGAGGTGGGCCCGCAGCCGGCCCAGCCACGCGAGCTTGTAGTGGTAGTGGTCGGCGCCGACCTCGCGCCCGTTCGGGACGTAGACGGTGCCGATCCGGATCCCGCCGCAGGTGGCCCACAGGACCCGGGCGTCCTCGTCGGGGTCCTCGCCGTCGTCGAAGCCGGCGACCACGTCGTCGATGCCGACCTTCGACAGGATCGCCACGCCGTTCCAGCGGCCCTGCCCGTGGTGCACCGAGTCGTAGCCCAGCCGCTGGAAGTCCATGCCCGGGAACTGGGCGTCGGACATCTTGGTCTCCTGCAGGCACAGGACGTCGGGCTGGACGTCGGCCAGCCACTCCTCCACCCGGGGCATGCGGGCGTTGAGCGAGTTCACGTTCCACGTGGCGATCAGCACCGGCCGCAATCTACGCGACGACCGCCCGACGACCGGCCGGCGGGACGGCGCGCGCTGGCCGCGGAGGGTGGCGGGACGCCCGCCGGGAGCACCGCCGGGGGACCCTGCAGTGCCTCGGGACCCCGGGGGGTGGGCCGGTAGGCTGACGGCCGTGAACGACACCCCCTCCCAGGCCGGTGCCCCCGCTGCGGGCTCGGATCCGGCCGGCTCGGAACCCCTCGGCCCCAACGCGTGGCTGGTCGAGGAGATGTACGAGCAGTACCAGAACGATCCGTCCTCGGTCAGCGAGACCTGGCAGGACTTCTTCGGTGACTACAACCCGCCCGGTCGCCCCGCCGTCGCGGTGGCCGCCCCGCCCGCCCCTCCGGCCGCTCCTCCCGCTCCGGCTCCGGCTCCGGCTCCGGCTGCGCCAGCAGCGCCCCCCGCTCCTGCGCCTGCGGCACCGGCTGCACCCGCCGCTCCCGCTCCGGCCGCTCCTGCGGCACCGGCTCCCGCCGCGCCGTCGACCACCAACGGCTCGACCGCGCCGGCCGAGGAGCCCGGCGAACCGATCCGCGGCGTGGGCGCCCGGATCGTGGCCAACATGGAGGCCAGCCTCGAGGTGCCCACCGCGACGTCGTTCCGCGTGGTGCCGGCCAAGCTGCTCGAGGTCAACCGCAGCGTCATCAACGGCTACCTGGGCCGCACCCGGGGCGGCAAGGTCAGCTTCACGCACCTGATCGGCTTCGCCCTGGTCCGGGCCATCGCCGACCACGTGCCGGTGATGAACAACCACTTCGTCGAGGGCCCCGACGGCAAGCCGCGCCTGGTCCGCGAGCCGCACGTCGGCCTCGGCCTCGCCGTCGACATGGAGAAGTCCGACGGGTCCCGCTCGCTCGTGGTGCCGGTGATCAAGGACGCCGACACGATGGACTTCGCCGCCTTCAGCGCCGTCTACGACGAGCTGATCCGCAAGGCCAAGACCGGCAAGCTCGCCGTCGAGGACTTCCAGGGCGCGACCGTCACGCTCACCAACCCCGGCACGATCGGCACCGAGCGCTCGGTCCCGCGCCTGCTGCCGGGCCAGGGCGTGATCATCGGCGCCGGCGCGCTCGGCTACCCGACCGAGTACGCCGGGGCGGACCCCCGGACGATCGCCGACCTCGGCATCTCGAAGGTCCTGACGCTGAGCTCGACCTACGACCACCGGATCATCCAGGGCGCCGAGTCCGGGCTGCTGCTGAAGAAGGTCCACGAGCTGCTGCTCGGCGAGGACGGCTTCTACGACGACGTCTTCCGCTCGATCGGCGTGCCGTACGAGGCGGTGCGCTGGCGCCAGGACGTCGTCGGCGACGAGGGCCGCGAGGCCTCGCAGGTCGTCAAGCAGATGCAGGTGTCGACGCTCATCAACATGTACCGGATGCGCGGCCACCTGATCGCCGACCTCGACCCGCTCGCCGCCAAGCCGCCCGAGATGCACTCCGAGCTCGACCCGGCGACCTACGGGCTGACCATCTGGGACCTCGACCGGGAGTTCCTCACCGGTAGCGACAACGGCATCTACGCCCCGGTCGGCGGCGTGCCCCGCCAGAAGCTCGGCGACCTCCTCCACGTGCTGCGCGACGCGTACTGCCGGACGATCGGCATCGAGTACGGCCACATCCAGGAGCCGGCCGAGAAGCGCTGGATCCAGGAGCAGGTCGAGGGCCAGACCACCCGCCTCGACGTCGAGGACCAGCGCCACATCCTCGGCCGGTTGAACGCGGCCGAGGCGCTCGAGAAGTTCCTCGCCACGAAGTACCTCGGCCAGAAGCGGTTCGGGCTCGAGGGCGCGGAGTCGCTGATCCCGATCCTCGACGCGATCCTCGAGGAGGCCGCCGACCACGGCATGGACTCCGCAGTCATGGGCATGCCGCACCGCGGCCGGCTCAACGTGCTCGCCAACATCGTCGGCAAGTCGCTCGACCAGCTGTTCCGCGAGTTCGAGGGCTACGTCGACCCCGACTCCATCCAGGGCTCCGGCGACGTGAAGTACCACCTCGGCCAGGAGGGCGAGTTCGTCAGCCGCAACGGCGCCGAGCTCCCGATCCGGCTGGCGGCCAACCCGTCGCACCTCGAGGCGGTCGACCCGGTCGTCGAGGGCATGGCCCGGGCCCGCATGGACGAGATCCCGCACGACCGGACGCGGCGGTTCCCCGTCTTGCCGATCCTCATGCACGGCGACGCCGCGTTCGCCGGCCAGGGCGTGGTCGCCGAGACGCTCAACCTGAGCCTCATCAAGGGCTACCGGGTCGGCGGCACCATCCACGTGATCGTCAACAACCAGCTCGGCTTCACGACGCCGCCCGAGTCGGCGCGGAGCTCCGAGTACTCGACCGACATCGCCAAGGCGGTGCAGGCCCCGATCATCCACGTCAACGGCGACGACCCCGAGGCGTGCGTCCGGGTCGCCCGGCTGGCGTTCGCCTACCGGCAGCGGTTCCACAAGGACGTCGTGATCGACATGGTGTGCTACCGGCGCCACGGCCACAACGAGGGCGACGACCCGAGCTACACGCAGCCCCTGATGTACCGGAAGATCGACGGGCTGCGCAGCGTCCGCAAGCGCTACGTCGAGACGCTCGTCCGCCGCGGCGACCTCACGCTCGACGAGGCCGAGCAGGCGCTGGCCGACTTCCACGCCCGCATGCAGTCGGCGCTCGACGACACGCGCCAATCGGCACCGACCGAGGAGTTCGTCGCCGCCCCGCACCCGCCGAGCCCCGGCGTGCTGCCCCACGTGCAGACCGGCATCAGCCGCGCCGAGCTCGACCTCGTGTACGGCGCGCTGAGCTCGGTCCCCGAGGGCTTCACGGTCCACCCCAAGCTGGCCAAGCAGCTCGAGGCCCGCACGAAGCTGTTCCAGGACGGCGAGGTCGACTGGGCGCTCGCCGAGAGCCTCGCCTTCGGGTCGCTCCTCGTCGAGGGCACCTCGGTCCGGCTCGCGGGCCAGGACTCGCGGCGCGGCACCTTCTCGCAGCGCCACTCGACGCTGTTCGACTACGAGACCGGCGCCGAGTACGTGCCGCTCGCCCAGCTCGCGTCGCCGCCCGACACGATGCTGTGGATCTACGACTCGCTGCTCAGCGAGTACGCGGCGCTCGGCTTCGAGTACGGCTACTCCGTCGTGAGCCCCGACACGCTCGTCCTCTGGGAGGGGCAGTTCGGCGACTTCATGAACGGGGCCCAGATCATCATCGACCAGTTCATCGTCGCCGCCGAGGACAAGTGGGCCCAGACCTCGGGTCTGGTCATGCTGCTCCCGCACGGCTACGAGGGGCAGGGCCCCGAGCATTCGTCGGCTCGCCTCGAGCGGTTCCTCACGCTGTGCGCCGAGGACAACATCCAGGTGTGCCAGCCGACCACGGCGGCGCAGTACTTCCACCTGCTCCGACGCCAGATCCACCGCAGCGTGCGCAAGCCGCTCGTGGTCGCCACGCCGAAGTCGGGTCTGCGCGACAAGCGCTGGCGCTCACCGGTCGACGCCCTCATCCACGGCAGCTTCGAGGAGCTGATCGGCGACACGTCGCCGAACCTCGACGCCTCGAAGGTCCGTCGCCTCGTGCTCGCGTCCGGCAAGGTCGGCGTCGAGGCCCAGACCTGGCGCGACGAGGCCGGCGCGGACGTCGCGGTGGCCCGCGTCGAGCAGCTCTACCCGTGGCCGTTCGAGGCGGTCGCGAAGGAGCTGAGCCGCTACCCGAACTGCTCCGAGATCGTCTGGCTGCAGGAGGAGCCCGAGAACATGGGCTCGTGGAACACCGTCAAGGGCCGCCTCTACGAGGCCCACGGCGACACGATGGAGATCCGGCGCATCAGCCGGCCCGACGAGGCGTCGCCCGCGACCGGGAGCCACACCATCCACACCCAGGAGCAGAACATGATCCTGGCTGCGGCCTTCGCGCCGCTCGAGCGGCGCAGCCGCTCCGACTTCCACTGACCCGCTCGCCCCTTCACCGTTCTGTGATGCTCGATACGTCGCGATCGACGTATCGAGCATCACAGAGCGGGTGGTGCGGCGGCCGCGCCGGCTGACGCGGCGCGGACGCGACGGGATCAGAGCTCGAGGCCGAGCAGCGCGCCGAGCTCGTCGAGCGCGACGTCGGGGTCGACGACCTTGATCGTCGTCATGCCCATGGCCCGGGCCGGCTTGAGGTTCACGCCGAGATCGTCGAGGAACACCGCCTCGGCTGCCGTGGCGCCCAACCGCTCGAGTGCGATCTCGTAGAAGCGGGGCTCGGGCTTGCGCACGCCGACCTGCGAGGACTCGACCACGACGTCGAACAGCTCGAGCACCGGTCCGAAGCTGCCGCCGCTCGAACAGCTGGGATCGCCGGTGAGGAAGTTGTTGGTCAGCAGCGCCGTCGCGTAGCGCTCCTTGCAGCGTCGCAGCGCCTCGACCATGCGGGGGCGCAGCTCTCCCCGGAGGCAGGCCAGGACCTCGTTGCCGTCGACGACCTGGCCGAGCGCCCGGGCCTCCTCCTCGAAGGCGGCCGCGAACTCGTCGAGCGCGAGCTCGCTGCGCTCGAGGCGCGCCCAGGCGTTCGTGTCGGGATCGGTCGCGTTGACCGAGCGCAGGAAGCCCTCGGGCAGGCCGGCACGCCGCTCGTACGCGGCGAAGGCCTCGAAGGGGCTGGAGAGGATCACACCGCCGAAGTCGAACAGCACCGCTCGGATCACGACGCGCATCGTACGAGCAGATCGCACACATGCGCGGCGCACACACGTGGTCGGATACGACGGACGTGCTCGAGCTCCCAGCAGTCCGGAGACACACATGCGTCATGCACACATCACGTCTCGACGCACGATCGACGCGGTGCACCGATCGCGACGACGCGCACGAGATGCGCCGCTCCTGCCGCGTTTGCTGCTTCACTAAGCAACGACATGTCGAAGGCACACCTCGTCGTGGACGGGTCCAACATCGCGACAGAAGGGCGCACCGCGCCCTCGCTCGCGCAGCTCAACGAGGCCGTGACCGAGTTCGTCAAGGCGCACCCGTACGACAACGTCGTCGTGATCGTCGACGCGACGTTCCCCAACCGCATCGACGAGTCCGAGCGCGCCGAGTACGAGGAGGCGCTGATCGCGGGCGAGCTGCTCACGCCGCCCGCCGGCGCGGTCGGCCGCGGCGACGCGTTCGTGCTGCAGATCGCGGACCGCACGGGCGCGACCATCCTGTCGAACGACTCGTTCCAGGAGTTCCACGCCACCTACGCCTGGCTCTTCGACGACGACCGGCTCTGGGGCGGCAAGCCGGTGCCCGGCGTCGGCTGGGTCTTCGTGCCGCGGGTGCCGGTGAAGGGCGCCGTCAGCCGGCGCTCGTTCCGTGAGGCGAAGAAGAAGACCGACACCGCGGCGAAGCCGGCGGCCGGCACCGCAGCGAAGCGGTCGCGCAGCCGGTCCGAGCCGAAGGCCGAGTCGGGCGGCGGGCGCCGCGGGCGTCGCAGCTCCTCCACCGAGGACGCGCCGGCCGCCCAGCCGAAGGCCGAGTCGGGCGGCGGGCGCCGCAAGCGCCGCAGCTCCTCCACCGAGGCCGCGCCGGCTCCCGCCACCGCCCCCGCCGCCGCGGCGGCCCGCAAGCGCCCGGCGGGAGAACCGATCAACACGCCGCCCGTGTTCCTCGGCTTCGTCACGGCCCACCAGATCGGCTCCACCGTCGAGGCCACGATCGTCGAGTTCTCCTCCCACGGCGCCTACGCCGAGGTCGAGGGAGCTCGTTGCTACATCCCTCTGAAGTCGATGGGCGACCCCCCGCCGCGCAGCGCCCGCGAGGTGCTGACCATGGGAGAGGTTCGCCCCTTCACCGTGCAGGGCTTCGACACCCCACGTCGGGGCATCGACCTTGCACTACCCGGAACCGACTCCGTCGGCGCCGGGTCGTCCGAGCCATCGGCGAAGCGGTCGCGCAGGCGTCGCAGCGGGACCGAGGGTGCGGACACCCAACAACCCATCCTCTCCGAGGACACCGCCGAGGAGGCACCAGTGGCAGTGAAGAAGAAGGCTCCGGCCAAGAAGAAGGCACCCGCCAAGAAGGCGCCTGCGAAGAAGAAGGCACCGGCGAAGAAGGCCCCGGCCAAGAAGAAGGCACCCGCCAAGAAGGCGCCTGCGAAGAAGAAGGCACCGGCGAAGAAGGCCCCGGCGAAGCGCAAGGCGTCCGCCAAGAAGGCCCCGGCCAAGCGCAAGGCTCCCGCCAAGAAGAAGGCGACCGCCAAGAAGGCCCCGGCCAAGCGCAAGGCTCCCGCCAAGCGCAAGGCGCCCGCCAAGAAGGCCGCTGCCCGCCGCTGAGGCCGGCGACCGCCGAACGACGTGACCGCACGGCCCGGGCGACCGGGCCGTGCGGCGCGTCCGGGCCCGGGTCGCCCGCGCCCGCGTTCGGACCGGTGGGGTGCCGCCGGTACGATCCGCCCCCATGGGCGCCCAGTTCATCTTCACCATGCGACGCGTCGGCAAGTACGTGCCGCCGGACCGCGACGTCCTGAAGGACATCTCGCTGTCCTTCTACCCGGGCGCCAAGATCGGCGTGATCGGCGCCAACGGGTCGGGCAAGTCGTCGCTGCTCAGGATCATGGCGGGGGTCGACGACGACTACACCGGCGAGGCCCAGCTCACGCAGGGGTTCTCGGTCGGCCTGCTGGAGCAGGAGCCGCAGCTCGACCCGGCCAAGGACGTGAGCGGCAACGTGCTCGACGGCGCGGCCGACGTGGCCGGCCTCCTCGCCTCGTACGAGGCGCTCATGGCCAGGTGGAGCGAACCCGACGTCGACTACGAGAAGCTCGGCAACCAGCAGGCCGAGCTCGAGGCGCAGATCGAGGCCGCGGGCGGCTGGGACCTCCAGCGCACGATCGACATCGCGATGGACGCCCTGCGGCTGCCACCCGGCGACGCCGACGTCACGACGCTGTCGGGCGGCGAGCGCCGTCGCGTAGCGCTCTGCCGGCTGCTGCTGTCGAAGCCCGACCTGCTCCTCCTCGACGAGCCGACCAACCACCTCGACGCCGAGTCGGTGGCGTGGCTCGAGCGGTTCCTGCAGGACTACGAGGGCACCGTCGTCGCCATCACCCACGACCGCTACTTCCTCGACAACGTGGCCCGCTGGATCCTCGAGCTCGACCACGGCAAGGGGCACCCCTTCGAGGGCAACTACTCGGGCTGGCTCGAGCAGAAGCAGGAGCGGCTCGGCCAGCAGGAGAAGCAGAACGAGGCGCGGCGGCGCACGCTCGAGCGGGAGCTCGACTGGGTCCGCATGGCGCCCAAGGCCCGGCAGGCCAAGTCCAAGGCCCGCCTCTCCGCCTACGAGGAGCTGCAGAAGGAGGCCGAGGAGGCGCGTGACACCTCGTCCAAGCTGGAGATCTCGATCCCGCCGGGCCCGCGGCTCGGCGACCAGGTCATCGTCGCCGACGGGCTCCGCAAGGGCTACGGGGACCGGCTGCTCGTCGAGGACCTCAGCTTCTCGCTCCCCCGCGCCGGCATCGTCGGCGTCATCGGCCCCAACGGCGCAGGCAAGACCACGCTGTTCCGGATGATCGTCGAGGCCTCCGAGGCCACCGGCGACGCCGACCTGCAGCCCGATGCCGGCACGCTGACGATCGGCTCGACCGTCGACCTCGCCCACGTCGACCAGTCCCGCGACTCGCTCGACGACTCGCGGACGGTCTACGAGGAGATCACCGACGGCCAGGACGTGCTCGTCGTCGGCAACCGCGAGGTCAACGGGCGGGCGTACTGCGCCAGCTTCAACTTCAAGGGCTCCGACCAGCAGAAGCCGGTCGGCACGCTCTCGGGCGGCGAGCGCAACCGCGTCCACCTGGCCAAGCTGCTGCGACGGGGCGGCAACGTGCTGCTGCTCGACGAGCCCACCAACGACCTCGACGTCGACACGCTGCGGGCGCTCGAGGAGGCCCTCGACAGCTTCCCCGGGTGCGCGGTGGTCATCTCGCACGACCGCTGGTTCCTCGACCGCATCGCCACCCACATCCTGGCGTTCGAGGGCGACTCGCAGGTCCGCTGGTTCGAGGGCAACTTCAGCGAGTACGAGGAGTTCCGCAAGAAGGAGCTCGGCGCCGATGCCGCGCAGCCCCACCGGATCAAGTACAAGCCGCTGACCCGGTAGGCCGGACCGTGGACCCGAAGATCGTCAGGCGGCTGGTGCTGGTCGTCTTCGTCGGCGGCATCGCCGGGATGATCGTCGGATCGATCGCGGACAACAACGGCATCGCGATCACCTTCGGGCTCGTGACCGCGGTGGCCGCCATCTGCCTCATGCTCGTCACGTCGGTGACGTCCCGGGACCAGGGCGTCACCTTCGACGAGGGCCGGGCCGAGGAGATGGAGTCCCGCATCCAGGACCTCGTCGCCGGCGGGGCGGACGAGGACCGGGTCCGCTCGCTCGTGCGGGACGCGGTGCTGCTCGGCCGGAGCGCCCGGCCCGTGCCGCCGGGGCGCGTCGACCCAACATCCTGATCCCGACCGAGGGCCCGGTAAATGGGTCCCCCGGCCCATCTGCGCCCTTCGCCTGGGCCGTTCGGCCCTACCTGCGGTCAGCGCTCAGGCGCCGCTCGCGGGGGCCCGATACCTCTGGTCATGGCAGCCTCCACCAGCACCACCGCGACGGCCGCACGACCGTCGGCACGGAAGACCGCGCCACGGACCAGCAGGGCCGTGCTCCGCGACGTCGAGCCCGGGAGCACCGTCGAGTGCGCCCACTGCGGCGAGCGCGTGAAGTTCCAGGCCAAGGTCCGCAACCGACAGGTGATCTGCAACGTCTACGTGAAGGGCGTGTGGGACCGCGTGGAGCACTTCCACGCCGACTGCTACGAGCTGGCCGGTGAGCCCCACGGCGCCGTGGACACCACCCCGGTCGTCCGCAACCGGGCCCGCGCCGCCGAGCCCAAGTCGGCCTGACGCCGTCGCCGGTCCCTCCCCCCGCCCGGCGCGGGGACCGACCGGTCCCGCTGGCCGGTCAGCCGCCGGCGAGGCGCTGCAGCACCAGCGCCGCCTGAGCCGCCGGATCGCCGTCGGACGGCCGCAGGACGAGCTCGGGTGCGGCCGGCGCCTCGTACGGGTCGTCGATGCCGGTCATGCCGGTGAGCTCGCCCGCACGGGCCTTCGCGTAGAGCCCCTTGGGGTCGCGCGACTCGCAGAGCTCGAGCGGCGTGTCGACGTGGACCTCCACGAAGCGGAGGCCGGCATCGGACACCCGCCGTCGCACCCGGTCCCGGTCGGCCCGGTACGGCGAGACCAGCGGCACGACCGCGACCACCCCCGCATCGGCGAACAGGGCTGCCACCTCGCCGACGCGGCGGACGTTCTCGCCCCGGTCGGCCGCCGAGAAGCCGAGGTCCCCGTTGAGGCCGTGACGGAGGTTGTCCCCGTCGAGCAGGTAGGCGGCCCGGCCGGCCCCGACGAGCGACCGCTCGACCTCGACCGCCACCGTGGACTTCCCAGAGCCCGACAGCCCGGTGAACCACACCACCGCGCCCTCGCCGCCGGTGACCGTCGACCGCTCGGCCCGCGACACCGCGCCCTCGTGCCAGACGACCCCCGGCGTGATCCGGTCGCCGTCGGCGACCGCGCCGCTGCCGTCGGCCACGTCAGGCCCCGGAGAGGATCATGCCCGCACCGACGGTGTTGTCGGTCGCCTCGTCGATGAGGATGAACGACCCGGTCTCGCGGTTGCGCCGGTACTCGTCGACGAACAGGGGCTGGGTCACTCGCATCGTCACGCGGCCGATCTCGTTGAGGTCGAGCCGGTCGGCCTCCTCGTCTCGGTGCAGGGTGTTGATGTCGAGCCGGTACTGCAGGTCCTTGACCATGGCGCGGGCCGAGCGGGTCGTGTGCTTGATCGCGAGCTTCGTGCGCGGCGTCAGGGTGGCCGTCTCGGACATCCAGCACACCATCGCGTCGACGTCCTGCGCGACGTTCGGCCGGTTGTTGGCGCGGCAGATCATGTCGCCGCGGGACACGTCGATGTCGTCGGTGAGGCGGATCGTGACCGACATCGGCGGGTAGGCCTCGTCGACCGGCCCGTCGAACGTGTCGATCGCCGCGATCCGCGACGGCAGCCCCGACGGCAGGACGACGACCTCGTCACCGGGCTTGAACACGCCACCTGCGATCTGGCCGGCGTAGCCCCGGTAGTCGTGGAACTCGTCGCTCTGCGGCCGGATCACGTACTGGACGGGGAAGCGGGCGTCGATCAGGTTGCGGTCCGAGGCGATGTGCACGCTCTCCAGGTGGTGCAGCAGCGAGGAGCCCTCGTACCACCCCATGTTCGGCGAGCGCTGGACCACGTTGTCGCCGTTCAGCGCCGAGATCGGGATGAAGGTCAGGTCGCCGATGTCGAGCTTCATCGCGAACTGGCGGAACTCCTCGACGATCTCGTCGAAGCGGGACTGCTCGTAGTCGACGAGGTCCATCTTGTTGACCGCGACCACCAGGTGCGGGATGCGCAGCAGCGATGCGAGGAAGGCGTGGCGCCGGGACTGCTCGAGCAGGCCCTTGCGGGCGTCGACCAACACGACGGCCAGGTCGGCGGTCGAGGCGCCGGTCACCATGTTCCGCGTGTACTGGATGTGCCCGGGGGTGTCGGCGATGATGAACTTCCGCTTCGGCGTGGCGAAGTAGCGGTAGGCCACGTCGATCGTGATGCCCTGCTCCCGCTCGGCGCGGAGCCCGTCGGTGAGCAGCGCGAGGTTGGGGGCGGCGAGTCCCATCCGCTCCGACGCGTCGGCGACGGCGTCGAGCTGGTCCTCGAAGATCGACTTGGCGTCGTAGAGCAGGCGGCCGATCAGCGTCGACTTGCCGTCGTCGACCGAGCCGGCGGTGGCGAAGCGCAGCAGCTCCATCAGAAGTACCCCTCCCGCTTCCGGTCCTCGGTCGCGTGGGTCGGACCGCGACGCTCGTCGTACACGGCCTCCATCAGAAGTACCCCTCCCGCTTCCGGTCCTCCATGGCCGCCTCGGAGGCGCGGTCGTCGGCGCGGGTGGCGCCCCGCTCGGTGATCCGGGTCGCGGAGACCTCCTCGATCACCGCGGCGACGTCCGTGGCCGACGACTCGACCGCACCGGTGCACGAGGCGTCGCCGACCGTGCGGTAGCGGACCGTGCGGACCTCGGGCTCCTCACCGTCCATCACCGTCACGAACGGCGTGACCGCCAGCCACATGCCGTCGCGCTGGAACACCTCGCGCTCGTGGGCGTAGTAGATCGACGGCACCTCGATGCCCTCGGCCTCGATGTACTGCCAGATGTCGAGCTCGGTCCAGTTGCTGAGTGGGAACACGCGGATGTGCTCGCCGCGGCGGTGGCGGCCGTTGTAGAGGCCCCAGAGCTCGGGCCGCTGGTTCTTGGGGTCCCACTGCCCGAACTCGTCGCGGAACGAGTACACCCGCTCCTTGGCCCGGGCCCGCTCCTCGTCGCGGCGGGCGCCGCCGAACGCGGCGTCGAAGCCGTGCTCCTCGATCGCGTCGAGCAGGGTCACGGTCTGCAGCTGGTTGCGGCTGGCCCGCGGACCGGTCTCCTCGACCACCCGACCGGCGTCGATCGAGTCCTGGACCGACGCGACCACGAGCTTCACCCCGAGCTCGGCCACCCGCCGGTCGCGGAAGTCGTAGACCTCGTCGAAGTTGTGGCCCGTGTCGACGTGCATGACGGGGAACGGGATCTTCGCCGGCCAGAAGGCCTTCTCGGCCAGCCGCAGCATGACGATCGAGTCCTTGCCGCCGCTGAAGAGCAGGACGGGCCGCTCGAACTCGGCGGCGACCTCCCGGATGATGTGGATGGACTCGGCCTCCAGCGCCTGGAGGTTGGTGAGCTCGTAGGTGATCACGCTGTCGTCGCCTGGTCGGTGCTCGTGGCGTCCCGGTCGGCCGCTGCGGTGGGCAGCGCGGACGGGGGCGGGTGCTGCGGACGGAACCCGGGAAGCGTACCGACCGAATCCCGACCGCTCCAGTCGGGATTCGGCCCGGCACCCGACCGGCGGGATGCCGACTCGCGGGATGCCGACCGGTGGGAGGGCAGGGCGCCCCGGCGGCCGCCCACGGGACCGGGGCGCAGGCGGGTGGCCGTCCGACCGCCGGGTAGGGTGCGCGCCCGTGGCGACCGACGACGACCACCGACTGGCACGCGAGCTCGCCGGCGCCGCCGGGGCGCTCCTGCTGGCGCTGCGCGACGAGATGGTCGCCGACGGGGTGACGGGCCGCGAGCTCGGCGCCCGGGGCGACGCCGCGGCCCACGAGATGCTCGTGGGGCGGCTGGCCGAGGCCCGCCCCGACGACGCCGTGCTGAGCGAGGAGTCGACCGAGGCCGAGCACGGCGACCTCTCCCGGCTCGACGCCGCCCGCGTCTGGATCATCGACCCGCTCGACGGCACGCGCGAGTACGGCGAGGAGCGCAGCGACTGGGCGGTGCACGTGGCGCTCGTCGAGGACGAGGTGCCGACGGCGGGCGCGGTCGCGCTCCCCGGACTGGACCTGGTGCTGGCGACCGACGATCCGCCCCGGCTCCGCCCGGCACCTGCGGTGCCCCGGGTCGTCGTGAGCCGCACGCGGCCGCCGGCCGAGGCCGAGGCGGTCGCCGCCGCGCTCGGCGCCGAGCTCGTGCCGATGGGCTCGGCGGGCGCCAAGGCGATGGCGATCGTCCGGGGCGAGGCCGAGGTGTACCCGCACTCCGGCGGCCAGTACGAGTGGGACAGCTGCGCGCCGGTGGCGGTCGCCCTCGCCGCCGGGCTCCACTGCACGAGGCTGGACGGGTCGCCCCTCCGCTACAACCAGGCGGACGTCTCGCTGCCCGACCTGCTGATCTGCCGGCCCGAGCTGGCCGATGCCGCACTGCGAGCCGCGGCCGGCGCCTGAGGGCGACGGCGACTGGAGCACCATGACCGACACCGCCGTCTCCCCCGACACCGAGCGCTACACGTTCACGGACCACGGGCCGTGGGTGGTCGACCCCGACGCGCTGTCGTGGTCGAAGGGCCTGTCGGTGATGCGCCTGACGATCCGCCGCCAGGTCCCGGTCCTCACCGGACGGCGCCGGCTGCCGCCGCCCGTGCGGCTCGCCGAGGTCACCGCCCGCCTCGGCTCGGCCGTCGGCGGCTGGGCGATCCGCGACCGCCGCGCCGGCGGCAGCACCTCGCGCGCCGGGCTGTCGCGGCGGCTCCGGGTCGCGGCCGAGCACCTCGGCCCGACCTACATCAAGCTCGGCCAGATCATCTCGAGCGGCGAGGGCCTCTTCCCTCCCGAGCTCGTCGAGGAGTTCCGCAAGTGCCGGGACCAGGTCCGGGCCGAGCCGTTCGACGTCGTTCGCCGCGTGGTCGAGGAGGACCTCGGCCGGACGCTCGAGGAGGTCTTCTCCTCGTTCGACCCCGAGCCGCTCGCCGCCGCGTCGATCGCGCAGGTGCACGTCGCCCGCCTCGCCACCGGCGAGGACGTCGTGGTGAAGGTCCAGCGCCCGACGATCCGTCAGCAGGTGCAGTCCGACCTCAAGGTCATGTCGTGGCTGGCGCCGTTCCTCGTCGGGCGGATCCCCGTCGCGGCGCTGGCCAACCCGCCCGCGCTCGTCGAGCTGTTCGCCGAGACGATCCTCGAGGAGCTCGACTTCCGGCTCGAGGCCGAGAACATGCTGGACGTCGCCGACGTCTTCGCCCAGCTCGGCCAGCGCGGCTGGATCATCGCCCGCCCGCACCCCGAGCTGGTCACCCGCCGGGTGCTGGTGATGGAGCGGCTCCACGGTTTCGCGTTCGAGGACCTCGAGTCCATGCAGGCCGCCGGCGTCGACACGCACGAGATCATCCGCATCGGCATGAAGGGCTTCACCGAGGGGTGCATCGTGCACGGCATCTTCCACGGCGACCTCCACGCCGGGAACCTGTTCGTCACCCCCGACGGGCGCATCGCCCTGCTCGACTTCGGCATCACCGCCCGGATGACGCCGCTGCAGCGGTCGGCGTTCCTGCGGATGATGCTGTACGGCGCCATGGGCGACATCCCCGGGCAGGTGACGGCGTTCCGCGACCTCGGCGCGCTGCCCGCCGACACCGACATCGACGAGGTGATCCGGGAGCTCGGGCTCGACAAGGCGCCGGTGGACCCGACGACCCTCGACCAGGAGGAGCTCGTCGGCGAGATCCAGCGCATCATCAAGGCGCTGATGGGCATGGGCGCCCGGCTGCCGAAGATCCTCATGCTCTACGTCAAGAACCTCGTGTTCCTCGACGGGGCGATCGCCGTGCTGGCCCCCGACCTCGACCTCGTCGCCGAGGTGGCGTCGCTGTCGACCGGGCTGGCGGCCACGCACGGCGAGCGGTTCGCATCCGAGCTCGGCGTGTCGGCCGAGGGCTTCGCCGTCGACGAGTCGGCGATCCGGGCCAGCTTCGGGATCGTCGACGACTCGACCGAGGCCGTCACCTACAGCGAGCTGCGCCGGCGCCGCGAGACGATCCGCAAGCGCCTCGACAGGCGCTGAACGGGCCCGCACCCAGCCCCTCGACCCGTTCTGTGATGCCCAACACGTCGATATCGACGTATCGAGCATCACAGAACGGTCGGAAGGGGGTCGCAGCGGCGTCCTGAGGGACGTGTCGGACGGCATGCCGGGGTGGTTCGGGGACGAGGGGTCCCGTCGGGCAGACTGGTGGGTCCCCCGAAACCGGAAGTGCCATGACCTCCACCGCCACCCAGACCGACGCGGGCACCGGCGCACTGCCCGTCCCGGGCATCCGCAACGTCGCGATCATCGCCCACGTCGACCACGGCAAGACCACGCTCGTCGACGCCATGCTCCAGCAGTCGGGCGCGTTCCGCGAGGGGGCCGAGACGGTCGACCGGGTCATGGACTCCATGGATCTCGAGCGCGAGAAGGGCATCACCATCCTCGCCAAGAACACCGCCGTCCGCTGGACCGGCGACGGCCGTGACGAGGTCAAGATCAACATCGTGGACACCCCGGGCCACGCGGACTTCGGCGGCGAGGTCGAGCGGGCGCTCACGATGGTCGACGGCGTCGTGCTGCTCGTCGACGCGTCCGAGGGTCCGCTCCCCCAGACCCGCTTCGTGCTCCGCAAGGCGCTCGCCCTCGACCTGCCGGTGATCCTGGCCGTCAACAAGGTCGACCGTCCCGACGCCCGGATCGACGAGGTCGTCAGCGAGGTCGAGGAGCTGTTCCTCGACCTCGACGCCGACGTGCACCAGCTCGACTTCCCGATCGTCTACTGCAACGCCCGCGCCGGGCGTGCGTCGACGACCAAGCCCGACTCCCCCGACGACCTCGACGCCGACCTGACGCCGCTCTTCGAGCTGCTCGTCGACCACCTCCCCGCGCCGACCCACGACCCCGAGCACCCGCTGCAGGCGTGGGTCACCAACCTGGACGCCAGCCAGTTCGTCGGCCGGCTCGCCATGTGCCGGATCCTCAACGGCACGATCCGCAAGGGCCAGCAGGTGGCCTGGTGCCGGGCCGACGGCTCGGTCGAGCGGGCCAAGATCGCGGTCCTCTACGTGACCGAGACCCACGAGCGGGTCGAGGCGGACTCGGCCGGCCCGGGCGAGATCATCGCCGTCGCCGGGCTCGAGGACGTCACGACCGGCGAGACGCTGTCGGACCCCGAGGACCCGCGGCCCATGCCGGTCATCACCGTCGACGAGCCGAGCCTGGCCATGACGATCGGCGTGAACACGTCGCCGATGGCGGGCCTGGACGGCGACAAGATGACCGCCCGCCTGCTCAAGGGGCGCCTCGACTCGGAGCTCGTGGGCAACGTGAGCCTGCGCGTGCTGCCGACCGAGCGGCCCGACACGTGGGAGGTCCACGCCCGCGGCGAGCTGCAGCTCGCCGTGCTCGTCGAGACCATGCGGCGCGAGGGCTTCGAGCTCACGGTCGGCAAGCCCCAGGTCGTCACCCGGGAGATCGACGGCACGCTGCACGAGCCGGTCGAGGCCGTCACCATCGACGTGCCCGAGGAGTTCCTGGGAGCGGTCACGCAGCTGCTGGCCTCTCGCAAGGGCCAGATGACCGACATCGTGAACCACGGCACCGGCTGGGTCCGCATGGAGCAGCGGGTCCCGGCCCGCGGCCTGCTCGGGTTCCGCACCGAGTTCCTGACCGAGACGCGCGGCACCGGCATGCTCCACCAGGTGTTCGACGGCTGGGCGCCGTGGTTCGGCGAGATCCGCTCCCGTGACCGGGGCTCGGTGGTCGCCGACCGCCGCGGCCCGGTGACGGCGTACGCCATCGTCGCCATCCAGGAGCGCGCCACCCTCTTCGTCGCCCCCGGCGACGAGGTCTACGAGGGCATGGTCGTCGGCGAGAACTCCCGTGGCGAGGACATGGACGTCAACATCTGCCGGGAGAAGAAGCAGACGAACATGCGGGCCGCCGGCTCCGACAACACCGAGCGGCTGACGCCGCCGAAGGTGCTGTCGCTGGAGCAGGCGCTCGAGTTCCTGGCCGAGGACGAGTGCGTCGAGGTCACCCCGTCGGGCATCCGCCTCCGCAAGCTGCTGCTCGACGCCGGCGACCGCGCCCGCGCCACCAAGGCGCTCAAGCACGCCCGCACCTGACCCGCCCCTCCCACCCCGTTTCTGACGCCAAAAGGGTGGGCTGCACGACGCACGATCGACATGAGAATCCCGGGAGCCGGATTCTCGTGACGTCCATGCGTCACCGGCGCCGCTCTGTGGCGTCAGAACCCGGAGCGGTCCTGCAAACTTGAGTGGTTTGGTCGGGATTTCCGTCGTAGGTTGGTGACGTGACCACCACCGCCCCCTCCCCGACCAGCTCCGGCGCCGGCCGGACCGGGCTGTTCTCGTTCCCGAACCCGGTCAACGACGTCGCGGCCCGCACGGTCGCGACCGGGGTCGTGGTCATGGCCCTGGCCGTGGCGGTCCTCGGGTGGGGTTGGGTGCTGGTCCCGCTCACCTACGGCTTCGTCGCCCGGGTGCTCACCGGCCCCACGCTGAGCCCGCTCGGCACGTTCGCGACCCGGGTGGTCGCGTCCCGCCTGCCGCAGCACGCCAAGTACGTGCCCGGCCCGCCCAAGCGCTTCGCCCAGGCGATCGGCGTGGTGTTCTCGGTCACCAGCTCGGTGCTGTGGCTGGCGGGCGCCACCGGGGCGTCACGGATCGTCGTGGCGCTGCTGGCCGGCGCGGCCTTCCTCGAGGCGGCGTTCGGGTTCTGCCTCGGCTGCCGGATCTTCGCCGTGCTGATGCGGGCGGGCGTGATCCCCGAGTCCGTCTGCGAGGAGTGCAACGACCTCTCGCTGCGGATCCCGGGCCTCGCCGCCGGCTCGTCCGAGCGCTGAGCGCCGCCCCGCCGGCCGACCGGCGCCGGAGCGCGATCGGGTTCCGGGGCGGCTTGTAGGGTCCGGGCCGTGCGCCTGGTCATCGCCCGCTGCTCGGTCGACTACGACGGACGTCTCACCGCCCATCTGCCGGAGGCCGTCCGCCTCGTCATGGTGAAGGCGGACGGCTGCGTCGCCATCCACGCCGACGGCGGCGCGTACAAGCCGCTCAACTGGATGAACGCGCCGAACGTGGTCGTCGAGGACGAGGACCACTGGACGGTGACCAACCCGAAGGGCGAGCGGCTCACGATCCACCTCCACGAGGTCCTGTCCGACACCGCCCACGACCTCGGCGTCGACCCCGGCCTGCAGAAGGACGGCGTGGAGGCCCACCTCCAGGAGCTCCTCGCCGCGGATCCGACCGTGATCCTCGAGGACCTCACGCTGGTGCGGCGCGAGTTCCCCACCGACATCGGTCCGGTCGACCTGCTGTGCCGCGACGCCGACGGCGTGGCCGTCGCCGTCGAGGTGAAGCGCCGGGGCGAGATCGACGGCGTCGAGCAGCTGGTCCGCTACCTCGAGCGCATGGACCGCGACCCCGACCTCCGAGGCGTGCGCGGCGTCTTCGTCGCCCAGGTCGTGAAGCCCCAGGCCAAGGTGCTGGCCGAGGCCCGGGGCATCGTGTGCGTCGAGGTCGACTACGACGTGCTCCGCGGCGCGCGCGAGGCCGACCTCACCCTGTTCTGAACCGCCCGGTCCGGGCGGCGCTCAGGCGTCGAAGGTGACGGCGCCGCTGTCGAGCACGACGCGGTCGCCCGACGCCAGCGTCCGGAAGACGGCCTCACCGTCGCCGGTCCGCCACACCTGCACGGTCAGCTCCTCGCCGGGCATCACCGGCGACGAGAAGCGGCCCTCCATCGTGCGGAAGCGGGCCGGGTCCGAGCCGCACAGCTCGTGCAGCAGCGCCCGCCCGGTGAACCCGTAGGTGCAGAGGCCGTGCAGGATCGGCCGGTCGAAGCCGGCCAGCGCCGCGAACGAGGGATCCGAGTGCAGCGGGTTGCGGTCACCCGACAGCCGGTACACGAGCGCCTGCTCAGGGCGGGTCGGCGTGGTCACCACGGCGTCGGGCTCGCGGTCGGGCGCCTCGTTGCGCGGGCCCGACGGACCCCGGTCGCCGCCCCAGCCGCCCTCACCGCGGATGAAGGCGCTCATCACGACCTCGAACAGCGGATCGGTGTCGCCGACGAGCGTCGACGTGCTGGTGATCTCGACGACCGCGCCCTTGCCCTTGTCCCAGATGGCGGTGATCTCTGCGACGGTCGACACCCTCCCCTCGACCGGCAGCTCCCGGTGCAGGACGATCCGCTCCTCGCCGTGGACGAGCATCGCCGGGTTGAACGAGCCGATCGCCGCGAACGCGCCGCCGATGTTCGGCAGCGTGACGACCATCGTCGGCAGAATGCGCTGCTCGACGTCGATCGAGTTCTCGCTGAAGAACGGGCGCTCGGCCTCGCTCAAGGGGTCCTGGCCCGCGCCGACGCCGACCGCGTAGAGCAGGCCGTCCTTGCTCTTCCACGACGACTCGGTCGGCTCGCCGCGCGTGCCCACTGCGTCCGGGTTGATCGGCATCTCGCTGTTCTCCTCGTTCGTCGATCTCGTGCCCACGGAGCTCGTGGGCTGGTCACACCTGTCGGTCCTTGCCCTCCATGTCAGCGGGCGGCCGGGCGCGCGACAGCAGGTCGTCGACGACCGGGCCGATGGCGGCCGGGTCCTCGACGGGGTCGGCCGCCGGGCCCCGGTGCCAGCCCTCGGCCACCGCCAGGACCCGGCCCGACGCCTCGAACACCCGGCCGGTGACGTGGGACGACTCCTCGGACGCCAGCCAGGTGACGACGGGGGCGATCCACCGGGGGTCCATCGCCTCGCGCTGCTCCTCGGTGCGCTCGGGGCCGAGGCCCTCGGTGAGCCTGGTCAGCGCGACCGGGGCGATCGCGTTCACCGTGGCGCCGTAGCGGGCGAGCTCCATCGAGGCGATGAACGTGAACGACGCGATCCCCGCCTTGGCCGCGCCGTAGTTCGTCTGGCCGACGTTGCCGTAGATGCCCGACACCGACGTCGTGTTGATCACCCGGGCGACCGGCCGATCGCGCTCGCCGGCCTCGGCCGCCTTCGTCTGCTCGCGCCAGTGGTTCGCGGCGTGGTGCGTCGGGGCGAACGTCCCCTTCAGGTGCACGCGGACGACGTCGTCCCACTCGGCCTCGGTCATGTTGACGAGCATGCGGTCGCGGAGGATGCCGGCGTTGTTCACCAGGCAGTGCAGGTCGCCGAACGTGTCGACGGCCGTGCGGACCAGCCGCTCCGCGCCGTCGAAGCTGGCGACGTCGTCGCCGTTGGCGACCGCCTCGCCGCCGGCGGCCCGGATCTCCTCCACCACCTCGGTCGCAGGGCCCGACGTGGGGTTGCCGGTGCCGTCCATCTCGCCGCCCAGGTCGTTGACGACGACGCACGCGCCCTCCGACGCCAGGGTCAGCGCGTACGCGCGCCCGATGCCACGACCAGCTCCGGTCACGACGCAGACGCGCCCTTCGCAGATGCCCATGCTCGCTTCCCCCTGGTGGTTCGTCCCGGTCCCCCGGGCCGTCGGGACCGCGCCACCGACCGGGGGATCCTGAGAACGGACCCCGCGAGGTGCCGCGAACGGGCGACGGCCGTGTGCGACCCTAGTGCGGTGTCACGCCCCCGGAAGGTGCTCGTCGGCGTCATCGCCGCGCCGCTGATCGTCATCGCGCTCGTCGCGTCGGCGTGGGCCGTGGACGCCGCGGTGCTGAACCGGGACGCCGTGGTGCGCAACGTCGAGCTGGCCGGCGAGCCGGTCGGCGGCATGACGAAGGCGCAGCTCACCACGGCCGTCGAGGCCATGGCCGAGGACTTCCCCTCGACCGAGGTCACGATCGACGCCGGCGACGTCCACCTCACGAGCACCGCCGGCGAGCTCGGGATGTCCATCGACGTCGACCGCTCGGTCGCCCGGGCCTGGGACGTCGGCCGCGACGACCCGCTCCCGACCCGACCCGTGCGCTGGCTCGGCTCGGTGATGTCGCCCCGCACCGTCGACGCCGCGGTGACCCTCGACGGCGCCGCGCTCACGCAGCAGCTCGCCGCGCTCGAGGGCGACAAGCGCTCCGATCCCGTCGAGCCGTCGATGACGGCCAACGAGGAGGGCGTGGCGCTCGTGCCCGGCAAGGACGGCATCGAGCTGACGACGAACTCGGTCGCGGCCGCCCTGCCCTCGGGCGTGTCCGACCTCGGCGCCCCCATCGCGATCGACGTGCAGCGGGCGGTCACCAAGCCGAAGATGACCGACCAGTCGGTGCAGGCGCTCGTCGACAAGGCGAACCAGGTCACCACCGGCAAGGTCGAGCTCAGCGCCGCCGGCAAGGCCTTCGAGATCGAGGGCAAGGACTTCCGGCCCGCCTTCGCCGTCGTCGTCGGCGGCACGCCCGAGGCCCCGACGCCGCAGCTCACGATGAACGCCGACTCGGTCGCCAAGCTGCTGGCCGCCAACATGCCCGCCGGGTCCGGCAATCCGACGGGCGTGCGCTTCGCGATCCAGGGCGGCGTCCCGGTGCCCCAGCCCGGCCAGGACGCCCAGGTCTGCTGCGGCCCCGAGGCCCCGCAGAAGATCGTCGACGCCCTGCTCGCCGGCACCACGAAGATCGACCTGCCGACCCGGACCATGACGGCCGCCGAGGGCGTCGAGTGGGCCAAGGGCCTCGGCGTGAAGCAGGTCGTCGGCGAGTTCACGACGCGGCACCCCGCCGGCCAGCCCCGCGTCAAGAACATCCACACGATCTCCGACGCCACCCGCGGCGTGCTGATCGCCCCCGGCGACACGTTCTCGGTGAACCAGTTCATCGGCAAGCGCACGCCCGAGAAGGGCTACGTCCAGGCCCCGGTGATCGAGAACGGCGAGCACACCGAGGACTACGGCGGCGGCATCAGCCAGTACGCCACGACGCTGTTCAACGCCGCCTTCTTCGCCGGCCTCGACATCCCGGCCTACAAGGCGCACTCGGAGTACATCAGCCGCTACCCGTTCGGCCGCGAGGCGACGCTCGCCTACCCGAGCGTCGACCTGAAGATCAAGAACAACACGCCCTACGGCGTGGTCATCTGGCCGACCTACACCGACTCGTCGATCACGGTGCAGCTGTGGTCGACGCAGTTCGCGCGCGGCGAGCAGACGGCGCAGAACCCGAAGAGCGGCTGCGGCAAGATCACGACGCAGCGCACCCGGACGTTCGTGGACGGCCACACCGACCAGCAGAACTTCTCCGCCAGCTACCGCTGCATCTGACGGTCGGTCGACGCGCCCGGCGACCGGCGCACCGCACGGGTCCGGACGCACGGCGACCGGACGGCCGACGCCCCACCGGCTCTAGTCTGGGCCGGTGGACGACGACCCGACCGAGGCCCCGATCCGGTACCACGACCGGATGAGCGACGAGGACGCGCTCATGTGGTCGATCGAGAAGGACCCCATGCTGCGGTCCACGATCACGACGGTGATCCTCCTCGAGCGCCCGATCGACCGCGAGACGCTGCGGCGCACGTTCGAGCGGCTGACGCGCGTGGTCCCCCGGCTGCGGCAGCGGGTGCGGTCCAACCTCATGTCGCTGGCGCCGCCGCGCTGGGAGATCGACCCGAACTTCGACCTCGACTACCACCTGCGCGCGGCAAGGGTGCCCGGGGAGGGCACGCTGCGCGACCTGCTGCGGATGACCCAGCCGATCGCGGTGCAGGGCTTCGATCGGGCCCGGCCGCAGTGGGAGTGCACGGCGGTCGACGGCCTGGCGGACGGTCGCGACGCCCTCATCCTGAAGTTCCACCACGCCATGACCGACGGCGTCGGCGGCGTCCGGCTGATGCTCGAGCTCTTCGACCTGACGCCCGACGCGCCCGAGCGGGCCATGCCGCCCGCTCCCCCGGTCCACGTCCTCAACCAGACCGAGCGCTTCACCGACGCGCTCGCTCACCAGGCCCGGACCCAGGTCGGCCTGCTGCGCGAGCTGTCGGGCGCCGGGATCCACACGTTGACGAGCGCCGTCGCCGACCCGGTCGGCACGTTCGCCAACGGCGCCGAGCTGGCGGCGTCGGCCGCACGGGTGCTCCGGCCGTCGCCGGCGCCGATGTCGCCGATCATGTCGGGCCGCTCGCTGTCGAGCCACCTCGAGGCGCTGAGCCTCCCGCTCGACCTGGCCAAGAAGGCCGGCAAGCGCGTCGGAGGCTCGCTCAACGACACGTACGTCACCGGCCTCGTCCGGGGCCTGCAGCTGTACCACGGGCGTCACGGGGCGTCGCTCCAGGACCTGCGGATGGGCATGCCGATCAACGTCCGCAGCGGCGAGATGACCGACACGGCCGGCAACGCGTTCGTCCCCGCCCGCTTCGAGATCCCGGTCCACGCCCAGGACGTCATCGAGCTCATGCGGACGATCCGCCGCCGCATGATGTCGGCGCGCGACGAGCCCGCGAACCAGCTCGTCGAGCCCGTGGCCAACCTGCTCAACCGGTTGCCCACCACCGTCGTCACCCAGGTGTTCGGCTCGATGATGAAGGGCCTCGACTTCCAGGCGTCGAACGTGCCCGGCTCGCCCGTGCCGGTGTACCTCCGCGGCATCCCGGTCGAGGCGGTCATCCCCTTCGGTCCGCTGGCCGGCGCCGCCTGCAACGTCACGCTGCTCAGCTACCAGAACGACCTCAACATCGGCCTCAACATCGACCCCGCCGCGGTCCCCGACCCCGAGTCGTTCATCGAGTGCGTCCGCCTGGGCTATGACGAGGTGCTCGACCTGGCGTGAGGTAGGCCGGTCGGGTCCGGTGCCGCCGAGGTGCCGCAGGACCGCCGCAGCACGCACCGAACGAGGAGAGCACGAACGTGGAACACCGCTACCTGGGTCGATCGGGTCTGAAGGTCAGTGCCATCTCCTACGGGAACTGGATCACGCACGGCTCCCAGGTCGACGACGACACGGCCATCGCCGCCGTCCACGAGGCGCTCGACCAGGGCATCACCACGTTCGACACCGCCGACGTGTACGCCGGCACCCGCGCCGAGGCCGTGATGGGCACCGCCCTGGCCGGCCAGCGCCGCGAGGGCCTCGAGATCTGCACGAAGGTGTACTGGCCGACCGGGTCGGGCCCCAACGACCGCGGCCTGTCGCGCAAGCACATCCAGGAGAGCTGCGACGCGTCGCTCCGCCGGCTCCAGACCGACCACATCGACCTCTACCAGGCCCACCGCTACGACCACGAGACGCCGCTCGAGGAGACGATGGTCGCCTTCGCCGACCTCGTGCGCAGCGGCAAGGTCCTCTACATCGGCGTGTCGGAGTGGGACGCCGAGCAGATCACCGCCGGCGCCGAGCTCGCCCGCGAGCTCCGGATCCCGTTCATCTCCAACCAGCCCCAGTACTCCCTGCTGTGGCGCGTGATCGAGGCCGAGGTGATCCCGGCCAGCGTGGCGGCCGGCGTCGGCCAGATCGTCTGGTCGCCGATCGCGCAGGGCGTCCTCACCGGCAAGTACCTGCCGGGCCAGCCGGTGCCCGAGGGCTCGCGCGCCACCGACGACCAGGGCGGCGCCGACTTCGTCCGCCGCTTCCTGCGCGACGACGTGCTCGAGGCGGTGCAGAAGATGGTGCCGCTGGTCCGCGACGCCGGCCTGACGATGGCCCAGTACGCGGTCGCCTGGGTGCTGCGGAACCCCGACGTCGGCTCCGCGATCGTCGGCGCCTCGCGTCCCGAGCAGCTGACCGAGAACGTGGTCGCCGCCGACCTCACCCTCGACGACGACCTCGTCGCGGCCGTCGACGCGGTGCTGGAGCCGGTGCTGGAGCGGGACCCGTCGAAGACCGTCTCCCCGCCGACGCGCCCCTGACGGGGGTGCCGGCCGGCGGCGCAGGGCCGGCGCTCAGAAGACGCCGGGCCGGCGCGTGACCGGCGGCTGCGCCGACCAGGCGAAGTCGATCCACCGATCGGTCCGCCGCCAGACGTAGTCGGGTCGGATCACCGACCGCGACTTCTCGTAGACCACCAGCGTCCGGACCTCGGCCACGGTGTCGGCGACCATGTCGCGCACGAGCTGCAGCGTCTCGCCGGTGTCGGCCACGTCGTCGGCCACGAGCACCTTCGTGTCGGCGAGGTGCACGAGCTCGAGCACCGGGGGCAGGACGACCGGCACGTCCCGTCGCTGCTCGACGTCGGTGTAGAACTCGACGTTCATCGTGGCGACGTTCTTCATGCCGAGCGCGTAGGCCAGGGCCCCGCCGATGAGCAGGCCGCCCCGGGCGATCGACAGGATCCAGTCGGGCTCCCAGCCGCTGTCGTCGACCTGGTGGGCGAGGTCGCGGATCGCGGTGCCGAACAGCTCGTAGGTGAGCGCCTCGCGCTCCTCGATCGGCTCCGCGGTGGTCACGGCCGCAGATCGTAGGCGGGGCGCACCGCCCGCCGTTCCAGCCGGAGCGGTCCGACCGCGTAGCCTTCGGGCGTGGACACCCTCGACGTCGCCGTCGTCGGCGCCGGACCCGCGGGGACGGCGGCCGCCATCACCCTCGCCCGGGCCGGCATCGACGTCACCGTCTTCGACAAGGCCACGTTCCCGCGGGACAAGACCTGCGGCGACGGCCTGACCACCCTGGCCCTTCGCCAGCTCGAGGACCTCGGCCTCGACCCGTCGGTCGTCGACTCGTGGATCGACGTCCACGAGTGCTGGGTGACGGGCCCGTCGGGCCACGCCATCCGGCTCCCGATGCCGGGGGCCGACCAGGGCCGGTTCGCCGCGGTGGCCACCCGCCTCGACCTCGACGCCGCGCTGGTGGACCTGGCCCGCAAGGAGGGTGTGACGGTGCTCGACGGCACCGGCGTGCTCGACGCGGCCGAGGACGACGACGGCGTCGTCCTGCGGGTGTCGGCCGACCCCGCCGACGGGACCGGCGCCGTCGGGTCCGGCGGTGCCGGGCGCGAGCTGCGCGCCCGGTGGGTCGTCGCCGCCGACGGCATGTGGTCGCCCGTGCGGCGGGCCCTCGGCCTGGCCGAGCCGGGCTACCGCGGCGACTGGCACGCCTTCCGCCAGTACGTCCGCGACGTCGGGGACCGGGCCGCGAGCGAGCTCCACGTGCGGTTCGAGGCGGACCTCCTGCCCGGCTACTTCTGGTCGTTCCCGCTCGAGGGGCGACGGGCGAACATCGGCTTCGGCATCCAGCGCGGGGGCAAGGTCCCCGTCGGCGACATGGGCCCCCTGTGGGAGGAGCTCCTGCGGCGGCCGGCGATCCGTGACCTGCTCGGACCCGACGCGACGCCCGAGGCGCCGCACCGGGCCTGGCCGATCCCGGCCCGCGTCGACTCGTCGGTGAAGGCCACGCGGCGGACGCTGTTCGTCGGCGACGCCGTCGGCGCGTGCGATGTGATGACGGGCGAGGGCATCGGCCAGGCCCTCCTGACCGGCGTCAGGGCCGGCGAGTGCATCCGCGACCGGGCTGCGCTCGGCGACGCCGCCGACCGCTACGCCGCGGCGGTCGAGGACGAGCTGCTCGCCGACCACCGCATGTCGGCCCTGCTGGTGCGGGCGCTGCAGCACCGGAAGGGCGCCCGTGCGGCGATCCGGGTCGCCGGCGCCACGCCCTGGACGCGGCGCCACTTCGCCCGCTGGCTGTTCGAGGACTCGCCCCGCGGGCTGCCGTTCACGCCCTCGCGCTGGCGCCGGGGCGTCCTGAGCGGCCCCGGCGCCTACCGCGACGCCGGCTGAGCGCCACCGCGGCGCCCGCACCCGGGACGAGCCGGGGACCGGGGTGCGGGACGGCGTGCACCGCCCGCGTACGATGCCGCGCATGCAGACCCGACTGACCGAGATGCTGGGCATCGAGCACCCCGTGATGCTCGCCGGGATGGGCGGCGTGTCCTACGCCCCGCTGGCCGCGGCGGTGTCCGAGGCCGGGGGGCTCGGCACGCTCGGCGCCTCGACGATGGGCGCCGACCAGATGGTCGAGCAGATCGCGGCGGTGGCGGCGGCCACCGACAAGCCGTTCGGGGTGGACCTGCTCACCGCCGCGCCGCAGGACATGGGCGCCAAGGTCCGGGCCATCGCCGACGGAGGCGGATCCGTGTTCGTCGCCGGGCTCGGCGTGCCGGGCGAGGTGATCGACCTCTGCCACGACCTCGGGATCGTGGTGGCGAGCATGTGCGGCAAGGTCGCCCACGCCCTGCGTGCGGTCGACGCGGGATGCGACCTGGTCGTCGCCCAGGGGACCGAGGCCGGCGGCCACACCGGTCAGATCGCCACGATGGCCCTCGTCCCCCAGGTGGTCGACGCCGTGGGCGACCGCGCGCCCGTGGTCGCGGCCGGCGGGATCTTCGACGGCCGCGGCCTGGCCGCCGCCCTCGCCCTCGGGGCTGTCGGCGTCTGGGTGGGCACCCGGTTCATCGCCACGCCCGAGGCCCAGGCGGTCGCCGGGTACAAGGAGCGGATCCTGGCCTCGGCCGAGGACGGCACGCTGATCACGAAGGCGTACACGGGCAAGACCTGCCGAGTGCTGCGCACGGCCTATGCACGGGAGTTCGAGGAGGCCGGGGGCGTGCCCGAGCCGTTCCCGATGCAGGTGGTGCGGTCCATGGAGGACGGCGCCAACCACCTCGGCGGCGACGAGGGCACACCGGGGGTGGACCCCGATCGCGAGTTCATGCCCGCCGGCCAGGCCATCGGCGCGATCGACGAGCTGGTCCCCGCGGGGGACCTGGTGCGGTCGATGGTGGCCGAGGCCGAGGCGGTGCTCGAGCGCATCGGCTGAGACCCCTCGACGGGCCGTGGGGCGGTCCGCCGCCCGCCCGTCGGACGGCCGCCGGACCGCCCTCCGGGCAGCCGTCGGGCGGGTCGGGATGGGTGAGGCAGGTTCACCCAAGGGCGTGACCCTGGTCCCGTCCGGTGGTACCGTGCGGGAGCTGTGGAAGACCGGTCCCGACCGCGCACAAGCGTGCGGTGGGCGCCGAGCCTGTTCGGTCCGTGAGGGCCACTGGGGGAATGGCGATGGAGGCGATGGAGGCGGGAACCCGGAGACGGGGCCGACGAGGACGGGCGGTCGGCCGAGCGCTGGCCGCTGCCGGCATCGCCGCGGCCGGGCTCGTCGCCTGGAGCGTCCCCACGCAGGCCCAGGAGGACCCGGCCCCCGAGGCGCCGGCCACCAACTTCTCGATGGCGGGCATCGCGGACCCGGCCGCCGGGACCCTGCTCGCCGTCGACAAGCAGATCTCGGGTGAGTTCCAGTACTGCAGCAACGCCAACGGCCTCGGCGCCGAGATCTACCTGAACGCCGGCGACGGCGCCGGCATGGCGGTCGAGCAGGCCACCGTCACGCCGTTCGTCGTGCCGCTGCACATCGGCGTCGTGTCGGTGAACAACCCCGATCCCGAGAACCTGATCGAGGGCGAGCGGTTCTTCACGCTCGGCGTCGTCAAGGGCACCCCGGTCGAGTTCGGCCAGAGCGGTTCCGCCTCGGTCGAGTACGGCGGGATCTTCCTCGGCCCGAAGGCCGGCCTCCTGTCGTGGAGCTACTCGGCGAACGTCGACTGCGAAGAGTCGCGGGCGATGCCGATCCTGTCGCCGCTGATCAACGGCGGCACGCCGCCGACGACGGCGCCCCCGGTCACGACGACCACCGAGGCGCCGACCACGACGACGACGACGACCGAGGCGACGACCACCACCACCGAGCCGCCGGCCTGATCCGCGGCCGTCGCCCTGCGACGGTCCGCGCCAGGAGCCGGTGCGCCGGGGATCGCGCCCACCCAGTCGCTTCGTCCTGCCCCCGGCGCAGGACGAAGCGTCGGGGTCGGATCAGCCCGCCAGCTCCTTGACCTTGGCGACCATGCGCTGCTGGCCCTCCAGGTCGGGAGCGATCGGCGTGATGTTGAGCACGGTCACGCCGGCGTCCGCGAACTGCGCGATCCGGTCCTTCACGTAGCCCTCGTCGCCGCAGAGCGAGGTCTCCTCGAGGAACGACGACGGGACGGCGGCGGCCGCCTCCTGCTTCTTGCCGTCGAGGTACAGGTCCTGGATCTCCTTGGCCTCGGCCTCGTAGCCGTAGCGCTGGAAGAGCTGGTTGTAGAAGTTCCGGTCGCGTGCGCCCATGCCGCCCACGTAGAGGGCGATCATGGCCCGGCTGAAGTCGCGGAACCCGCCGACCTCGGACTCGGGGCCGATCGACAGCAGGCCGCCGGCGACCACGTCGAGCGGGCCCAGGTCGGGCGACCGCTTGGCGAGGCCGGCGTCGACGTCGGCGCCCCAGACATCCCTGGACCGCTCGGGGTGGAACAGGATGGGGAGCCAGCCGTCGGCCAGCTCGGCGGTCATCTGGACGTTCTTCGGGCCGAGCGACGCCACGTGGATCGGGATCGCAGACCGCACGGGGTGCGTGATCATCTTCAACGGCTTGCCGAGGCCGGTCCCCTGCCCCTCGGGCAGCGGCAGCTGGTACTTCTTGCCGTCGTGCACGACGGGCTCGTCGCGGCGCCACACCTTGCGGCAGATGTCGATGATCTCCCGGGTGCGCTGGATCGGCGCGTCGTAGGCCACGCCGTGGAAGCCCTCGATCACCTGCGGGCCCGAGGCGCCGAGGCCGAGGATGGCCCGTCCGCCGGACAGGTCGTCGAGCCCGGCCGCCGTCATGGCGAGCAGGGTCGGCGTCCGGGTGTACACCGGCAGGATCCCGGACGCGATCTGGATCGTGTCGGTCTCGGCGGCCAGGTAGCCCATGAGCGTCGGGGCGTCGTAGCCGTACGCCTCGGCGACGTAGACGATGTCCATGCCCGCCTTCTCGAGGGCCTGGACCTGTGCGACCGACTCGGCGAAACCCCCCGAGTAGCCGATCTGCATGCTCAGCTTCATGCTGCCCCCCGTGTCCGTGCTCAGCTCGCCGCGAGCTTCTGCTCGCGGTCCCAGTCCTTGGCCCGCACCAGCTGCGCCCGGTCGAGCGACCCGACGCCGACGCCGTTGTCGAACTCGACCCGGTAGCGGATCCAGCGGAACCCGTTCTTGAGGGTCACCCGCCCCCTCGTCCCGGCGGGCACGCCCGGCAGGTCCTCGGCCGCGACCACCTTGGCGCGGACCTTCAGTTCGTCGTCAGTCGTGCTGGCCATCGGCCGACACGGTACCCGCTCACCCGTCGACGGGCCGCAGCCGGACCCCCAGCTCGACCCTGCGGGCGCCCATCAGCTCGGGGTCCCGAGGGCGGGGCGTGGCGTGGTCCGCAGCGGACGTGGCCACCACCGGGCCGGCGTCGAGGCCCAGCCGGGCCGCGAGCCGCAGGCCCAGCTCGAGCCGCGACAGGTGCTCGGGCCCGGGCAGGTGCCAGGCCCCCGCCCGCCGTGCTCGGTCGAGCGCGACCAGCGCCCAGAGCTCGGCGGCCAGGTCGTCGGCCCGGATCGGCTGGCGCAGCTCGTCGTGGAACAACCGGACCTCCTGGCCCGTCGCCAGCGCGGCGGCCAGCGCGCCGGTGGATCGGTCCATCGGGTCCGTCGACACGACGAGCGACGTCCGGGTGGTGCACACGTCGGGCAGCGCCTCCCGCGCGGCACGCTCCGCCTCGACCTTCCACCGGCCGTAGTCCGTGATCGGGTCGGTCGGAGCGTCCTCGGCGTAGGGCGGCCGGTCGCCGGCGAAGACGACGTCGGTCGACAGGTGCACGAGCGACGCGCCGACGTCGGCCGCCGCACCGGCCACCGACGCGGTCGCATCGACGATCGCGGCCCGGTCCGACTGCACGTAGGCGGTGTGCACGACGACCTCGGGGCGCACCGCCCGCACGAGCTCCACGGTCGCCGCCGCGTCGGTCAGCTCGGCCCCGTGGACGGTCGCGACCGCCGCCACGTCGACGGGCACGGGCGTGCGGTGGCGGGTGACGTGCAGCTCGACGTCGCCGGGCACGGTGCGGGCGAGCCACCCGGCGACGTTGCCCGCTCCCCCGGTGACGAGCACCCGCCGGGGCGATCGCGTGGCCACCCCCGGACCCGCCCGCTCAGCCCGCGGCGCGCCGCGTCTCGGCCCACGTCAGCCCCTCCTCGACGTCGACGTCGTGGGGCAGCCCGAGGACGCGCTCGGCGACGATGTTGCGCTGCACGTCGCCGGTGCCCCCACCGATCGTCAGGGCCTGGGCGAACAGGTACCCGAACTGCCAGAGGTCGACCGGTCCCCCGAACGGCCCGACGTCGTCGAGCATCCCCGCCGGGCCCGCCAGGTCCTTGGCCAGCGCCATGATCCGCTGGCCGTGCTCGTCGGCCAGCACCTTGCGGATCGAGGCCTCGGGGCCGGGCTGGCGACCGGCGATCGCCGCCGTGACCGTCCGGAGCCGGATGAGGCGCAGGATCTCGGACTCGATGTGCAGCTGCGCCGCCCGCTGGCGCTCGACGGCGTCGTGCAGCCCGCCGGCGGCGCGGATGACGTCGAGCAGGTCCTCGGCGTCGGGCCCCATGCCCCACAGCGCCCCGCCCGAGGAGAGCGAGACCCGCTCGTTCGCGAGCGTCACCTTGGCGAGGCGCCAGCCGTCGTCCGGCTCCCCGACCACGAGCTCGTGCGGGATCCGGACGTCGGTGAGGAACACCTCGTTGAAGTTGTGGTGGCCGGTCATCTCCACGATCGGGCGGATCTCGATGCCCGGCAGGTCCATCGGGCAGATGAAGTACGTGATGCCCTTGTGCTTCGGCGCGTCGGGGTCGGTGCGGGCGATGAGGATCCCGTAGCGCGAGTGGTGCGCGAGCGACGTCCAGATCTTCTGGCCGTCCACGATCCACTCGTCGCCGTCGCGGACCGCCCTGGTGCCGAGGGCGGCCAGGTCAGACCCCGCACCCGGCTCGCTGAACAGCTGGCACCAGGTGTCCTCGCCCGACAGCAGGCCGAAGAGGTAGCGCTGCTTCTGCTCGTCGGTGCCGGCCGCCATGATCGTCGGCCCCGCCCAGCCGATGCCGATCGGGTTGTTGGGCCGGCGCACCTTCGCTCTGCGGAGCTCGTCATCGATGACGAGCTGGTGGATCGGGTCGGCGTCCAGCCCCCACGGCGCCGGCCAGTGCGGGGCCACGTAGCCCGCCTCGGCGAGGTCCCGCCCCGATGGAGCCGGGTGAGCGTCCAGCCACTCCCGCACGGCGACCCGTCGGGGATCGTCCTCGGGCGGTAGTTCGAAGTCCATGGCGGCGGACGGTACCGTTCGGGCCCACGGCGCCGCACGGAACTCGCTTCGGTGGGCCGATCACGAGCCGCAGGACACTCGAACCCAAGGGGGGTCGTCGATGGCCGGATGGAACTTCGCCGAGCTGTGGGAGGCGATCGCGGACAAGTTCCCCGACGCCCAGGCGCAGGTCCAGGGCGACCGCCGCTACAGCTGGAAGGAGTTCGACTCCCGTGCCGACGGGGTCGCCCACCACCTGCTCGAGGGCGGGGCGGTCCACCAGGACAAGGTGGCGCTGTACCTCTACAACTGCCCGGAGTACATGGAGGGCTGCTACGCGGCCTTCAAGGCGGGCATGGTGCCGGTCAACACCAACTACCGGTACCTCGACGACGAGCTCGTCTACCTGTGGGACAACGCCGACGCCGTGGCCGTGATCTTCCACGGCACGTTCGCCGACCGCGTGGCCGCGGTGAAGGACCGGCTGCCGGGCGTCCGGCACTGGATCTGGGTCGACGACGGCTCGGGGCCCCGCCCCGACTGGGCCGACGACTACGAGCAGGTGGCCGGCTCGGCGCCCGGTCGCGTCGTCCCCGAGTGGGGTCGCAGCGGCGACGACGTCGTCATGATCTACACCGGCGGCACCACCGGCATGCCGAAGGGCGTGATGTGGCGCCAGGACGACCTCATCGGCGTCACGTGCGCGACCGGCAACCCCAAGCTGGCGCAGGACCCCGACGCGGTCGGCGGCGTGCCGGCGGTCATCGCGGACCTCGCCCAGCCCGGTCCGGCCGGACTGCCGGCGTGCCCGCTCATGCACGGCACCGGCTGGTTCACCGCCAACATCTTCCTGACCCAGGCCGGCTCGGTCGTGACGCTGGTCGACCGGTCGCTCGACTGGAACGAGGTGCTCGAGACGATCGAGCGCGAGCACATCGGCGCCCTCACGATCGTGGGCGACGCCTTCGCCAAGCCGATGGTCCGCGCCCTCGACGCCGCCCCGGGCCGCTGGGACATCTCGAGCCTCGTGCTCATCGCCTCGTCGGGCGTCATGTGGTCCGAGCAGTCCAAGGCCGACCTGCTCCGGCACAACCCCGGCATGCTGCTCGTCGACACGTTCTCGTCGTCCGAGGCCATCGGCATGGGCAGCTCGGTGTCGGCCGGCGACTCCGCCGAGAAGACGGCGCACTTCGCGCTCGGCGAGGGCTGCAAGGTCTTCGGTGACGACGGGACGCCGGTTGCGCCCGGCTCCGGCGAGCGGGGCCGCGTCGCCGTCCCGGGCCGCGTGCCGATCGCGTACTACAAGGACCCCGAGAAGTCGGCGGCGACGTTCATCACCTACGAGGGCGTGCGCTACTCGATGCCGGGTGACTACGCCACGGTCGAGGCCGACGGCACGATCACGCTGCTCGGGCGCGGCTCGGTGTGCATCAACACCGGTGGCGAGAAGGTCTTCCCCGAGGAGGTCGAGGAGGCGCTCAAGACCGACCCGTCCGTGGCGGACGCGGTCGTGGTGGGCGTGCCCGACGAGAAGTTCGGCGAGGCCATCACGGCCGTCGTCGAGCCGGCGGCCGGCGCGTCCGTCGACGAGTCGGCGCTCATCGTCCACGTGAAGGGCCAGCTCGCCCACTACAAGGCGCCCAAGCGCGTGCTGTCGATCGACACGATCGGACGGGCCCCGAACGGCAAGGTCGACTACAAGCGCATGAAGCAGTACGCGATCGACGGGCTGGGCATCAGCGTCGACTGATCCCCACGGCCGGCCCCGCCGGGGACGGTCAGGCTGCGGGGGTGACGGCCAGGTCGTCGAAGCGGACGGTGAGCGGCGCGTTCGTCGTGCTGCTCGACAGGTAGGTGTTGAACCCCACCGATCCGGCGACCTGCATGCCCGAGGTGGCGTCGGTGACGGAGGCCGTCCACCCCGCCGGCTCGGCCGCGCCCGCCGCCCAGACCTTGGCCCGCACGGTCGTCGGGTTGGTCCCGGTGACCTGGAGCCGCACCCGGAGCTGGGTCCCCGCGGTCGCGGTGAGCCCGGCCACGTTGGCCTCGGCGCGGATCGTGGTCTCGGCACCGGTCGAGCTCGCCCGGACCAGGGACAGCGCGACCTGCCCGCCGCCGAGCACGCGGACCTTCGCCCGGTACTCCCCGACGCCGACGACGCGCCGACCGATCGGCGACACGTAGACGCCGCCGCCGGTCGCGGCCTTGTCGAGGCTCATCGTGAACGCGACGTCGGTGGACGACGAGAGCACGCCGGCCAGGTACACGTTGCGGCCGGCGCCGGCGGTCATCGAGACGTTGCCGGTGCCGCCGCCGACGCCGAAGCTGGTGGCCGCGCTCGCGGTGGTCCACGGGCCGCCGACGTCCGCGCTCCCCCACCCGCCGGTCGTGGTGCGACCGAAGGCGTCGGCGCCGAGCACGCCGGTCGGCGGCGGTGCGGTCGGGCCGACCTGCCGCGTCGTCGACGCCGTCGCCCCGTCGTCGTCGGTCACCGTCAACGTGACCGTGTAGGTCCCCGCGGCCGCGTAGGTCCGCGACGACGTCACCCCGCTGCCGGTCTGACCGTCACCGAACGACCACGCGTACGACGCGATCGTCCCGTCGGCATCCGCCGACCCGGTCGCGTCCACCGAGCACGTCAGGTCCGTGCACGAGGTGGTGAACGACGCCGTCGGCGGCTGGTTCGTCGGCGGCGGTGCGGTCGGGCCGACCTGCCGCGTCGTCGACGCCGTCGCCCCGTCGTCGTCGGTCACCGTCAACGTGACCGTGTAGGTCCCCGCCGCCGCGTAGGTCCGCGACGACGTCACCCCGCTGCCGGTCTGACCGTCACCGAACGACCACGCGTACGACGCGATCGTCCCGTCGGCATCCGCCGACCCGGTCGCGTCCACCGAGCACGTCAGGTCCGTGCACGAGGTGGTGAACGACGCCGTCGGCGGCTGGTTCGTCGGCGGCGGTGCGGTCGGGCCGACCTGCCGCGTCGTCGACGCCGTCGCCCCGTCGTCGTCGGTCACCGTCAACGTGACCGTGTAGGTCCCCGCCGCCGCGTAGGTCCGCGACGACGTCACCCCGCTGCCGGTCTGACCGTCACCGAAGGACCACGCGTACGACGCGATCGTCCCGTCGGCATCCGCCGACCCGGTCGCGTCCACCGAGCACGTCAGGTCCGTGCACGAGGTGGTGAACGACGCCGTCGGCGGCTGGTTGGCCGGCGGTGTCCCGCCGGCGACCGGCGTGGCGAGCAGGTCGTCCACGAGCAGCGTCACCGGGGCGTTGGTCGCCGAGCTCGAGAGGTAGTCCCAGAGGCCGATGCCGCCACCCGCCTGCAGGCCGGCGGTCGAGTCCGTCGTCTGCAGCGTCCAGGACGTCGGTTCGGCTGCGCCGTCGGCCCACACCTTGGCCCGCAGCGCCGTCGGCGACGTGCCCTGCGCCTCGAACCGGACCTTCACGTACTGCCCGGCGCCCCATGACAGGCCCGGCACGGTGGCGAGCGTCTGCACCACGGTCTCGGCGCCGCCGACCACGCGGACGACCTGGGCGGTGACGGCACCGCCGGCCTGCGCCCGGAGCTTCAGCCGGTAGTCGTTGGACGCGTTGACGCGGCGCCCGATGACGGCGACGTAGGAGCCGCCGCCCGTCTGCGCCTTGTCGAACGCCAGCCGGGTCGTGATCTTCGTGTCGGTCGACTGGAACGAGTCGAGCGACATCGTGCGGCTGCCCCCGGCCGACGCGACGACCCGCGCCGTGCCGCCCGAGACGGCGAAGTTCGTGGCGCCGCCGCCGACGGTCCACGCGCCGCCCACCTCGGCGGAGCCGAGCCCGCCGGTGACCGCGCGGCCGAAGGTGTCGCTCGCATAGGTCGAGCCCGGCGGGTCGGGCGGGTCGGGCGGGTCCGTGGGCGAGTCCAGACCGGTGGCCAGCGCGTCGCGGATCACCGGGATCGGCTGGTTGGTCAGGTAGTTCTGGAACGCCATCGGCCAGTACGGGTTCACGTACGCCCAGAAGGTCCAGTTGACGCGGTTCGCCTTCGCCCAGTCGAGGAACAGGCGCGTCTGGGCCATGGTCGCCGCGGTCATCTGGCGGGCGTCGACGCCCACCGAGAAGTTCGTGAACTCGCCGATGTACAGCGGCACCTTCCAGGCCCGCGCGTTGGCCAGCAGCTGGTTGGCGACGGTGATGCCGAAGTCGTCGTGGCGGACCACCCCGTCGGAGAACGTGCCGTAGCTGAAGGCGTAGATGTGCGCCGAGTACACCCAGTTGCCCGGCACCGCCGGCTTCGCGGTCATGGTCGGCGTCTCGCGCACCGCCGGGTTCGCGGCGTTGTAACCCCCGGTCGAGTCCTGGAAGAAGAGGAGCCAGCCCGGGTTGCGGGCGGTGATCGCCGGCCCGATCGCCTCGTAGAACGTCTTGAGGCGGGCGCCGGCGGCCTGCAGCACGCTCTGGCCGGCCGGCGGGCTCCCGCCCACGTAGCTGAAGTACGGCTCGTTGAACACGTCGGCGCCGACGACGGCGTCGGCCGCGGCGAACCCGGACGCCGGTGAGAACTCGTACGCGAGCTTGTCCCACGCCGCCGAGAGCAGCTGCCACGGCGTCTGCTGCGTCGTCGTGGCGAGCGGGTCGTGGAGGTTCCGGAAGAACCAGTTCATCGACTGGTAGAAGTCGGTGTTCTGCGTCGTCGTGGCCTTGCCGTCGGCCGTCGGGTACATCCACCGGGGCATGCCGACGCCCTCGCAGTAGCCCGAGGACCCGTCCCAGTTGGTGATGCGGTGCAGGGCGGGCGACCAGTAGTCCTGGTGCATGTCGACGATCACCATCAGGCCGGCGGCCTTGGCCTTGGTCACCATCGACCGCAGGTCGTCGAGGTAGGTCTGGTTCCAGTCGTGGACGTAGGTCCCGCTCGCCGCGCTCCACGTCGGGGCGATGGGCTCGAGGTTGTTCCACGAGATCGGGATGCGCAGGACGTTGTAGCCGAGGTCCGCGATCCGCTGGTACGCGTCGTCGTAGTTGAACGGCTGGCCGCCGATCGGGTCGGCCGGCGTCCGCCAGACCACCCCGCAGCCGTCGGCGACCTTCTGCTTGTCGGCGCGGCCGCCGTTCTCGGTGCCGTTCCAGTTGAAGCCGACGAGGCGGACCTCCTTGCCGGCGGCGTCGTAGATCCGGTCGTCGTTGCCGTTCGTGTGCAGCGGTCCGACGGTGGCCGCAGCGGCCGGTCGGGGCGTCGCCGTGGTGCCGGCCACCGCCAGCACGGCCCCCAGGAGCGCGACCGCGCCGAGGATCCCCAGCAGTCGTCGAGACATCGACCCGTTCCCTCCTCGGACGGCGCTCTCCCAGCGTCGCCGGCCTCCACCAAGGATGGCCCCTGGGCCCGGGCCTGTCACCCCCAGCGGCCCGCTCGGCGGGCGGCGGGTAGATCTGCTCCCGGGGCACCGGCGGGCGTGGCCCGCCCGTGCCCCGGGGTGCGATCACTCGCCGGCGTAGGTGCCGAAGGACCAGAGGTTGCCCTCGGGGTCCCGCAGCCCGAAGCCGGACCCGCCCGGGTCGTAGTCGGGCGACTCGGGCTCCCGGATGATCTCGAGGCCGGCCGCCACGCAGCGCTCGTAGACCGCCATCGGGTCGTCGGTGACGACGTAGATCGAGCCGCTCCCGGGCGGCTGCTCCGAGAACGGGTTGCCGTCCCTCGCGGCCGAGCTGATCTGCACGACGCCGCCCTCGGGCCACGCCAGCTGGCTGTGGGCGACCACGTCGGGCCGCTCGCCGGGCACGACGATCTGCTCGGTGAAGCCGAGCACGTCGACGGCCAGGCGGATGAGCCCGAGGGCGTCGGTCGACTGGATCGCCGGCCAGATCCGACCGTTGCGGGCCACGGTCGCGGGCCGGCCCGAGGCCGCGGACGTCGCAGGGTCGTCGACCCAGGACCCCGCGATGCTGAAGCCCTGGTCGGACATGCGGTCGGCGAGCTCGTCGGTGCCGACGGACTCGAGGCGCTGCGAGAGCATCCACCGGTGGCCGAACGGGTCGACGAGCGTCCCCTGTCGGTGGCCGTAGGGCTGGTCCTCGGGGTCCATCTGGGCGGTCGAGCCGGCCTCGACGGCACGGGCGAAGGCGGTGTCGACGTCGGGGACCTCCAGGTGCAGCGTCACCGATGTGCCGCCCAGGGTGCGAGGCGACCGCACCCCGATCTCGGGGTACTCGTCGGACAGGAAGAACCGGGCGGGTCCGATCATCAGGTCGGCGTGGCCGATCCGGCCGTCGTCGCCGTCGAAGCGCAGGGTGACCTCTGCGCCGAACGCGGTCTCGTAGAACTCGAGCGCAGCCGGACCGTCGTGGACGGCGAGGTACGGGACGAGGGTCTGCTCGGCGACGGCGGCGGAGGCCGGGACGGCGGTGGTGGGGCTGGTGGTCGTGGACATGGCGGTGCTCCTGTCGGTCGGGTCGTCCCTCTCGGGGAGGTCGATGGTCGGGATGTCGGTGAGCGGGACCTCGGCGGGGAGGCCGAGCGCGTCGGCCACCCGGCGACGGAGCCGCCGTGAGAACTCGGCGCCGGGCACGACGGGGTCGTCGCCGCCGCGGAGGGCGTCCAGGGGATCGACGTCGGTCACGGTGCCTCCTCCCGCGTCGTGGGGCCGGACGGATCGGCTCCGGCGGGTCCGTCACCGCCGGGGGCATCGCCGGCCTCGAGGGTGTAGGCCTCGCGGAACGCCCGCCTCGCCCGCACCAGCAGCACCTCGGTGGCGCCGACGGTCCGGTCGAGGTGCGCCGCCACCTCCCGGACGGGCAGGCCGTCCAGGTAGCGCAGCGTCAGGGCGGCCCGGTGGTGCGGACCGAGCCCGGCGAGCACGTCGAGAGCGATCAGGCGGTCGAGGTCGACCTCCCAGCGCTCCTCCACCGGCTCGGCGTCGACGAGCGCGAGCTTGCGCTCCTCCCGCTCCTGACGGCGCCAGTGGTCGACGAGCTTGTGGCGGGCCACGCCGACGAGCCACGCCGTGCTGAGCTCCGGGACGGCGTCGCGCTGCACGGCGTCGACGGCGGCCAGGAAGGTCTCCGACGTGAGGTCCTCGGCGACCGGCACGGACCCGCAGCGGCGCACCAGGTAGCCGTACACGCTCGGCAGCGCCGAGTCGTACAGCTCCAGGAGCTCCCGGCCCGCATCGGCCGGCGACGTCATGGTTCCGTCCACCACTCCCCCCATCGTCGCCGGTGCCCGAACCCCTACACCTCCGACCGGGGAATCCTCCCGCACCCGGCACCCGGGGCGCAGCGTTTCGACGGAGGAGTCCTCCGGACCTAGCGTGATCCCGCCTGAACGTGCCCCGGACCGACCGCGGGCGTGCGCCCTGAGAGGACCTCAATGAGTGATCTGACCTTCGACGGCAAGGTCGCGATCGTCACCGGTGCCGGTGGTGGTCTCGGCAAGTCCCACGCCCTGGAGCTCGCCCGCCGTGGAGCGCGCGTGGTCGTGAACGACCTCGGCGGGTCGGTGAGCGGCGAGGGCGACAACGCGTCGGCCGCCCAGCTCGTCGTCGACGAGATCACCGCTGCGGGCGGCGAGGCCGTCGCCAACCACGACTCGGTGGCCACGCCCGAGGGTGGCAAGGCCATCGTCGACTCCGCCGTCGAGGCCTTCGGCACGGTCGACATCGTGATCAACAACGCCGGCATCCTGCGGGACAAGACGTTCCACAACATGACGCCCGAGCTGCTCGAGCCCGTGATCAGCGTCCACCTGCTCGGCGCCTTCTACGTGACGCAGCCGGCGTGGCTGATCATGCGCGAGAAGGGCTACGGCCGCGTGGTCAACACCAGCTCGAACTCGGGCCTGCTCGGCAACTTCGGCCAGGCGAACTACGGCGCCGCCAAGCTCGGCCTCGTGGGCTTCACCCGGGTCCTCGCCAACGAGGGCAAGTCCAAGGGCATCAAGGTCAACGCGATCGCCCCGGTGGCGAAGACCCGCATGACCGAGGATCTGCTCGGCCCGCTCGGCGACAAGCTCGAGCCCTCCGAGGTCACCCCGACCGTCATCTACCTCGCCTCCGAGGAGTGCCCGGTCAACGGCGAGGTCTACTCGGTCGCCGGCGGCGTCGTCGCCCGCTACTTCATCGGCCTCACGCCGGGCTGGTACGCCGAGGGGCACTCCGCCGAGGACGTCCGGGACCACTTCGACCAGATCCGCGACGAGACGGGCTACATCGTCCCCGAGGATCCGTCGGGCGAGCTGAAGAAGCTGCTCGAGACGCTCAGCTGAGCGACGCCGAGGACGCACGAGGGGCCGGTCCGCACGGACCGGCCCCTCTGCGTTCCCGGCCGTCCACCCGTCCCGTCACCGCCGTCGCGGGCGCGACGACCGGGTGCTCAGTCGTGGTGCTGCGGGGCCGGCGGGGCCACGGGCGGCGCCGGCGGCGGCGCGGGCTGCGGTGGTCCCTGGGGCGCGCCCGCCGACGACGGGGCGGCGACGCCCTGGTCGACCTGGACCATCTTCCCGGTCGTGAGGTCGAGCGCCTCCTTCTCGGCGGAGAACCGCAGCTTCATGCGCAGCACGCGCATCTCGACCAGGTAGTACACGGGCAGCGACACGAGGAAGGCGGCCCCGACGAGGATCGGCAGCCGGATGATCTGCTGGCCGAGCGGTGCCTCCTCGCCGCCCAGCGCGCCGATCAGCAGCAGGTACGGCAGGGCGTGCCACACGTAGAGCGTGTACGACATGCGGCCCAGCCACTGGAAGGGCGACAGCGACCAGAAGCGGCTGAGCCACCAGTCCTTGCAGTGGACGAGGCCGAGCAGGATGAAACCGAAGGCGAGCGCCCCGATCGTGTGGCCGAACCGGAACCAGTACATCGTGTCGAGCATGTCGGGCCGGTTGAACTCGGCCGGCCCGTCGGGCAGGTACGGGACCCAGGGCCCGCCGAGCTTCTCCACGAGGCCGCTCGACAGGTTGAGCATGACCAGCCAGACGACGAGCGAGATCGTCGCCACCCAGATGATCGGCTTGCGGAGCCTGGCGATCCGCTCGGGCGTCACCTGGGCGTTCAGCACGGCGATCAGGCAGCCGAGCATCAGCGCGTCGGGCCGCTGGAGGAAGGCGAGCCGCACGCCGGCGATCATGCCCTCGTCGTCCTGCCAGAAGCCGGTGAAGGCGAAGAAGCGGGCGATGCCGATCGCGGCGAAGCCGATCCCGAGGATCCACGCCAGCTGCTTGATCCAGTTGCGCCGGATGCAGATGAGCACGGTGGCCGGGACGATGAAGTAGAAGAACTCCTCCACCGACAGCGTCCAGAGGTGCCACATGTAGCGGTCGTCCTGGACGTTCGGCGAGATCATGTACAGGCCGTTCGGGAAGACGAGCGCGTAGACGTATGCGACGGCGGCGCCCGCGTCCTCGAGGATCCCCCGCAGCGAGATCGACTCGATCCCGAGGATCGTGCCGAGGATGCCGATGACGATCCAGACCGCGCAGAACAGCCAGACCGAGGGCAGCAGGCGCATCGCCCGGCGGGCGTAGAACTTCCGCAGGCCGATGTCGCCGGTCGAGCGGTGCTCCTGCAGCAGCAGCGTGGTGATGAGGAACCCGCTGAGGACGAAGAACGTGTCGACGATCGTCACCCACGACTCGACGTAGGTGAACATGGCGTGGCCGACGAGGACCATGCACACGCCGATGCCGCGGATGCCGTCGAAGCCGCCCACGAGGCCGAGCTTCGGCGCGCTGCTGACGAACGGCGCCTTGGGCGTGGCCGTCGTCACGACCGGTCCTCACCCACGCCGGACGGCGGTGCGGCCCCGGGCGGCGCAGCCCCGGGCGGTTCGGCGCCGGACGGGGGCTCGAAGGGCGGCGGTCCACCCGGTGGCGGTCCGGCGGTCGGGGCGGCCTCGCGCGACGAGGGGCCCTCGACGGCCTCGGCCGACACCATCCCCCGCGAGCGGGCCCGGGCCTCCTCCACCGACATCATCTTCCCGGTGTTGAGGTCGAGCACCTCCTTCTCGGACGCGAAGCGCAGCTTCACCCGGAGCATCCGCTGCTCCACCCCGTAGAAGACCGGGAGGCAGGCGACGATCGTGATCGCCGCCAGGATCGGCACGCGGGTCTTCTCGCCGAGCACCGAGTTGCCGCCCAGGAGCTCGAGGACGATGAAGTACACGAGGGTGTGCCACACGTAGACCGTGTACGACATGCGACCGAGGAAGCGCAGCGGCTTCCACGACAGGGCGCGGTTCGGCCACCAGTCCTTGATGCGGGCCATCGCCAGCATCGCCGGGGCGAACGCCAGCGCCGTCACGGTGTGGCCGAAGTTGATCCAGTACGTGCCGCTCTGGCCCTCGACCGGGTCGAGCGGCGCCATCGGCACGAACGGGTACGGCAGGCCGGCCTTGGTGGCCAGGTCCTTCAGGAAGCCCGACGCCACGAGCATGCAGCCGAACGAGACCACGAGCCCCACGAGGCCGACCCACGGCAGCGCCTTGCGCCAGCGCTGCGGCAACGGGTCGGGCAGCCGCGAGTTCAGGACCGCCAGGCCGACGCCCCACATCAGCGAGTCGGGACGGGACAGCCACAGCAGGCTGAGACCCCGCTGGAGCGAGACCTCGTCGGGGTTCGACGGGATCGCCACCGGGCCGGCGTGGCCCGTCCAGCGCTGCCAGCCGATCCAGGCCGCGATCGCGCACAGGATCACGGCGAGCTGCGTCATCCAGCGCTTACGGATGCACACCAGCACGGTGACGGCGATCAGCAGGTAGAACTGCTCCTCCACCGCCAGCGACCAGAACTGGTCGATCGACGTCTTGCCCGCCATCGACGGGTCGACCGACAGCAGTCCGACCGGGAAGACGAGCTGGTACACGTACGTGACGGCCGCCACCGCCTCCTGCCAGAGGACGGCGAGGCGCTCCCGGTCGAACAGCAGGCAGACGACGAACCAGGCGATGATGCACAGGTACGCCGAGGGCAGCAGGCGCACCGCCCGCCGGGCGTAGAAGCGCCGCATGTTGATCGTCTGGGCGTCCCGGTGCTCCTGCATGAGCAGGGTCACGATCAGGAAGGCGCTCATGACGAAGAAGACGTCGATGATGCCGGCGAAGCTGGGCGAGAGCTGCGAGTAGGCGTGGTTGAACAGGACCATCAGGATCCCGATGCCCCGCACTCCATCGAAGCCACCGACGAAGCCCAGCCGAGGAGCCTCGGACACGTACGGTGACGACGTCGCCCCCGCTGTCGCCATGGCAGCAGAGGGTACGGGTCGGTCAGGGTGCCGGACAACCGGGCAGAAGGACCAGGGGGACGGGTGGACGAGCTGAGCGTCGAGGAGTTCCGGTCGGAGGCCGCATCGTGGCTGGCCGAGCACCGGTCGGAGGCGCCGAGGGACTACGGCGCGATCCTCCCGCCCGACCTGGCCGACGCCGGTCGGGCGTGGCAGCGGACGATCCACGACGCCGGGTTCGCCGGCATCCACTGGCCGACCGAGGTCGGGGGTCGGGGGCTCACCCCCGAGCACAACGCCGCCTGGATCACCGAGTGCGCGCTCGCCCAGGTGCCGCCGTTCCTCAACATGGTCGGCTGCGTGCTGACCGGCGGCGCCCTGCTGGCGTTCGGCACGCCCGAGCAGCAAGCCGAGCACCTGCCGTCGATCATCACGGGCGAGCGGATCTGGTGCCAGCTGTTCTCCGAGCCCGACGCCGGCTCGGACCTGGCGGGCCTGACCACGCGTGCAGTGCAGGACGGGGACGAGTTCGTGGTCGACGGCCAGAAGGTCTGGTGCTCGAACGGCCGGGTCGCCGACCGGGGCATCCTCATGGCGCGGACCGACCCCGACGCCCCACCCCACAAGGGCATCTCGTTCTTCCTGATCGACATGGCCACGCCCGGGGTGGAGCTGCGCCCGCTGCGGCAGATGAACGGCGACGCCGAGTTCGACGAGGTGTTCCTGACCGGGGTGCGCCTGCCGGCCGACTCGCTCCTGGGGCCGCTCGACGGGGGGTGGGAGGTGGGCATGTCGGCGCTGACCAACGAGCGGGGCTACATCGGCGCCTCGGGCATCTCGCTCAAGCGCCGGCTCGACGCCATGCTCGCCATGGGCCGCACCCCCGACGGCGGCGCCCTCGGCCCGCTCGAGCAGCAGGAGCTGGCCGAGCTGTGGAGCCGGGGCACGGCGCTGTGGGCCATGGGCCGGCGGCAGGGGCCGGTCGCGTCGGTGCTGGGCTCGGTCGCCAAGCTCGGCACGACCGAGCTGATGTTCGACACCGCCGTGCTGCGGACCGACATGGCCGGGCCCGAGGCGATGCTCGAGGGCGACGCCGCCTACGGCCTGGAGAGCGCCCCGGGCGCCCGGATCGCCGGCGGCACCAGCCAGATCCAGCGCAACATCATCGGCGAGCGCATCCTCGGCCTCCCCAAGGAGCCCAAGCCCGGGATATAGGGGTGCACACGGACATCCCTTGTCGCGATCCCGACCGCAGAATCGGCCGGGCCTAGCCTGACGGCATGTCGCACCCGCCGCTCGCCCAGTCCGTCGACCCGCACGACGTCCTCGCCATCGACTCGCTGCTGAGCGACGAGGAGCGGATGCTCCGCGACACGGTCCGCCAGTTCGTCGGCGACCGCGTGCTGCCCGAGGTCGGCGAGTGGTTCGACGCCGGCACGTTCCCCAAGGAGATGGCGAAGGAGTTCGGTGCCCTGGGTCTCCTCGGCATGCACCTCGACGGCTACGGCTGCGCCGGCACGTCGGCCACCGCCTACGGCCTGGCCTGCCTGGAGCTGGAGGCCGGCGACTCGGGCGTCCGCAGCTTCGTGTCGGTCCAGGGCTCGCTGGCCATGTTCCCGATCCACGCGTTCGGCTCCGAGGAGCAGAAGCAGCGGTGGCTGCCCGGGATGGCGGCCGGCGAGCTGATCGGGTGCTTCGGGCTGACCGAGCCCGACTCCGGATCCGACCCGAGCTCGATGCGCACCGTCGCCCGCCAGGACGCCTCGGGCGACTGGGTCCTCGACGGGACGAAGATGTGGATCACCAACGGCTCGGTCGCGGACGTCGCCGTGGTCTGGGCCCGCACCGACCCCGACGGGCCCGACGGCGGCGCCGTGCGGGGCTTCGTCGTGCCGACCGACACGCCGGGCTTCTCGGCCCCTCTCATCCACCGCAAGGTGTCGCTGCGGGCGTCGGTCACGTCGGAGCTGGTGCTCGACGCCGTGCGCCTCCCGGCCGACGCCGTGCTGCCCGGCGTCAGCGGCATGCGTGGGCCGCTGTCGTGCCTGAACGAGGCCCGCTTCGGCATCTCGTTCGGCGCCTGCGGTGCCGCCCGGGCCTGCTACGAGGCGGCGCTCGCCTACTCGCTGGAGCGCACCCAGTTCGACCAGCCGATCGCCGGGTTCCAGCTCACCCAGAAGAAGCTGGTCGACATGATGGTGGCGGTGCAGCGGGGCACGCTCGTGGCGCTGCACCTGGGGCGGATGAAGGACGCCGGCACGCTCGCCACCCCGCAGGTGAGCTTCGCCAAGATGGACAACGTCCGGATGGCGCTCGACGTGGCCCGCACCGCCCGCTCGGTCCTCGGCGCCAACGGCATCACGACCGAGTACCCGGTGATCCGGCACATGAACAACCTCGAGTCGGTGTTCACCTACGAGGGCACCAACGAGATCCACACCTTGATCCTCGGCCAGGCCATCACCGGCATCCCCGCCTTCAGCTGACGGCGGCCCGAGCCGGTCCTGGTCCGGCCCGGGCCCCACCGCGTCAGCGGACTGCGTTCACGGCAGCGAGGATGAGCTGCGTGGACTCGTCGGGGTGCGAGATCATCGCCACGTGCGACGAGCGCACCTCGATCGTCGTCGAGTGGGCCCGTTGCGCCATGAACCGCTGGGTCGCGGGCGGGATCACCCGGTCCTGCGTCGCGACCAGGTACCACGACGGGATGGTGGCCCACGCCGGCGCACCGGACGGCTCCGCCAACAGCCCGAGGTCCGCGGGACGCTGGCTGGCGGCCATCGCTGCCGCAGTCTGCTTCGGGAGGTCACCGGCGAACACGTCGCGGAACACCGCGGGGTTGATGTAGCCGTCGACGCCGGTCGGGGTCGGGCGGATGATCAGGTTCTCCTGGACCACGCCGCTACCGGGGTTGAGCGCGCTGAGGCTGCCGACGGAGTCGCCGGCGTCGGGTGCGAACGAGGCGATGTAGACCAGCGCCTTCACGTCGGCATCGCCGGCGGCGGCGTTGGTCAGCACCATGCCGCCGTAGGAGTGGCCGACGAGGACGATCGGACCGGTGATCGTGTCGAGGACGCTGCGGATGTAGGCGGCGTCGGATGCGAGGCCGCGCAGGGGGTTCGCGGGGGCGATCACGTCGTAGCCGGCGCGCTGCAGCCGCTTGGTGACGCCGTCCCAACCGGAGGCGTCGGCGAACGCGCCGTGCACGAGCACGATCGTCGGCTTGGGCCCCTTGGGCGCTCCTCCCCCGCCTCCTCCGCCGGCGCCGGGTACGCCGGCGGGTCGGCACGCTGCGGTGAGCAACGCGGCGACGGCGACGAGGGCGAGGATCAGGATCCGACCGGACGACCGTCCGGTCCGTGATGGGTGATGTGCGTGCATGGGGTGCTCCTGTGGTGGGTCGGGTGCTCGCCCGGCGCGGGCGCGCCGAGCTCGGCCCGCCGGGCCGGGGGGACCGACGGATCGAGGTGCTGGATGTGGAGGGGGTCGCGGGCCGGGCGCCTCAGACGCGATCGCCGTCGGCGTGCCGATCGGGAGGACCAGGATGCGTTCGGCGAGATCGGCCGGGGCGGCGAGCCGGGCCCGCTCGAGCTCGGCGACCGGCTCGTGGAAGTGGGACCAGCCCTCGTAGTGGACCGGGATGATCGTGTCGGCACCGGCGAGCCGGCCGAGCTCGAAGCCCTGGTGGGCGGTGAGGCTGTAGCGGATCGGGCCCGTGACGGGGAACCGCACCTCCCCGAGGTGGACGATGGCGACGTCGACGTCCATCTCCTGGGCGGCGCGCCGCACGCCGCGGTACGAGACGGTGTCGCCGGTGATCCACAGATCCGCGCGGTCGGGTCGGGTGGCGATCTCGAAGCCGACGACGGGACCGACCAGCCGCCGGCTCAGCGGAGGGCCGTGCCGGCACGGGGTGGCCCGGATCCGCAGCGTCGGCCGACCCGGGGAGGTCAGCTCGGTGAGCTCCCCGGGCCGGATCCCGAGCGCCCCGCCGCCCAGCCGGGCGGCAGCAGCGGGGTTGGTGACCACCGTCGTCGCACCCGGCAGTGCGTTCCTGCCCTCGTCGTCCAGGTTGTCGGCGTGGTGGTCGTGGCTGATCAGCACCACGTCGAGCGGCCCGAGCTCGGCGAGCGGGACGGCAGGACCGGTCAGCTTCTGCGAGCTCGTCCCGAGGCCGAAGCCGTAGGTCCGTCCGGGCGGGTCGAACGTCGGGTCGGAGAGGATCGTCCAGCCCTCGTGCTCGACGAGCACGGTCGGACCGCCGATGTGGGTGATGCGCACCGCCGGATCAGCTGGCCGGAGCGGCGGCGTGCGCGAGCGCCCAGTCGAGCGCGTGGTCCGCCACCTCCTGCCAGTTGTCAGCCATGGGCAGCAGGTGCGGACCCTCGAACTCGACGATCTCCGTCACGGTGTCGGACTTGTAGTGCTTCGCGTTCGACTGCTGGATGCGCGGCGGCATGAGGTGGTCGGCGGTGCCGGAGACGAACAGCAGCGGCGCCCGGTCGTCGTTGTGGTAGTCGACCCAGGTCCCCTGGTGACCCGGCTCCACGTTGGCCAGCACGCTGTCCCAGAGGATCCGACCGGAGGCGGGCACGTGGTAGCGCTCGTAGGTCGCCTGCGCCTTCTCCGGGCTGAACGTGTTGGCGAAGGCGTAGGTCCACTGCTCGAGGCTGTAGCCGACGGCCTTGTGGTGGTTCGCCGGGTTCTTCAGCACCGGGAACGTCGCTTTGATCTGCGACGCCGGCGCCACCTTCACGCCCTCGGTCGGCGCCGAGTTCAGGACGACGCCGCTGGCCCCGTACCCGTGGTCGAGCAGGATCTGCGTGAACGCCCCGCCGGCGGAGTGCCCCATCAGGATCGGCGGCTCGTCGAGCGCCCCGACCACCGCCTCGAGGTGCTCGATGATGTCGGGCACGCGGAGGTCGACCACCGGGGTCGGGTCCGCGTTGAGCGCCTCCACCTCCACCTCGAAGCCGGGATAGGCGGGGGCCAGGACCTTGAAGCCCTTGGAGGTGTAGTGATCGATCCACTGCTCCCAGCTCCGGGGCGTGACCCAGAAGCCGTGGATGAGGACGATGGTGTTCGGCGTGGTCATGGGATGTCTCCTCTGTCGTGGCGGGTTCAGGGCAGCTGTAGGAACGCGAGGAGGTCCGCGTTCAGCCGGTCCCTGTGGGTGTCGGTCACGCCGTGCGGTGCGCCGGGGTAGACGAGCAACGTCGAGTCCGCGATCGCAGCGGCGGACCGTTGGCCGCCGACCTCGAAGGGCACGACCTGGTCGTCGTCGCCGTGAACCACCAGTGCCGGGACGTCGACCTTGGCGAGGTCCCCGCGGAAGTCGGTCGCGGAGAATGCGGCGATGCACTCGTAGGCGTTGCGTGCGCCTGACTGCATCCCTTGGAGCCAGAACGCCCGCCGGATCCCCTCGGAGACGTCCGCCCCCGGCCGGTTGTTCCCGAAGAACGGGCCGTCCGCGAGGTCGCGGTACGTCTGCGACCGGTCGGCCAGCGACGACGCGCGGATCCCGTCGAAGACGTCGATCGGCACGCCGTCCGGGTTGTCGTCGCTGCGGACCATGAACGGTGGCACCGCCGAGACCAGCACGAGCTTGGCGACCCGAGCGGTGCCGTAGTTCCCGATGTAGCGGACGACCTCACCCCCACCCGTCGAGAACCCGACCAGCGTCACGTCCCACAGGTCGAGCGCCTCCAGCAGCGCGTCGAGGTCCGAGGCGTACGTGTCCATGTCGTTGCCGTCCCAGGTCTGGGTCGACCGGCCGTGGCCACGCCGATCGTGGGCGATCGCTCGGCACCCGTTCGACGCCAGGAACAGCTGCTGCGCCTCCCAGCTGTCGGCGCTCAGCGGCCATCCGTGGCTGAGCACCACCGGGCGTCCGGTGCCCCAGTCCTTGTAGAAGATCTGTGCTCCGTCGCGTGCCGTGATGAAGCTCACGTCGAGCTCCTCTCGTGCGACCTGTCGCGTGTGCGTTCCATGGGCCGAACCTAGGAATGACCCGGTGGGGGACGCATCCGTCGCGTGACTGAGACGTCGTCGGCCATGCGAGAATTCGCCGATGAGCGACGCCGGCACCCTCCTCGGTCGGGCGGAGGAAGTCGATCGACTGTCACAGGTGCTGAGCGCGGTTCACGACCGGGGTGCGGTCGTGGCGGTGGTGGGCGAGGCCGGGATCGGCAAGACGGCGCTGCTGCGGGCGGCCTCCGAAGCGGCAGACGCCGACGGATTCCGCGTCCTGCGCGCTGCGGGTGCGGCCTCGGAACGCCACTTGCCGTTCGCGTGCCTCCACCAACTGCTCCAACCGCTCCTCGGTGCGGTGGACTCGCTCCCCGATTCGCAGCGCGACGCGATCCTCGCCGCGGTCGGTCGACTCGACTCCGACGTGGCCGACCAGTTCATCGTGGGCCTGGCGGTCGGGAACCTGCTGCGCGAGTGCGCGGACGGTCGTCCGATCCTCGCCCTCGCCGAGGACCTCCACTGGATGGATCCGCCGTCGCTCGAGGTGCTCGGCTTCGTGTCGCGCCGCATCGAGCACGATCCGATCGTCGTGTTCGCGTCGACCCGCGACGAGACGCTCGGTGCGTTCGCCGACGTCCGGCCGGAGATGATCGAGCTGATGGGCCTCGACGACGAGACGGCGGGACGGCTGATCGACGATCGCGCGCCGGGCCTCGACCCGGCGCTGCGTGCCCGCCTCCTGTCTGAGGCCCGGGGAAACCCGTTGGCGCTGACCGAACTGGCGGTCGCGTGGAGCCGCCTGCCGCCCGGCACGTTGATCTCGTCCTGGGTGCCGATCACGACGCGGCTCGAAGCCGCCTTCGCCAGCCAGGTCGACCTGCTGCCGGACGCCACGAGGGCCGTGCTCCTCGCGGCCGCCCTCAACGACGGTTCGTCGATCGCCGAAGCGGTCGCTGCAGGATCACGGCTGGGGGGCGCATCGGTGTCGAGCGGAGATCTCGCCCCGGCTGTCCACGCCGGACTCGTCAGACTCGGCGACGACCGCCTGGAGTTCCGCCATCCGCTCGTCCGATCCGCGGTGCGTCACGTCGCTGGCCCCGAGGAGCGCGCGGCCGCACATGGGGCGCTCGCGGAGGTCCTGACCGACGAGGACCGCATCCTGTCCCACCGTGCCGTGGCTGCGGTCGCCCCCGACGAGTCGATCGCCATGGCGCTCGAGGACGGTGCGATGCGTGCGGGACGTCGGGGTGCCGCGGTCGTGGCGGTCGCCGCGCTGGAGCGGGCCGCAACGCTCAGCGTCGACGAAGCGGCGCAAGGCCGCCGTCTCGTCCGCGCCGCCGACTTCGCTGGACAGATCGGCCAGCCCGACGTGGTGATCCGCCTGCTCGACGAGGCAGAGCAGCTCGACCTCGATGAGGTCGACCGGGCGAGGGCCGCCTGGCGCCGTCAGATGCTGGGCGGGTTCCTCGGTGGCGATCTCGCCCGGGTCCGGACGATCGTCACGACGATCGAGCGCATGGCGACGGCAGGGGACGTCGATGGCGCGCTGGACTCCCTGGTCACGCTGTCGGTGGCCGGGTGGTGGGTGCGCTTCGACAGCGCCATGCGGGCGGTCGTGGTCGACGGTGCGGAGCGGCTCCCGGTCCCGCCGACGGACCCGCGCCTGCTCAGCGTGCTGGGGATGACGTCACCGCTCGATCGAGGCGCAGACGTACTCGACCGATTGACCGCCATGGACCTCGACGCGGTGGACGAACCTCTCAGCCTGTGCCTGCTCGGATCTGTCGCGGGGGCGCTGGGAGAGTACGAGCTGAGCCTGAGCCTGCTGGAGCGGTCCCTGCCCGGACTGCGCCGGCAGGGTCGGCTGTCGAACCTGTCCGGTGCCCTCGCTGCCTACGGACCGTCGGCGTGGCTGCTCGGGTTCTGGGACGAGGCGAGCGCGGTCTCGACCGAGGCGATCCGGCTCGCGGAGCAGACCGAGCGCCCGGCGAACGCGGCGACCGCCCGGGTCTACGCCGCAGCGGTCGCGGCAGGACGCGGTGACCCCGAGCTGGCCGAGTCGTTGGTCGCTCGTGTCGAGTCCGACATCCCGCTTCCCACTGCGCCGCTGCTGAACCTGGTCACGCTCGTCCGTGCCCTCGCCGCGCTCACCGACGGCCGTTCGGAGGACTGCTTCGAGCTGCTGCGGCCGATCTTCACCGCGCAGCACCTCGACGAACTGGTCCTGGTCTCGCAGGCCGCCACGTCGTTGTGGGTGGAGGCAGGCGTCCAGATCGGCGCGGTCGACGAGGTCCACGCGACGATCGAACGCGTCCAGCACCAGGTCGACCGGGGCCGGAACCCATACCTCGCCGGGACCGTGCGCTTCGGTCAGGCCCTCACTGCGGACGACGACCGGGCGGACGAGGCGTTCGCCGCTGCGGCGGAATCCGACATCCACCGCTGGCCGTTCCTCCACGCCCGGCTCCTGCTGGCCGACGGAGTGCGACTCCGTCGAAGGCGACGGACCGCCGAGGCCCGCGTGCCGCTGCGCCGGGCGAGGGAGATGTTCGACCAGCTCGGCGCCGGGCCGTGGTCCGATCGTGCCCGGACAGAGCTGCGCGCCGCGGGCGAGTCGAGCGGGACGGCGCCACGGGCCGCTGCGCTCGACCTGACACCCCAGGAGCTGGAGATCGCACGCCTGGCCGCTTCGGGTCTGACGAACCGCGAGATCGGGCAACGTCTGTACCTCTCCCACCGCACGGTCGGGACGCACCTCTATCACGTCTTCCCGAAGCTGGGGATCACGTCACGTTCGGAGCTCGGCGCCGCGCTCGAGGCGTGATCGACGTCCGTCGCCTCAGGCGAGGATGTTCACCGCCCTCGCCACGACGAGGCCGAGGATGGCGAGCGACGTCGCCGACTCGACGACCGTCGCCGCCTTGGCCCGGTGCGTCAGCGCCACCACGTCGGCCGGGCTGAACGAGATCGCGCCCGTCGCGGCGACGTGCAGGTAGTCGAAGAACACCGGGCGCCAGTCCTCGCCCAGGCTCCGATCGGCCTGCTGCGGGAAGAGGAGGTCACCGGGCGCGGGCGGACGGTGCGCCCGCTCCCCCGGTCCTCCCGCGTCCATCTCCCAGTAGAGGAAGCCGAACGCCAGCACGAGGTGCAGCCAGACGAGGCCGCCCGCCCACAGCAGCTCGTTCGCCGACGAGGTCCCCTGGTCCCGCTCCAGGATCATGACGACCAGCTGCAGCGCCCCGACCGCGGCGCCGAGCGCCATCACGCCGATGAGCGCCAGGCGGACGACGTGGACGCCGCGGGAGCGGCGGTCGATGCGACCCGGATCGGCGAGCAGCATGGCGCCGAGCAGGACGAGCTGCACGACCGCGAGGACCCGGCCCTCGGGGTTGCGGAACGACGACGGCATCAGGAACGGCAGCACCACGGCCAGCAGCCCCGCGACAACGACCGGCGCCCTGCGCTCGCCCACCTCCGGGTCGTCGAGGTCGTCGTGCACGTCGTGGCCCTCCTGCGCCGGCGGTCGTCCGGCGACGGTAGGGCACCGTCGACCGCCGGTCGTGAACCGTTCACCCGCGCAGGGTGGCGCGTCGAGCAGACTTCCGTTCCGGAAGCGTGGGTGCCCACGCAGCTCGGAGCCGCACGATGACGACGCCAGACACCGGATCGGGCCCCGCCCCCGCGATCGCCGAGCGGTCCCCCGACCGCGCCCCGGCGGTGCTCGGCACGCTGATCCTCGTCGCCGCGGTGGCCAACCTGCCCCTGGCGGTGGCCAACGTCGCGCTGCCCGACATCGGCAAGCACTTCGACGCCTCGCAGACCCAACTCAACATGGTCGCCGTCGGCTACTCCCTCGGCCTGGCGGCCACCGTGCTGTGGCTGGGCGCGCTGGGTGACCGCTACGGCCGCAAGCAGATGCTCCTCGCCGGCGTCGTGATCTCGCTCCCGGCCTGTCTCCTGGCGGCCTGGGCCCCGTCGGTCGAGGTGCTGGTCGCGGCCCGGGTCCTGGGCGGCGTCGCCGCCGGCATGGCGTACCCGACGACCCTCGCGCTGATCACGGCGCTCTGGGCCGGCAACGGACGGACCCGCGCCATCGCACTGTGGTCGGCGATCGGTGGCGCCGTGTCGGCGCTCGGTCCCCTGCTGTCGGGCGTGTTCCTCGAGCGGTGGTGGTGGGGCTCGGTGTTCCTCGTGACGCTGCCGCTGATCATCGTCGCCATCCCCGCGATCTGGCGGGTCGTCCCGGCGCACGTCAACGAGACGAACGAGCGCGTCGACAACCTGGGTGGCGTCCTGTCGGTGGTGATGGTCGGGGCGATCATCGTGGCCATCAACTTCGTCGTCGTGCCCGACAAGCAGACGACCGCCCTGATCGTCGGCGCGCTCGGCCTCGTGGTCGTGGTCGCGTTCGTCATCCGCCAGCGCCGCGCCGCCAACCCCCTCTACGACCTGCACGTCGCGGCCCGGCCGATCTTCTGGGTGGCCGCCGTGGCCGGCATCATCGTGTTCGGCTCGCTGATGGGGGCCATGTTCATCGGCCAGCAGTTCCTGCAGAACGTGCTCGGCTACTCCACCATCGACTCCGGGTTCGCCGTCCTGCCCGCAGCCGTGCTGATGGTTCTCTGCGCTCCCCGCTCCGCGAAGCTCGTCGAGTCGAAGGGCGCCCGGTTCACGCTGCTGTTCGGCTACGTGTTCGTCCTGGCCGGGTTCCTGTTCATGCTGCTGGTGTGGAGCGAGACGTCGCCCTACTGGCACGTCGGGCTGGCCTACGCCCTCGTCGGCGCAGGGGTCGGCTTCGCCGGCACCCCGGCGTCGCACTCGCTGACCGGCGCGGTGCCGGTCACGCGGGCCGGCATGGCATCGGGCACCGCGGACCTCCAGCGCGACCTGGGCGGCGCCATCATGCAGTCGATCCTCGGCGCCCTCCTGACCGCGGGGTACGCCACGGCGTTCAGCTCGCTCATCGCCGGGTCGCCCGAGGCGGACGAGGTCAGCACGCAGGTCCAGGGCGAGCTCACGAAGTCGTTCTCGAGCGCCGCCAACACCGCGACGCACTACCCGCAGTACTCCCAGCAGATCATCGACGCGGCTCGGGACTCGTTCGTGAAGGGCCAGGACTGGGCCTACACGGCCGGCATCGTGGCGGTGCTGCTCGGTGCCGCGATCGTGTTCGTGTGCTTCCCGCGCCGCGAGCGCGAGGCGGAGCTGCTGGCGGAGTACGCCGCCGAGAGCGGCAAGCTGGCGGGCGCGACGTCCGACGCCTGACCGACGACCCGGCGCCCGTCGTCACGGTCACCGGCAGGGCCGGCCGTCAGGGCCTCCGGTGGCGCCGGCGGTCAGGGCCGGCCGAGCAGCTCGTCCCAGGGCCCGGTGACCTCGTAGGTCATCCCGAACGGGGCGTTGAGCACCCCGACCGGCGCACGCTGGGAGCTGAAGTAGAGGCGCTGACCGTCGGGGCTGAAGCAGGGCCCCGCGATCTCGGAGGTCTCCTGGCCGACGACCCGGGCGACCGCCACCGCCGTGTCGTCGGGGCGCAGCATGACGACCTCCATGTTCCCGCCGTCCTCGGCGACGAACACGTTGGACGACGCGTCGTCGACCCACAGGTTGTCGACGGCGTCCATCGTGCCCTCGCCCTGCGGCGACGCCTGGTAGCGGATGCTGACCTCGGACGTCGTCGGGTCGTAGCGCCAGATGCGACGGTCGCCCTTGGTGGTGAACAGCACCTGGTCGCCCAGGACGTCGATGCCCTCGCCGCCGTCGAAGGTCATCGTGCCGGGCACCTGGCGCCGGCTCAGCACGTTCGACGACGACACGTCGGGGACCTGGACCCAGGTGATGGGGCCGGGGGCGGCGTCGCCGGTCGCGATCTCGAGGAGGCCGGTCGCCAGGTCGCCGGGCGTGTCGGGGGTGAACCGGTAGAAGCCGCCGTCGGGGCGGTCCTCGGTGAGGTACACGCGCCCGTCGGGCGCCACCGCGGCGGCCTCGTGGGCGAAGGCGCCCATCTGCCAGCGCTGGACGGCACTGGTCTGCCCGGTCGGGTCGCACTCGTAGACGCGCCCGAGGTCGTACTCCTCGCACGTCAGCCAGGTGCCCCACGGCGTGGCGCCGCCGGCGCAGTTCAGGGTCGTGTCGTGGCAGATGGAGAAGGCGTCGGTGATCGTGCCGTCGGGCGCGAAGCGGATGCTGGACACGCCGCCCGAGCCCGGGATCTCGTGGTTGGTCACCAGGTACCAGCCGCCGGGGACCTCCTGGTCGACGAACGTCGCGGCACCGTCGGGGAAGCCCCGGTAGGTGAAGCCGGTGCCGGCCACGGTCTCGGTCGCCCGGGCGATCACCCGGCTGGTGAACCCCGGCAGCAGGACCAGACCGTTGGCGTCCGCGCCCGCCTCGGTCCCGGGTGGGCTGCACGCGTCGAGCACGACGGTGCTGACCGCGAGCATCCCTGCCGCACCCGACCACCGCAGCACCGACCGCCGACTGACCCGCTCGACCCCCATGACGGTCACGGTACCGCGTCCCGTCGAACCGTGTTCAGCCCGCCGCCGCGGACCCGGCCCGAGCGCGTCTCGTCGGGTGTTCGAGCGGTACCCCTCAACAGCGGGCACCCATGTGCCGATGGAGGGAGGTGTTCAAGGCGCGCCCCAGCACCACACCCGAGCGTGTGGTCATGACGCTCCCCGACGACTACCTGGTCCGCCGCTGCGCGGACCACTGGGTCATCGTGGGGCCCACCGGGCTCTTCGTCGTCGGGCGATCCGACGGCGACCCGGTCGCCAGCTCCCAACGAGCCGTCGCGATGGCGCACCTGCTGCGGAGCCGCCTCGCCGACGTGCTGTCGTGGGTGCCGTTCGTCAGCGCGGTGCTCGTCGCCGACGGCGACCGCCACGACCTGGCCTGCGCCGCGGTCGACATGGACGGCCTCGGCCCGCTGCTGCGCAACGGCGGCCCGCAGATCGGCGACGGTGCACTGCACCTCCTGCGCCACCACGTGCCCGGCGTCGTCCAGCAGATGGAGCTGGACCGGGGCCCCGCCGCCCTGCGCTGAGCCCGTCCGACCGCATCCGACGGGTCCTCTGCCGCCCCGAGCGGGAGCCCCCGGCGCGACGGGCACGGGCGGCTGCGGCGGCCGCGCAGCCGGGTGGCATGCTGACCGCCATGTCGAGCCCGGACCCCGCCGCCCTCGAACGCCCCCGCCTGGTCCCGTCGACCGACGGCGTCGAGATCGCCACCTACGACCTGGGCGGCGACGGCCCCGACCTCCTCCTCGTGCACGCCACCGGGTTCTGCGCCGGCGTCTGGGCGCCCGTGGTCGCCCACCTCGAGGGCTTCCACGTGACCGCCGTCGACGTCCGCGGCCACGGCCGGTCGAGCACCCCCGACCTCGGCTCGGGACCGGGCATGTCGTGGGCCGGCACCGGCCAGGACGTGCTGACCGCCGTCGACGCCCTCGGGCTCACCGATCCGGTGGGCGCCGGGCACTCCATGGGCGGGGCCTCGCTGCTGATCGCCCAGCTCGAGCGGCCCGGCACCTTCCGCTCCCTCTGGGCGTTCGAGCCGATCGTGATGCCGCCCGAGGTGGCGTCGATGAGCGGCTCGAACCCGCTCGCGGAGGGCGCACGGCGCCGGCGGCCGTCGTTCGACTCGGCCGAGGCCGCGTTCGACAACTACGCCTCCAAGCCGCCGTTCTCGGCGCTCGACCCCGAGGCGCTGCGGGCCTACGTCCACCACGGGTTCCGGGAGGAGGCCGACGGCACGGTGACGCTGCGGTGCCGACCCGAGGTCGAGGCCGCCACCTTCGAGATGGGGCCCCAGCACCACACCTTCGAGCGCCTCGGTGGCGTCGACGTGCCGGTCACGGTGGCCCGGGGGCGGGAGGAGGACTTCGGCCCTGCGATGTTCGCCCCCAAGGTGGTGGGGGCGCTCGCCGACGGGACGCTGGAGGACCACCCCGAGCTGGGCCACTTCGGCCCGCTCGAGGACCCGGCGGCGATCGCGGCGTCGATCACCGCCGCCGTGCGCTGAGCGGCACCCGGCTCCCCGCCGCTGTCGGTGCGGGGTCGTAGCATCCGGTCATGGCCCTGCCGCTGCCGACGTCGCTGTCACCGTCCAAGGTGTCGACGTTCAAGGACTGCGCGCTCGCCTTCCGGTTCTCGGCGATCGACAAGCTCCCCGAACCGCCGTCCATGCCCGCGACCCGGGGCACCACCGTGCACCGGGCGCTGGAGCTGCTGTTCCTCGAGCCGCCCGAGGCCCGGACGCCCGAACGGGCCCAGGAGTGCCTGGCCGCCGCGCTCGACGAGATGGCGACCGACGAGGACTACCTCGGCCTCGAGCTCGACGACGCGGCGTCGGCCGACTTCGCCGCCACCGCCGCCCGCATGGTCGAGCGCTACTTCACGCTCGAGGACCCGCGCACCATCCAGCCGATCGGGCTGGAGCTGATGCTCAGCACGCAGCTCGGCTCGCTCACCGTGCGCGGCATCATCGACCGCCTCGAGCTCGACGCCGACGGCGAGCTGGTCGTGACCGACTACAAGACCGGCCGGGCGCCGTCGCAGGCCCAGGAGCAGTCCCGGCTGGGCGGCGTGCACTTCTACTCGCTCCTGTGCGAGCGGGTGCTCGGCAAGCGGCCGTCCAAGGTGCAGCTCGTCTACCTGGGCGACCAGCCGCAGGTCATCACCACGACCCCGTCCGAGCAGTCGACACGCGGCGTCGCCCGGAAGGTCGAGGCCATCTGGTCGGCGGTCGAGCGGGCCTGCGAGCGCGACGACTTCCGTCCCAAGACGTCCGCCCTGTGCGGTTGGTGCAACTTCAAGGCGTTCTGCCCGGCGTTCGGGGGCGACCCCGCCCAGGCGGTGTCGCTGTCGTCCCGTCCGGGTCCGCAGCGGGCGCTCGACCTCACCGGCGCGGAGGCCGTCTGAGCGCCGCGGCCGATCGGCCCGGCCCCGGGCCGGGACTCGCCTCGGTCCTCCTCGACTCCACGCCGGTGCTGGTGCTCGACCGCACCGTCGACGCCGTCGCGGCCCGGCTGCGGGGCCACGCCGCCGCCGATCGGGCGCTCTACGCGCTGTCGCAGGCGGCCAACCACAGCCTCCTGTGGCACGGGATCAACGCCGTCGACGCGGTCGTGGGCGGCCCAGCGGGCCGCCGTCGGGCGCTCCGGCGCAGCGTCGTGCTGGTCGCCGAGCAGGCCGCGGTGAACGGCCCGATCAAGACGCTGTTCCGGCGCACACGGCCCGACCACGTCACCGACCACCCGCATGGCCTGCGGACGCCGCTCACCTCGTCGTTCCCCAGCGGGCACGCCTCGGCGGGCGCCTGCGCCGCCACGCTGCTCACCGCGGACCTCGGCGCCGCGCCGCTCTGGTGGGGCCTCGCCGCGGCGGTGGCGTGGAGCCGGGTCCACGTCGGGGCGCACCACGCGACCGACCTCGTCGGCGGCGCGGTGGTCGGCTCCGCGCTCGGCAGGGTCGCCGGCGTCGCCTGGCCCGCGCCGGGCCGCCGCGCCTGAGCGGGTCGACGCCGCCTCGCACCGACCGCGAGATCGCCCCTTCGCAGCGACGCCGCGCCGGGGTACGGTCAGCAGCGGTGGCATCGCAGGAGCCCGGGGGGCCGGCGCACGCGGACGACCACATGTCGCAGCTCGAGGCGGTCATGTGGATCCTCGACGGTGACCCGCGCCTGGCCTCGGGATTTGCGAACCTCACGATCTTCGACCGGGTCCCCGACCGGGCCGTGCTGCGGGAGCGGATGCTCGCGGCGACCGAGGTCGTCCCCCGCCTCCGCCAGCGGGTCGTGGGGGGCGGACACCTCAGCACGCCGGTCTGGCGGGACGACCCCGACTTCGACCTCGACCACCACATCCGCTGGATCGACCTCGGCGACGACGACCTCGACGCCCTCGCCGCCGAGCTCTCGGGCCACCCGTTCGACCGGGAGCGGCCCCTGTGGGAGTTCGTCGTGGTCGAGGGCCTGCCGGGCGGTGCCGGGGCGATGGTCCAGCGCTTCGACCACACGTTGACCGACGGCGAGGGCGGCATCCGCCTGTCGGCGCAGTTCCTCGACCTCGAGCGGCAGCCCGATCGCCCGCACCGGTCGGAGCGGCCCCGGCGGTCCCGATCCGACGCGGCGCCGTCGGCACCCGTCGAGGCGCCCGTCGTGGCGGCGGACGGCGCAGCCACCACGATCGAGGAGCCCGCACCGGGCCTCTGGGGCCAAGCGCTCCGTGGGCTGCGGGCCGCCGGGAGCGTCCCGGCCGCGGTCGCGAGGGGCGCTGCGCAGGTGCCGTCCCGGACCGGTGGGTTTCTCGACCTCGCCGTCGACTCGGTGCAGCAGCTCGCCGTCGACGGGCGCCGGTCGCCGCTCTGGACGGAGCGCTCCACGGAGCGGTGGTTCGGCCGCTCCGCGCTGAACCTCGACGACGTGAAGGCGGCGGGTCGGGCGCTCGGCGGGAGCGTCAACGACGTGTTCGTCACCGGGGCCCTCACTGCGGCCGCCGAGGTCCACGCCGCAGCGGGCCTCCCGGTCGACGAGCTGCGGGTGGCCATCCCGGTGAGCAACCGCCAGTCGGGCTCGTCGGACGGGAACGCCTTCACGCCGGTCCACGCGCTGCTGCCGACGGGCGACATGCCGGTCGAGGAGCGGTTCCGGCTCGTGCACGAGCGGCTGGACCACGTGAAGCGCGACCAGGCGGGGATCCCGCTGGACGCGCCCGCGGCGGCGGCCCGGCTGCTGCCGAACGCCGCGCTCCTCGGCATCGCCGGCCGCACGGCCGGGGCGATCGACTTCGTGTGCTCGAACGTCCGGGCCGCCCCGTTCGACCTCTACATGGCCGGCGCGCACCTCGAGGGCAACTACCCGCTCGGCCCGCTGCTCAACACGTCGTTCAACCTGACGACGATGTCGTACCGGGGCTGGCTGTTCCTCGGCCTGCTGGCCGACCGGGTCGCCGTCCCCGACCCGGACGGGCTCCTGGCCGCGCTCGAGCGGGCCTACGCCGAGGTGCTCGCCGCCGGCGGCATCGCCACGCGCCGCACGCCCGACGTCCCCGTCACCGCCTGACCCGCCAGCCGCAGGGTTGTTGGCCGCTCTTGCAGAGGGCCCGCCCCGCCCCGCCGGGCCCGCCCGCAGCCGAACTTGTACGCCACGCGCCACACCAGCGACCGCCACGTACAAGATCGCCGCCCGCCGACGAACTCGTACGCCACGCGCCACATGGGCGACCGCCACGTACAAGATCGACGGAGCGGCCGGACGGCGACCGCCACGTACAAGATCGCCGCCCGCCGACGAACTTGTACGCCAAACGCCACATCGGCGACCGCCACGTACAAGATCGACGGGGCGGCCGGACGGCGACCGCCACGTACAAGTTCGACGGTCGCCGACGAACTCGTACGCCACACGCCACACCGGCGACCTCCACGTACAAGATCGCCGCCCGCCGACGAACTCGTACGCCACGCGCCACACCAGCGACCGCCACGTACAAGATCGACGCCCGCCGACGAACTCGTACGCCATGCGCCACATCGGCGACCGCCACGTACAAGTTCGGCGGTCTGGGGTGCAGGGGGTGGGAGCGGGCCGGAGCGTGCCCGGAACGGCGAACGCGCCCCCGCCGGAGCGGGGACGCGTTCGTCCATCGGCTCTGACCGCCCGTGCCGGGCGGTCGGCGATCAGTTGATGTGCACCTCGGCGTCCAGCCGGGACAGGAGCGACCGGACGTCCAGGAGGAGGTCGGCCATCTCCGAGGTCGACACGATCGAGCGATCGGCGATGTCGCCGAGGCCCTGGTCGATGAGCTGCATGGCCGCTCGGATGGACTCGTCGGTCTGCGGTTCCTTGACCTCGGTCACCTTGTCCTCCAGTTCGCCTCGCCGGGACTCCCGCCCGGAGCCCTTCCCGCTCGTAGCGGGAGCAGACCCTCGACCCGGTGCCGGTCACCTCGTGGTGTCCGATGGAGGGTACCCCTCCCCTGGGACATCGCGGAGGTCGATTGGGCCCGCTTCACGGAGGGTTCACAGTCCGGACACGGGATACCGTGCCCGGCCATGGCTCCGACCTCGTCCCCGTCCGGTCCCGGCGACGCCGCCCAGGCCCCCGTCGGCCTCACGTTCGCCAGCTTCCAGGGCCTCGGGCTCGACGTCGGACTGGCCATGGCCCGCACCGCCCGGGACGCCGGCTTCAGCTCCTACTGGACGGCCGAGACGGTCAGCACCGAGGCGTTCGCCACCCTCGGCGCGGTGGCCGCCGGCGTCGGAGGCCTCGGCCTCGGGACCGGCGTGCTCGCCCTCCAGCTCCGCACGCCGCAGGTGGCGGCGATGGGCGCGGCGACCCTCCAGGCGCTGGCGCCGGACCGCGACGTGCTGTTGGGCGTCGGCATCTCGTCGCCGGTGGTGGTGGGCCGCTGGCACGGCGCGAACTACGGCGACCGACCGGTCGCGCAGGTGCGCGAGTTCCTCGAGCTCACCGCCGCCTGCCTGTCGGGCGAGGGCGTCTCGTACGACGGTGAGTTCTACAAGGCCAGCCGGTTCCGGCTCGGCGTCCGGCTGGGTGACCGCCGGCCGAAGCTGGTGCTCGGCGCCCTCAACCAGCGGATGCTGCGCCTGGCCGGCGAGCTGGCCGACGGCGTGCTGCTCAACTACCTGCCGGCCAGCGCCGTCCCGTGGTGCGTCGAGCAGGTGCGGGCCGGCGAGCGCTTCGCCCAGCGGCCCCCCGGGTCCTGCACGATCTACGCCTACGTCCACGTCGGCGTGTGCGACACCGAGGCGGCCCGGCCGGCCGGCCGGAAGGACCTGTTCTCGTACGCGGTCGTCGACGCCTACGCCCAGGCCTTCGAGCGGGCCGGCTTCGGCGACGAGATCGCGGCCCTGCGGACGGCCCACCAGGACGGCGATCGCGAGGCCGCCGTCGCCGCCGTGTCGGACCGCATGGTCGACGCCATCGACATCTGCGGCGACGCCGCGGTCGTGGCCGGCGCGGTGCAGGAGTACCGGGACGCGGGCGTCGAGGTGCCGGTGATCATGCCGCTGCCGTGGGGTGAGGACCGGGTGGCCACGATCGAGGCCACCATCGACGCCGTCACCTGAGGACGCCCGGGCCCGCGGTCCCCGGCGTAGGGTCGCCGCCATGGAGCTGAAGGACCGCGTGGTCGTCGTGACGGGTGGTGCCAGCGGCATCGGCGCGGCCATGTGCCGCCGCTTCGCCGAGGAGGGTCCCACCGCCATCGTCGTCGCCGACCTCGACGGCGACGGTGCGGCGTCGGTGGCCGACGCCGTGCGGGCCGCGGCGCCCGACGTGGTCGCGGTGGCCCGGGCCCTCGACGTCGCGGACGAGGCGCAGGTCGGCGCGCTGATCACCGAGACACACCTGGACCACGGGCGGCTCGACCTGTTCTGCGCCAACGCCGGCATCGGCACCGCGATGGGCGTCGAGGCCCCCGACGCGGTCTGGGAGCAGATCTGGCACGTGAACGTGATGGCCCACGTCTACGCCGCCCGGGCGCTGCTGCCCCGCTGGCTCGAGGACGGCGAGGGCCACCTGCTCGTCACGGCGTCGGCGGCCGGGCTGCTGTCGAACCTCGGCGACGCGCCGTACTCCGCGACCAAGCACGCCGCGGTCGGCCTCGCCGAGTGGCTGTCCATCACGTACGGCGACCGCGGCGTGCACGTCTCGTGCCTGTGCCCGCAGGGCGTGCGGACGCCGCTGCTGTTCGGGCCCCCGGGCAGCGCCGGCGACGGCGCGCTGTCCACCGAGGTCGTGAAGGCCCAGCGGGTGATCGAGCCCGAGGAGGTCGCCGAGTCCGTCGTCGAGGGCCTGCGCGACGAGCGGTTCCTGATCCTGCCGCACCCCGAGGTCGCCGACTACGAGCGGGCCCGGGCCGGCGACCGGGAGCGGTGGCTCGGCGCCATGCGCCGGCTCCAGTCCGGTCTGCTCGGCGGCTGACCGAACCCTGACGGCCGTGGCCGAGCCCGATCCCCACCGCACGACGCTCGACGTCTACGAGACCCGCGCCGCCGAGTGGGAGGTGGGTCGCGGCGCACCGCGGCAGGAGGAGTCGAAAGCGCTCGGCGACCGCTGGCGCGCCGAGGGTGCGCTCGTCGGCGACCTGGGGTGCGGGCCGGGCTGGCACCTCCCGGCCCTCCCGGACGGATCGATCGCGCTCGACGGCGCCCGGGCGATGCTCGACCTCGTCCCACGCCACGCGCCGGCCTCGCCCCGGGTCCAGGCCGACCTGCGGGCGCTGCCGTTCGCCCGCCACTCGCTCGACGGCGCGTGGGCCGAGCGGAGCTACGTCCACCTCGACCGCCGGGCCTGCCCGCTCGCGTGGTGGGACCTTCACCGGGCGCTGCGAGTGGGCGCCACAGCGCACCTCGGCCTGTTCACGGCGGACCCGGCGACGGACGAGGACCCTTCGACCGATCCCGCCGGGGTCGACCACGGCCCGCACCCCGGTGACGACTTCCCCGGCCGGTCGTTCTCGCTGTGGGACGAGGCGCTCCTCGGCCACGTGCTCGAGGGCGCCGGCTTCGCCGTCGAGCGGACGGCGCCCGACCCGGACCGCAGCCGGATCGCGGTGCAGGTCCGGAGCGAGCGCACGCTGGCCGACACCGTCGGCCCGGGGATGCGGCTCCTGCTCGTCGGGCTCAACCCGTCGCTGTACGCCGCCGACGCGGGCGTCGGCTTCGCGCGGCCGGGCAACCGGGCCTGGCCGGCGCTGCTCGCCGCCGGGCTCGCGACGGTGGACCGGGACCCGGTGCACCTCCTGCGCCATCAGGCGATCGGGATGTCGGACCTGGTCAAGCGCGCCACGGCCACCGCCAAGGAGCTGCGGCCCGAGGAGTTCCGCCTCGGGTTCGAGCGGCTCGACGCCCTGTGCGCGTGGCTGCGACCCGGCGCCGTGTGCGTGCTCGGGGTGACCGGGTGGCGGGACGCGACGGGCGACCGCCACGCCGCGCTCGGCCGCCAGGAGCGCACCCTGGGCGGGCGGCCGGTCCACGTGATGCCCAACCCGAGCGGCCTCAACGCGCACACGAGCGTCGCCGACCTGGCCGACCACCTGCGCGCCGCCCTCGAGCTCGGGGCGGCAGTCGGGCCGCCATCAGGCGCGGCATCCGGCGCGGCGCCCGGGGCGGCATCCGACAGCGGGTCGTAGAGTCGGACCGGGGCCGGCGAGCGCCGTCCCTGACCAGGGGGACACACAATGCGCGTGCGACTGGAACCGTCGGACGAGTACATGCACCCGGGCCCCGAGCCCACCTTCAACGAGTCGATGTACTTCAACCTGTACGACCCGTCCGCCCACCTCGGCGGGTTCGTGCGGATCGGGAACCGGCCGAACGAGGGCCACGCCGAGATGACCGTGTGCCTGTACCTCCCCGACGGGCGGGTGGCGTTCATGTTCCGGCGGGCGGAGATCGACGGCAACGAGCGCTTCGACGCCGGCGGCGCCTCGTTCGAGGTCGTCGAGCCGTTCCGCACCGAGGGCGACGGCGGCGGCGAGCTGCGCGTCGCCTACGGCGGCAAGCTCGTGCTGCTCGACCAGCCCCTCGACATGGCCGACCCCCGCCAGGCCTTCTCCGACAACCCCTACGGATCGGCGTCGATCGACCTCACGTACCAGGGCATCGCCCGGCCCTTCGGCGGTGAGCCCGAGGAGTCCCACGAGCGACCGGGCGAGGAGTTCGCCAAGGGCCACTACGAGCAGCTCGTCCGGGGCGGCGGGACGGTCACCGTCGAGGACCAGACCTGGACCGTGTCGGGCCTCGGGCTGCGGGACCACTCGTGGGGTCCCCGCACCTGGCAGGCGCCCTGGTACTACCGCTGGCTGACGATGAACTTCGCCGACGGCACCGGCCTGATGCTGTCGCGGATCGCCCGCCCCGACGGCCCCGGCACCCGGGGCGGGTTCGTGTGGGACGGGCGCGACCTGCACGTGGTCCGCGACGTCCAGCTGCGCACCGACTGGACCGGGACGGGCTCGTACCACTCGAAGGTCCACGCCACGTTCAGCACCGGGCGCGACGGCGACGAGGGCATCACCCGCACGGTCACCGGCGAGGTGCTGAACCTGATCCCGTTGCGGAACCGGCGCGAGGGCCGGGTCACCCGGATCTCCGAGGGCCTCACCCGGTGGCACCTGGACCGCGCGCTGGGCGACGACGAGTCGGCCACGCTCGGCCACGGGCTGTCGGAGTACCTGGACCAGATCGTCGACGACGAACCGGTGGGGCTCGCGGAGTAGACCGTGCCGCGGGTCGACCGCCGGTCGGCCCGCGACCACCGCCAGCGCGACCCGGCCGACCCGGCCTCGCCGCGACCACCAGAGAGGCGAGGCACGTGCGCGACCTGATCCGTTCCGGCCTGCAGATGCCGCTGTTCACCTATCCCGACGTGCCGCCCGAGGGCCTCTTCCCCCGGGTCATCGAGCAGGCCCAGGCGGCCGAGTCGGCCGGCTACGGGTCCGTGTGGGTCATGGACCACTTCTGGCAGCTGCCGATGCTCGGGCCGCCGGAGCTCGAGATGCTCGAGGGCTACACGACGCTCGGGGCGATCGCCCAGGCCACGTCCTCGGTGCGCGTCGGCACGCTCGTCACCGGCATCACGTACCGGAACCCGGCGCTGCTGGCCAAGGTCGTGTCGACCCTCGACGTGATCTCGGGCGGGCGTGCGGTGTGCGGCGTCGGCACCGCCTGGTACCAGGAGGAGCACGACGGCCTCGGCTTCGACTTCCCGCCGCTGCGGACGCGCTTCGCGATGCTCGAGGAGGCCCTCGGCATCATCACCGCCATGTTCCGCGGCGAGCGCCCGACCGTCGACGGCGAGTTCTACCGGGTGGCCGACGCCATCAACTCCCCGCTGCCGCTGCAGCAGGGCGGGCCGCCGGTCCTGATCGGCGGCCAGGGCGAGAAGCGCACGATCCCCCTCGCGGCGCGCTACGCCGATGCGCTCAACCTCATCGCCGGCGGCGAGGAGCTCGAGCACAAGGTGCGCGTCACGACCGACGCGCTGGCCGAGGCGGGCCGCACCCGTGACGACCTGAACATCACGTGGCTGTGCTCGCTCGTGATCGGCGACTCCGACGCCGACGCCCAGGCCCGCTTCGACGACCTGCTGGCCCAGCGCGGCATCGACCCGGGCGTGCTCGACGAGGCGACGCGGGCGATGCTCACCAGCCGGATCCTCGTCGGCGACGAGGACGCCGTGGTCGCGCTCCTGCGGCGCCGGCTCGACGCCGGCCTGGACGGCGTGATCCACAACCTGCCCGCCGACGGCGGCGATCCCGAGGCCGTCCGGCGGGCGGGCCGCGTCGTGCAGGCCGCCCTCGCCGGCTGAGCGGTCCGACCCGGCCGCAGGCGGTCTCCGCGGTCCGGCAGCGGGCACCGCGGTCCGGGGACCGCAGCGGGGTCCCGGTAGGGTCGGACGATGCTCTTGCACGAGGTGATCGAGTTCGCGGCAGGCGCCGCCGGCGACGTCGACGCGCTGGTGTTCGGCGACCGGCGCTGGACCTTCGTGGAGCTCGAACGGGACGTCGCCAGGATGGGCACCACGCTCGCCCACGAGGTCGGGCGCGACGAGCGGATCGCCTGGTTCTCCGACAACCGACCCGAGCTGGTGATGGCGCTCTACGCAGTCCCCCGGGCCGGCGCCCTGCTCGTGCTCGGCAACATCCGCCACACCGCGGCCGAGCAGGCGGCGATGCTGAGGTCGAGCTCGGCCTCGGTGGTCGTCGGCTCCGCCGAGCAGCTGGCGCGGCTGGCCCCGCACGCCGACGAGCTCCACGCCGTCCGCCGCTGGTACTGCCTGGACGGCGTGGGCGCCGACGGTCCGAGCGCCCTCCCCGACGGCACGCGCGACGCCGCCGAGCTGTTCGACCTCGACCCCGAGCCGCCCCGATCGGGCCTGGACGACGACACGCACGTGTGGCTGATCCACACGTCCGGGACGACCGGTCGCGCCAAGGGCGCGCTGCTCACCCACCGGTCCATCGTGGCCGCGTCGACCAACACCGCCCTGGCCCGGCCGATCACCGACGACGACGTGTACCTGTTCCCGTTCCCGCTGTTCCACGTGGCCGCGTACAACGTCGTCGTGCACCACCTGGGCCGGCGTCCGGTGGTCCTCCTCCCCCGCTTCGAGGCGGCCGACGTCGTCACGGCGATCCGTGACGAGCGGGTCACGACGGTGTCGCTGGCCCCCACGATGCTGGCCATGCTGCTCGACCACGTCGGCGATGACCTCTCGGACCTCGCGTCGCTGCGCCGCATCGGGTACGGGGCGTCGGCGATGCCGCTCGACCTGCTCCGACGGACGCTGTCCGACCTGCCCGAGGTCGGCCTCGCGCAGGGCTACGGCATGACCGAGCTCTCGGGCAACGCCGTCTTCCTCGGGCCCGACGAGCACCGGCGCGCCGCGGCCGACGAGCCGTGGCTGCTGTCAGCGGCGGGGCGGCCGGCGCCGCTGGTCCAGATCCGCATCGCCGACGACCGCGGCGACGACGTGGCCCCCGGCGAGCCGGGCGAGGTGCTCGTGCGCGGCGACCAGGTCTGCGCGGGCTACTGGGACGATCCGGGCGCCACCGTCGAGTCGCACCACGGCGCGTGGTTCCGGACCGGCGACATCGGTCGCGTCGATGAGGCGGGCTACCTCTACGTCGTCGACCGCAAGAAGGACATCATCATCTCGGGCGGCGAGAACGTGTCGTCCCGGGAGGTCGAGGACATCGTGTCCGAGCACCCCGAGGTCTCGGCCGTCGCCGTGGTCGGGCTCCCTGACGTCACCTGGGGCGAACGGGTCTGCGCCGTCGTGGTGTGGGACCGGTCAGACGGTGCCGCCGGCGACGTCGAGGGCCGCGCCCGGGCGCTCGTCGACTGGACCGACGGTCGGATGGCGGGCTTCAAGCGGCCCCGCGTCGTGGTCAGCGTGCCGGCGCTGCCGACCAACGCATCCGGCAAGGTCGACAAGCGGGTGATCAGGGAGTACCTCGGCGCGGGCGACGTGCCCGACGCCACAGCGCCTGCGTAACACTTACGTAGCGGTTACCGATGCCGCCGATCCGGTGGCCCTGCACCCTTGGGCACCGGTCGGATGCTGGGGCGCCGACCATGGTGTCGGTGCCCGTGCCGTCGGGAGGGATGGTGCGGACACCGACACCGACCCCCCGCCGGTCGGTCACCGGGGCACCGCTTGCTCACCCGTGCGGCGCCGCCTCGCGCCCGAGATCCTGCGCCCTGCTCCAGGCGGGTTCAGGCGGCCGGTTCGGTCGTCCGCGGGAAGACGCCGGCGCGGGCCAGCGCACCCGGCGTGGACCGACCGAGCAGCTCGTCGGACTGCATCCACCCCACCGCGTCCACGAGCGCCTGCAGGTCGATCCCGGTCTCGTAGCCCATCCGGTCGAGGAGGTAGGCGACGTCCTCGGTCGGGACGTTGCCGGTCGCGCCGGGAGCGAACGGGCAGCCGCCGATGCCGCCGAGCGAGGCGTCGACCACGTCGACGCCCTCCTCGACCGCCACCGCCACGTTGGCCAGGCCGGTGTTGCGGGTGTTGTGAAAGTGCACTCGGAGGCGCTGGTCGGTCCCCGCCGCGGCGATGGCGTCGCGGGCGACGGCAAGCCGGGTCCGCACGTCGGTCGGCACCGCGACGCCGATCGAGTCGGCCAGGGCGATCTCCTCGCCGCCGACGGCCACGCACCGGGCGACGACGTCGGCCAGCCGTTCGACGGCCACCTCGCCCTCGTAGGGGCAGCCGAAGCTGGCGGCCAGCGTCACGCTGGCGGGGACGCCGGCGTCGGCGGCCGCCGCGGCGATGTCGGCCCAGACCTCGATCCCCTGCTCGGTCGTCGTGCCCTGGTTCCGCTCGCTGAACGTGTCGCTCACGACCACGACGGCGTTGACCTCGTCGCAGCCCGCCTCGAGCGCCCGGTCGAGGCCCTGCCGGTTCAGCACCAGCCCGATGAACGACGCGGTGCGCAGCGAGTCGTCCGCGGGCACCTCGGCGCGCCGCGCGGCGAGGCCGGCCATGACCTCGGCGGCGTCGGCCATCTGCGGCACCCGCTTGGGGTTCACGAACGACGTGGTCTCGATCCGGCGGATCCCCGCACCGACGATGCGCTCGATGAGGCCGAGCTTGGCCTCGGTCGGCACGATCAGGCCGTCGCTCTGCAGGCCGTCGCGGGGCGCGACGTCGACGATGGTCACGGGGTGGGCCATGCGCCCAGACTACGACGCCGAGCCCGCAGCACCCCTTTGGCGGCGCCATCCGTCGTCTGCGGACAGATCCCGCCGCCAGAGCGGGGTCAGACCGGAGCAGGCAGGCCCGAGCAGGTCAGGCCGGCGCGAGGTCGCGGATCGCCTGCCGCTGGTCGAGGCCGAACGGCAGGATGGCGATCGCCGGCGTGGTGACGCCGTTCTCGACGTAGCGGCCGACGTGCTCCCGGCACTCCTCGGGGCTGCCCCACACGATGAGCTCGTCGACGAGCGAGTCCGGGATCGCAGCCAGCGCGGCCGGCCGGTCGCCCTCCCCCCACAGCCGCCACATCTCGGCCAGCTGCTCGCCCCGGCCCATCCACTCGTGGAACGCGGCGTACACGGGCACCGTGAGGTAGGCGGCGATCGCGAACCGGCCCATCTTCATGACCAGGTCACGGTCGGTCGTCGGCGCCACGAAGATGCGGGCCACGACCTCCTTGGGGCCGCCACCGGCGGCGGACGACGCCTCCTGGACGATCGGGGCGACGGTCCGGACGTCGTCGGCCGAGAGCCAGTTGATGATGGCGCCGTCGCCCTCGCGGCCCGCCAGTCGCAGCATGCCCTCGCGCAGCGCGGCGATGAGGATCGGCGGCTCGACCTCGGGCCGGATCCCCAGCCGGAAGCCCTTCACCTCCGACGCGCCGAACGTGCCCGACACCTTCTCGCCCGACATCGCCTCCCGGAGGAAGCGGACCATGTCGCGGACCTGGCGGTAGGGCTCCTCGAACGGGATGCCGTTCCACCGCTCGACGATCACGTTCGACGAGGTGCCGATGCCGAAGGCGAACCGGCCGGGGGCGGCGTCGGCGAGCGAGGCGACGCTCTGCGCGAGGCACGCCGGGCCCCGGGTGTAGGCCGGCACGATCGCGCTGCCCAACCGGAGCGACGGCGCCCAGGCCGAGGCCAGCGCCAGCGGCGTGAACGCGTCCGCCCCCATCGCCTCGGCGGACCACACGTCGGTGTAGCCGAGGTCCTCGAGCTCGACGAACCAGTCCCGCTGCTCGTGGAGCGGCACGCCGTCGAACGGGACGGTCATGCCCCAGCGGGGACCTTCGGGAGGGGTGTGGTCGGCCATGGCCGCGGAGCCTATTGCCGGCGGCCCGGGGCTGCGCCGGAGCGCGCCCGCGCCGCGACCGTGACCCGTTCGCGCCGCCGACGGCCCGGCCCGATCAGGGCCGGCGGAGGCGCGCCGCCAACCCGGCGAGCACGGAGCGGGCCGCCGAGGTCCAGCGACCGTCGAGCGCCTTCAGCAGGACGTCCGCCTGGGCGAAGTCGAGGATCCCGCCGCCCATCAGGACCAGCATGCGGACCGGCCCCTCCTTGAGCGACGACCGCACCATCTCGATGGTCGCGTCGTCGGGGTCGGGGAACTCCTGCGCCGCCCGCTTGGCGCCTTCGCGCACGACGACCGACGACAGCAGGCGGCCCACGACCGTCGACTCCAGGTCCTCGAGGGTCGAGTTCCGGTCGAACGGCCGGACCGCCTTGGGCGTCGGGACCGGCCGGCCCAGCAGCGCGGCGAACTCCTCGTCGGTCGCGACGAGGTCCACCGGCGCGGGGACCGGGGTGACGACGTCGTCGGAGGCGACCTCGATCGGGACCACCTGCACCGGGTCGACCGAGGAGCGGGCCACGACGACCTCGAACCGCCCGGCCTCGACGAGCCAGTCGTGGGCGGCGACGTCCCAGACCGCGAAGGAACGGCGGTCGAGCGGGACCTCGACCGTCGCCCGCTCCCCCGGCCCGAGGTGGACCTTGGCGAAGCCCTGCAGCTCCTGGTGGGGTCGGTGCACCGCGGACTCCGGGTCGCGGACGTAGACCTGCACGACGTCGGAGCCGGCCCGGTCGCCCGTGTTGGTCACCGTGACGCGGGCCGTGCGGTCGGTCCCGTCGCCGGTCACCTCGACGTCGGTCCACTCGAAGGTCGTGTACGACAGTCCGGCGCCGAAGGCGAACCGCGCCGGCACCCCCGCCGTGTCGTGGAAGCGGTAACCGACGTGCGGGCCCTCCCGGTACTCGACCTGGCGCGGCTGGCCCGGGAAGTTGCGGTCGGCGGGCAGCTGGGCGACGTGCACGGGGATGCTCTCGGCCAGCCGCCCGCCCGGCTCGGCGTCGCCGAACAGCACGTCGGTCGCGCCGCCGGCCCCGGCCTGGCCGCCGAGCCAGCACTCGAGCACGGCCTCGACGCGCTCGGCCCACGGCAGGTGCACCACGCCGCCGTTGCTCAGCACGACCACGACGGGCGTCGACGTCGCGGCGAGCGCCTCGATGAGCCGGACGTGGTCGTCGGGGAGGTCGAGCGTCGTCCGGTCGAAGCCCTCGGACTCCCACGCGGCGGGCAGGCCCGCGAAGACCACCGCCACGTCCGCGGCCCGGGCCGTCGCCAGCGCCTCGGCGAACTGCCGGGGCGTCGAGCGGCCGGTGCGGGCGTCGTAGCCCTCGGCGAACGTGACGGTCCCGGCGCCGCCGACGCGCTCGCGGATCGTGTCGAGGGCCCGGTCGAGCCGGGTCGGGTTGACCTGCGAGCTGCCGGCGCCCTGGTGGCGGGGGTGGGTGGCGAAGCCGCCGATCACGGCGATCGTCCCCTCGGCGGCGAGGGGCAGGACGCCGTCGTTGACCAGCAGCACCGACCCCTCCGCCGCGGCGCGCCGGGCCAGCGCGTGGTGCTGCTCGTGCTGCGGGTCGGGACGGGCGCCGTCCAGGCGGCCGCGCTGCAGGAGCTCGACCACCCGCGTGGCGCAGCGGTCGACGTCGGCCTCGAGCAGCGAGCCGTCGGCGACCGCGGCCAGCACCTCGCCGTCGAACGCGCCCTCGCTGCCGGGCATCTCGAGGTCGAGACCCGCCCGCACCCCGGCGACCCGGTCGTTGGTCGCGCCCCAGTCCGACATCACCAGGCCGCCGAAGCCCCACTCGTCGCGCAGGATCGTCGTCAGCAGCTCGGTGTGGTCCGATGCGTAGGTCCCGTTCACCCGGTTGTAGGAGCACATAACGGTCCACGGGTCGGACTCGGTCACCACGATCTCGAAGCCGCGCAGGTAGAGCTCGCGCAGCGTCCGCTCGTCGACGACCGCGTCGACCACCAGGCGGTGCGACTCCTGGTTGTTGACCGCGTAGTGCTTCACGCTGGCCCCGACGCCCCGGGCCTGGATGCCACGCACCATCGCCGCGGCGAGGCGACCGCCGAGCAGCGGGTCCTCGGACAGGTACTCGAAGCTGCGGCCGCCGGCCGGGTGGCGCTTCAGGTTCAGGCCGGGCCCGAGCACGACCGACACGCCCAGCGCCCTGGCCTCGTCGCCGATCGCCGCACCGACCTCCTCGAGCAGCTCGACGTCCCACGTCGAGCCGAGCGCCGCCGCAGTCGGGAAGCACGTGGCCGGCTGCGCCGGCGCCAGGCCGAGGTGGTCGGCCGCGGTCACCTGGCAGCGCAGGCCGTGCGGACCGTCGGCCACCACGATCCCGTCGATGCCACCCGATCCGCCGGGGCCGGCCGGCACCGGCTCGAGCGCCCAGAACCCCCGCCCCGACAGGAGGCGCACCTTCGTGGGGAGGTCGAGGGCGGCCACGACCGCCTCGGCGCTCGGGGACGGGGCGGCGGTCGCGTCGGTGCTCACGCCCCGGACGCTACCGAAGCGGCTCGACGGTCAGTCCAGGCGGTGGTTGCGGACGAGCGTCGACTGGCTGGCCGTGGCGAGCAGCGTGCCGGCCTGGTTCCAGAGGTGGACCGAGCCGTGGCCGAACCCGTTGTGCAGGCCGTCGACGCGGATGTCGATCAGCACCCACTCGCTCGGCTCCAGGCGCACCACGCGCAGCGTGTTGTCGAGGCTGTTGATCGGGAACCAGGCCCCGAGCGCCTGGGAGATGCCGAACGGGACGTAGTCGCCGAGGATCGACAGCGCGGCGGCCGACATCTCGACGTCGGGGACCCGGACCCACAGCGCCGAGCGGCCGTCGGGCACCGGGTGGCCGTCGAGGTCCTCCCACCCCCGGCCGACCGCGATCCGCACGTCGAGCCGGGTCATGATCGAGCGCTCGAGCCCGAAGCGCGGCGCCCGCACGCGGCACTCCTCGGGCGGGGCGACCTCGGGCATCACGGCCCACTGGCCCTCGACCGGCAGGTCGCGCTCCCCCAGCGCCGCGTTGACGGTGAGGATCTCGCGGTCGCCGACGTGGCCGACGGCGCGGGCCTGGGCGGTGTTGCGCCCGCTGACGGCCACCGTGACGTCGAGGTCCATGATCTCGCCGGTCGTCGCGAAGCTCAGGTACTGCGCCGTGGCCCACACGAGCGGCCGCTCGCACACCGCCTCCATCGCCGCCACCGCGGCGCCGAGCCCGCACCCGCCGAAGAGGAAGTTGCCCCCGGTGATGATGCCGTCGGTGACCGGCAGCAGCCACCGCCCGGGGTTGTGGGTCGGCTCCAGGCCCAGGAACTCGGCGGCGTCCATCGGGGCGCAGGCTACCGGCGCGCCGGCGCGGCCCCGGCGGGTGACGGCGCCCTCGCCCGGTCGCGGGCATGCTGTAGCCCATGCCGCTGCACCGCCGCTCCGATGTCGACGAGCTGACCGCCGCCGTCTCCCGCCTCTCGAGCGAGATCGCCCGCTTCGAGTTCCCGACCGAGGCGACCGACCGCCGCATGGTCGAGGAGATCGTCGAGCGCGAGATCGAGCTCGACGGCAACGCCCACCAGAACCTGGCGACGTTCTGCTCGACCTGGGAACCCGAGCAGATCATGAAGTTGATGGCCCTCTCCATCAACAAGAACCTGATCGACAAGGACGAGTACCCGACGGCGGCCGAGATCGAGAGCCGGTGCGTCCACATGCTCGCCGACCTGTGGAGCGCGCCCGAGACCCACGACGCCGTGGGCACGTCGGCCATCGGCTCGTCCGAGGCGTGCATGCTCGCCGGCATGGCGATGCACCGGCGGTGGCGCAATCGCCGCCGGGCCGAGGGCAAGCCGACCGACTCCCCCAACTTCGTGTGCGGTCCCGTGCAGGTCGTGTGGCACAAGTTCGCCCGCTACTGGGACATCGAGCTGCGCGAGGTCGGGATGGCCGACGGCCGCTACGGCATGACGCCCGAGACCATGCTCGAGCAGATCGACGAGAACACGATCGGCGTCGTCCCGACGCTCGGCGTCACCTACACCGGCATCTACGAGCCGGTGGCCGACCTGGCCGCGGCGCTCGACGACCTGCAGGAGCGCACCGGGCTCGACGTCGACATCCACGTCGACGCCGCCAGCGGCGGGTTCACCGCGCCGTTCCTCGCCCCCGACCTGGTCTGGGACTTCCGCCTCCCGCGCGTGAAGTCGATCAGCTCGTCGGGCCACAAGTTCGGCCTGGCCCCGCTCGGCGTCGGCTGGGTGCTGTTCCGGGACGCCGCCGAGCTGCCCGAGGAGCTCGTGTTCCACGTCACGTACCTGGGCGGCGACATGCCGACGTTCCAGATCAACTTCTCCCGGCCCGCCGGGCAGATCATCGCCCAGTACGCCGGCTTCCTCCGCCTGGGCCGAGAGGGGTACGCCGCCGCCCACGGGAGCAGCTACGCGACCGCCAAGCACCTCGCCGAGCAGCTGCCGAAGGTCGGCCCGCTGGAGCTGATCTACGACGGCGACCCCGCCGTCGGGATCCCGGCGGTGACGTGGAAGCTCCGCGAGGACGCGGGCGTCACGTGGACGCTGTACGAGCTGGCCGACCGCCTGCGGACGAGGGGCTGGCAGGTGCCGGCGTACCCGCTCACCGGCGACCTGTCGACCCAGGTCGTCCAGCGGGCGCTGATCCGCCTCGAGATCACCACCGACGAGATCAACGCCCTGCTCAACGACATGAAGGAGGCGGTGGAGTTCCTCGAGCGCCATCCCGTCACCGTGCCGATGAGCCAGGAGGAGGGCACCTCCTTCTCGCACTAGGGGGATGGTGCGGCCCGTCTGAGGCGCCGTTCAGCGGATCGCGCGGCGCCTCCTCAGCGGGGACCGGTCCCCGTGGAGCACTGTCACACCCCCTCGGCATGCTGGTGCCATGACCACGCAGCTCACGCTCATCTCCGTCCCGGCGACACCCGCCCGGCAGGATGCCGGCGACGAGGCCGCGGACGTCACCCCGACCGACCGGACCCCCTCCCTGACGGTGCTGCCCGCACCGGCGCCCGAGCCCGGCACGACGGCGCGGGGCGCCCACCGCCGCTCGGTCGAGCACCAGGGCTGGCTCGATCGCCGGACGATCTCCACGGGCCGCAAGGGCATCGCCGCCGCCCGGGCCGCCCTGGCCGACGCCAACCGCCGGGTGGCCGACCGCCAGGCGGCGGAGGAGGCCGAGCGGGAGGCCGAGCTCGCCCGCCAGGCCCGCGGGATCACCGGCACCCACGCCGCCTGACCGACCGGCGATCGCACCCGGCGCCGATCACGACCGGGAGCCACTCCGACGGGATGCCCCTCCGACGGGATGCCCCTCGCCGACATCCGTAGGATGCCGCCATGTCCGAAGTCGTGATCGTCGATGCCGTCCGCACCCCGATCGGCCGCCGCAACGGTGGCCTGTCGAGCGTCCACCCCGCCGAGCTCCTCGGCCAGGTCCAGTCCGCCCTGTTCGAACGCACCGGCGTCGACCCGGCCGAGGTCGGCCAGGTGGTCGGCGGCTGCGTCAGCCAGGTCGGCGAGCAGTCCTTCAACATCGCCCGCATGGCCTGGCTGTCGGCCGGCCTCCCGCTCGAGGTGGCGGCCACCACGGTCGACACGCAGTGCGGCTCGTCCCAGCAGGCCACCAACCTGGCCACCGCGCTCGTCGGCGCCGGCGTCACCGACGTCGCCGTCGCCTGCGGCGTCGAGTCCATGAGCCGCATCCCGATCGGGTCCAACTCCAACAAGAAGCTCGGCCTCGGCGTGCCGGTGCCGAGGACCTACTTCGGCCGCTACGAGTTCACCTCGCAGTTCGAGGGCGCCGAGCGCATCGCCGACAAGTGGGGCGTCACCCGCGCCGACTGCGACGAGTTCGGCCTCCGCAGCCAGCAGCTCGCCGCCCAGGCCTGGGCCGAGGACCGCTTCGCCGGCCAGTACGTCCCGGTCACCGCCCCCGACCTCGACGAGGAGCGCAACCCGCTCGACTCGACCCACGTCGTCGACCGCGACGAGGGCCTGCGCGAGACGACGCTCGAGAAGCTGGCCACGCTCAAGCCCGTCGCACGCGAGGACGGCGTCCACACGGCCGGCTCGTCGTCGCAGATCTCCGACGGCGCCGCCGCGGTGCTGCTGATGACCGCCGAGAAGGCGGCCGAGCTCGGCGTGACGCCGCGGGCCCGCATCGTCGACACGTGCCTGGTCGGCGTCGACCCGGTCCTCATGCTGACCGGCCCGATGGATGCCACCAAGGTCCTGCTCGAGCGGACCGGTCGCAGCATCGACGACATCGACCTGTTCGAGATCAACGAGGCGTTCGCCTCGGTCGTGCTGGCCTGGGCCAAGGAGGTCGGCGCCGACCTCGACAAGACCAACGTCAACGGCGGCGCCATCGCCCTGGGCCACCCGCTCGGCGGCACCGGCGCCTTCCTGATGACGAAGGCGCTCTACGAGCTCGAGCGGGCCGACCAGCAGACGGCGCTCGTGTCGATGTGCTGCGGCGGCGGGCTCGGCACGGGCACGATCATCGAGCGGATCTGACGTGGCCCACCCGGGCGCGGCGACGCGCATCGCCCGCCCGGGTGGCGACCGCCCTCCGACCCGCCGGCCGGTGCCGCGACCGGCGGTGCTGCTGCTCGCGGCGACGATCCTGGCTGCGGGAGCGGTGCTGGCGAGCTGCGGCTCCGACCCGGAGGCCGGCGGCGAGCCCCGGGGCCCCGGCGCGGTCGAGGGCAACGCGACGGTCGTCCGGGTGGTCGACGGCGACACGCTGGTGGCCGACCTCGGCGGCGCCGAGGAGCGCGTCCGGCTGATCGGCATCGACACCCCCGAGAGCGTGAAGCAGGGGGCGCCGGTCGAGTGCTTCGGCAAGGAGGCGTCGAAGCACACCGGCGAGCTGCTCCCAGAGGGCACGCGGGTCCGGCTCGTGCTCGACGTCGAGGAGCGTGATCGCTACGAACGACTCCTCGCGTACGTGTACCGGGCGTCCGACGGCCTGTTCGTGAACCTGGCGCTCGCCGCCGACGGCTACGCCGGCCTACTGACCTACCCGCCCAACGTGGCCCACACCGACGAGTTCCGTCGGGCGGTCGCCGACGCTCGCGCCGCCGGCGCCGGGCTGTGGGGCGCCTGCGCGGCCGACCCCCCGGTCGACCACTGAGCCGGCCTGCGACCTCGGGTCAGCCGGCGCGCTGGAGGTCGCGCAGCTCGCGCCACCCGATGAGCACGGCACCCGAGCGCTCGACCATCGCCCTCAGCTCGGTGTCGCCGGTGAGCAGGAAGTGGTCCTCGACGCGGGTGGCCCAGTCGGGGGCGAGCGACCGCAGCTCCGAGTGGTCGGTGGCGGGGTGGGCGAAGATCTCGGTCACGCCCGGCCGAAGGTCCTGGATCAACCGCTCGAACGCCGGACGAGCGCCCATCCCGGTCGAGAAGATGAGGTGGTCGGGCGCGATCACGCCCTCGTCCTCCGCGAGCTGGCGGTGCGGGAACCCGGTCAGCTCCTGGGTCGACCACCCCGACAGCCGGATCGGCAGGCCGAAGTCGATCGCCAGGTCCAGGTAGATGTCGAAGAACTCGGGGCGCATCTGGAGCGTCCCCATGTGGGAGTCGAGGTGCGTGACGTCGAAGCCCCAGAGGATCGCCCGCTCCACCTGCGCCCGCAGCTCGCGCCGGGTCTCGTCGAGGTCCGCGTGGTCCCACACGTCGACGACGGTGCGCGGGAACCCGCCGTCGCCGTCGAGCAGCGACGGCGCGACCGTGATCGGCCCCCACCGGTACAGCTCCCACTCGGCGTTGAGCGTCAGGTGCACGCCGACGTCCTCGCCGCGGTAGTGCGACGCGGCCTCGCGCGCCCAGGGGCACGGCACCATCAGCGTGGCCGAGGTCGCCAGGCCGTTGCGCAGCGAGTCGTAGACCCCCTCGTTCGACGAGTGGCACATGCCGAGGTCGTCGCAGTTGACGATCAGCAGCCGGTCGTCCGCGGAGTAGCCGAGGCGTTCGGCGAGCGTGCTCATCGTCCGGGCACCCCGGCGAACAGGTCCGACTCGGGCACCTGGGTGTCGACGAGCGACCGGGCGAGGATGTAGTCGTCGTAGGGGTGGACGTCACGCGCGACGTCGGAGGGCAGGCCGAACCAGAACGGCGAGTCCGGATCGATCTGGGTGGCGTGGGCGAGCAGCGCCTTCTCCCGCACCTGGTAGAAGTCGCCGACGGGGACCCTCGTGGTGATCAGGTCGTCCTGCGAGGCGTCGGCCCAACGTTGCCGCCACGTCTCGTCGAACGGCGACTCGAGCCCGAGCTCGAGGAACTTCTCGTGCATCCCGATCATCCGGGCGCTCGACCAGGCCGAGTAGTACAGCTTTAGCGGCTGGAACGGCTCACCGGCCTCGGGGTACCAGTCGGGGTCCGCAGCCCGGTCGAACGCCGGGATCGTGATGTCGTGCACCCGGAGGTGATCGGGGTGCGCGTAGTGCGACTGGTCCTCGGGATAGGTGACGACCACCTGTGGGCGGTCCCGCCGGATGATGGCGACGAGCTTGCCGATCGCCTCGTCGATCGGGGCGTTCCAGAAGTTGTCGGAGCGCTCGTTCTCGGGCGTGTCGGGCATGCCGGAGTCGTGGTAGCCGAGCAGGTCGACGTGGTCGTAGCCGATGATCTCCGTCGCCCGGGCCAGCTCCTCGCGCCGCACTGCGGCGAGGTTCTCCCGCACGTCGTCGCGATCCATCGCGGGGTTCAGGATGTCTCCGGCCTCCCCGCCCGTGCAGCAGACCAACGTGGACGGGATGCCCTGGGTCTTGTACAGCGCGACGGTGGGCGCGCCCTTCGACGACTCGTCGTCGGGGTGCGCGTGCACGGTGAGCAGGCGGAGGGGGTCGGTCACCCGCACCACGCTACCGGCGCCCGTTCACGGACGAGTCGGCACGGTCGACCAGCGGACGCCGCCCGCCCCGGGGCTGCGGCGCTGGACCCGTGCGGAGATCATCCGCTCCACCAGGCGCCACGCGACCCATCCCGCCGGTGCGGCCAGCACCGCGACCACCGCCGACACCGCGAGGGGGAGCGCCAGGGCCCAACCCGACGCGTTCATGAACCCCAGCGCCGGGATCAGCACGACCAGCGACGCCGGTCCGGAGAGCGACGCGGCGACGACCGCGTAGGAGCCGGGGGTCGACGGCCAGCGGCGTGTCTCTCCGAGGGAGACGAAGCCAGCGACGAGCACGCCGAGGACCAGTCCGGCGACCACGCCCACGATGCCCCCGACGATGGTCCCGAACAGTCCCGACTCGAGGATGCCCGGCCCGGATCCGGGTCCGAACGCGTGGTCGGCGACGGCGACCGCGGTGGCGCCACCACCCACGATGGCGGCGCTGGCTGCCCCGCCGCCCACGACACCGACCGCCGCCCAAGCGCCGACCTGGTCCCACCACGAGCCCCGGTCGACCGCCGCGGTCGGGATCGGACGGGCCCGCACCCCGATGACCACGACGGACACCACCGCGACCAGTGCGCCGACGACCGGGACCACGGTCCACACCAGCGACGGACCGAACGAGACCGACGGCTGTGTCGGGACGTCCTCGCACACGGGGCCGTACGGCACGACCGACATCCGCATCGTGCCGTAGTCGTACTCGCCCCCGCTCGGCATCGTGCAGAACCCGAAGGACAGCGCGGTCAGGAGCCACGGCACCACCAACACCACGACGACGAGCACGAGGGACCCCGTCAGGATCGACGGCGCGAGCCACGGGCCGGGCGCGGCACGACCCCGCCGGCCCGATCGCGTCGTCGTGACCGCTGGACCTCCGGGCCGGTGCTCCCCCACCCCGCCAGTGTGCACGGTTCCCGACGTGATCACGTCGGGAACTCGATGCGACGTGGCGCGTCGCGCTGGCCGAGGCACAACCGGGTCAGCGGCCCGACCACCGGTCGTCGCGCCCGGCGGCGACCGGCTCCCGCTCGCGGTCGGTGCCCGGGTCGGCTCCGCCCTCGCCGCCCGCCTCGGCGTCCGCCCCGTCGTCGTCGCGACGGGTCCCGACCAGGCCGGCCGCGCCGACGAGGCCCGTGAGCGCGCCGGCGGCCAGCGCGGTGCGCCACACCGGCTCCGGCGGGTCGACCTCGACGTCGTCGTAGGGCGTACCGAAGGGGTCGATGCGCTCGTGCCGGCAGGTGGGCCCGAACGGCACGAGCTGCAGCTCGGCGCGCACCTCGGTGCGGGCGAGGCCGTCGTGGGGGCACGTGGACGCGCCGGCCGGCCCGGCGGCCACCACCGCCGCGAGGAGCGTGGCGGTGCACCACACCAGGCCGGCGATCGCCAACCCCGAGAACGCGCCGCGCGCCCGCCCGTGTCCCACGACGCCGAATGGTGGCAGCGAGCGTCGTCGAGGTCGACGGGCGGAACCACCCAGGACGGGAGCGGTCAGAAAGTCGCGGCCGCCGGCGGGCGGAGATCAGCCCCTGAGGGCGGCCCGGAGCGGTTCGAGGTCGATCTGTCCGGTCGGGTCGTCCTCGTCCTCGACCACGCGCCACCCGCAGAGCTCGGCCAGGCGCTCCCGACCCTCGTGCGGGCCGGTGGCGATCAGGTCGTCGCCGGCGGTGAGCCGCACCCAGCCGCGTGGCCGGTACAGGTAGCGGCTGTCCCGGCGGATCGCCAGGATCCAGAAGCCGGGCTCGATGTCGAGCTGCAGCTCGGCCAGCGACTTGCCGTCGACCACCGAGCCGGGGGCGACCGGCACGCGGGTGGCCACGACGTCGGCCTCGCCGAGCGCGATGTTGACGATCGGGTGGACCTCGATGCCGTCGGTGATCAGCCACACCATCTGGGCGGCCTGGTCGCCGATCTCCTCGGCCGCCGCGGCGAGCTGCAGGAGGCCCCGCAGGGGCGACGGGTCGACGTCGTGCTTGGCGGCGCGCAGCACCCAGAGCTGGAGGTGGTCCTTCATCTCGTCGAGCCGCTCGGCCAAGTGGTTGACCTCGGCGGCCAGGCCGGCGTCGCGCAGGGCGAGGGCCGAGTAGGCCAGGCCGACCGCCGCCTCGGACACGTCCTTCATCTCGACGAGCACGTCGACGGCGCGGTCGAGGTCGGTCAGCGCGTCGGGCTCGGGGACCTCGGGCGGCTCCCACGTCGGAGCGGCCGCGAGCTCGTGGAGGCGGGCGATGCCGGCGGGCGACCCTCGCAGGAACAGCACGTCGCCGGGCATGAGCACGACGTCGCCGTCGATCTCCTCGATCATCCACGAGCGGCCGCGACGGATGGCCACCACGCGCATGCCGCACTGGACCGGGATCTCCAGATCCTTCAGCGGCCGGTGCGCCAAGTGGGATCCCTCGCGGATCCACACGCGGTGCGACACCTCGTCCGCGTTCGACAGGTCGGCGATCAGCTCGTTCGGGATGCCGAGGCGGTGGGTGACGATCCGGGTGATGTCGACCGCGGCGTTGCCGATGCCCTCGATCGCCGAGATCACCTGCAGGACCGACGCCATGCCCTCGGCCTCTGCCGGTCGGCGCACGGCGAGGATGCAGATCGCCCTCATCTCCTGCGTCAGGTCGTTCAGCTGCTCCTCGAGCTCACCGAGCTCGTCGGCCATGCCGGGATCGTTGAAGTAGACGGCCGCGTAGGCCAGGTCGACCATGATCTCCGAGGTGTCCTTCGCCTCGGCGAGCATGGCCTTGAGACTTCGCGGTCGGTCGTCCATATGGGACAGAAAGGATAGGTCCACCGGTGGGTCGACTGGCCGAAATCCCCGGGTTCTCGTGACATCCGTGCGTCGTCAGCACCGTCTCGTGGCGTCAGAAACGGTCACATGACGACGGCGAGCTGGCGCACGTCGGCGAGCAGCCGACCCGTCGAGTCCCACACGGAGCCGTGCTCGACCAGGTAGCCGTCGCGTGCGACCGGGCTGGCGAAGCGCACGAAGCACCAGGCCGACTCCTCGCCGTCGGCCGACGGGCCCGCCAGCGAGTCCGACGGCCGGCCCCGGAAGTGGACGGTCAGGTCGACGGTGGGCACCGCGAGCTGCTCGGCGGCCCGGCTGAACACCGGCGGCATCCACGCGTCCGACATGGCGACGAGCACCATCTCGTCGACCACCGGCGACTCCTTCAGCCGGAGCCAGCCCCCGGTCTCCGCGGTCGCGCCCGGCTCGCCCGCGAACGGAACCCCGCCGAAGCCCCACCGCATCTCGTAGCGGGCCCGCATCGGGATGTCGCGCTCGGGGTCGATCGGGGCGGGCTCGATCTCGGACCACCGTGGCACCGTCGACCCGTCGAGCGCCCGGGGCAGCCCGTCGGTCTCGTCGAACTCGAGCGAGCCCTCCCGGGGCGCGCCGACCGCCACGAGCGCCAGCACGAGCAGGCGGCCGTCCTGGGTCATCCGGGCCGAGACGTTGCTCACGCTGCGCCCGGCGCGCTCGATCGTGACCTCGACCTCGACGTCGCCCTCGGTCGGCGGCCGGAGGTAGTGGAACGTCGCCGAGATCGGCCGGCGCGAGGGGTCGGCGACCTCGGCGACGACGGCCCGGAGCAGGATCGCGGCCACGTAGCCGCCGTTCGGGCCCAGCACGATCCACCACGCCGGTGAGATCCGGGCGCGGTAGCGGCCGTCGCCGAGCGCCTCGACCGCGGTGTCGCGCTCGAACTCGGTGCCGCCGCCGCGCACGATCGCCGATGCGGACGAGGAGTGGGTCATCGGGCGAACTCCCAGCGCCCGCCGTCGCGGGTGGTCTTCAGGATCCGGCGGGCGACCGTGTGGATGTGGACCTCGTCGGGGCCGTCGTAGATCCGGCCGAAGCGGGCCGCCCGGTACATGAAGCTGAGCGGCGTGTCGTCGGTGAGCCCGGCGGCGCCGTGCACCTGGATCGCCCGGTCGATGACGTTGTGCAGCATCCGGGCGCCCACGACCTTGATCGTCCCGATCTCCACCCGGGCCTGCTCGCCCCGGTCGATCGCCGCCGCGGCGTGCAGCGTCAGCATCCGGCACGACTGGATCTCCGCGTACGACTCGAAGACGTGGGCCTGCATCAGCTGCTTCGCCGCGAGCGGCTCGCCGAACGCGGTGCGGGTGTTGAGCCGCTCGCACATCAGCTCGAACGCCCGCTGCGCCTGCCCGAGCCACCGCATGCAGTGGAAGATCCGTCCGGGGCCCAGTCGCTCCTGGGCGATGACGAACCCGTGGCCGCGCGGGCCGAGCAGATTGCTCGCCGGCACGCGGACGTCGGTCAGGCGCAGCTCGCAGTGGCCGCCGCGGATGCCGAGCACCGGCGTCTCGCGCACGATCTCGTAGCCGGGCGTGTCGGTCGGGACGATGATCATCGAGTAGGCGAGGTAGGGCGACACGTCGTCGTCCTCGGTCCGGCACATCACGGTCGTGTAGGCGGCCCGGTTGGCACCGGTGGTGAACCACTTGTGGCCGTTGATCACCCACTCCTCGCCGTCGAGCTCGGCGCGGGTCCGCAGCTGCGTCGGATCGGAGCTCGCGACCTCGGGTTCGGTCATGGCGAAGCTCGGCGACACCTCCGCCTGCACGAGGCGGGCGAGGTACGCGTCGCGCCACTCGGGCGACGCGTACTTGTTCAGCATGATCGAGTCCTGGAGCGTGTAGGTGCCGAGCGCGATCTGGCCGAACTCGCTGCGGCCCTGCACCTCGTTCACGTACACGTAGTCCATGAACGGCAGGCCGCCGCCGCCGAGCTCCTTCGGGTGGCCGAGCGCCCAGAGCCCCTCGGCCTTGGCCTGCGACTGCAGCGAGCGGATGAGCTCGACCGCCTCGTCGCCGCCCTCGTGCAGCACCGGCTCGGCCGGCTCGACGCGCTCGCGCATGAAGGCCTCGACCTCGTCGCGGACCCCCCTGACCTGTTCCGGCACCTCGAAGGTCATGTCCGTCCCCCTGATCTGGTGGCCGTCGGCCCTCTCGGACCGGGTCGACCGCGGCTGTCCGACGTCCGTACCCGCCCCGTGGAGGCGGATCGACCCGAGTACGTTGTTCGCACCGACCCGACGGGTCGTCCGCACACGGACCGGGCGTTCCCGGACGCATCGAGAGGATGCCATGTCACGCAACCCGATCCTGACCGACAAGGCGTTCGGCCTCGAGGGGTCGAGCGGCTCCGGAGGGCTGTCGCCGGCCCAGGAGTGGGAGCGCGCCCAGGGCATGCAGGGCGGGGCAGGTGCCGCCACGCCGCCGGCGCACGGTGCGATCACCGGCGGGCTGGCCGGCGGTGGCGCGACGACCGGCACCTCCGGCGGCGCGGACGCGGCGCTCGGCTACGGCGGCCGGACCGGCATCCCGACGGCGACCGACGGCAAGGTCATGACGATGGGCGGCGTCGCCGCCGCCTCGCTCGTCCTGTTCGCCTTCCTCTTCGCCGCCGCCATCTTCGGCTGGCAGTCGGTGACCGTGGTCGAGGACCCGCTCGGCCGCGTCGACCAGAACGGCAACCCGGTCTTCGAGGCCACGATGCAGCGACCGTGGCTGCTGTTCGTCGCGCTGTTCGCCGCGCTCGGCCTGGCCATCCTGACGGCCTTCAAGCCGAAGCTCGCCCGCATCACCGGCATCGGCTACGCCATCTGCGAGGGCTACGTCATCGGCGCCATCTCGGCGTTCTACGGCGCCCAGTTCCCCGGCATCGTCGCCCAGGCGATCGTCGCCACCCTCGGCGTCTTCCTGATGATGCTGGTGCTCTACGGGCTGCGGATCCTGCGGGCGACGCCCCGGTTCGTGAAGGGCGTGATCGCCGCGACGTTCGGCATCGCCGTGGTCTACGGCGTGATGCTGATCGCCAACCTGTTCGGCGTCGGCGAGGGCTTCTGGACCAGCGGGTCGCCGCTCGGGATCGTGATCAGCCTGGTGGTCGTGACCGTGGCCGCCCTCAACCTGATCCTCGACTTCGACTTCATCGAGCGCGGCGTCCAGCAGGGCCTCCCCCGCTACATGGACTGGTACGGGGCCTTCGGCCTGCTCGTCACGCTGGTGTGGCTGTACCTGGAGATGCTGCGGCTGCTCGCCCGTCTCCGCCAGTGACCTGACGAGCCCTGCGGTCGCGGGCACGGACGGCGTCAGTTGCCGTTCGTGCTCCAGTGCCAGGGCTCCGACGGCAGGTTGTAGAAGCCGTAGCGGGGTGCGTTGGCGGCGAGCCAGATGAACGCCGGGTCCGACCGAGAGGTGATCAGGCGGCCGTTGGACTGCAGGTCCATGGCCAGGCCGCGCTCGTGCATCGACGTGCCGGGGCGCGCGGTCGGCGGGGTGCACTGCGACGCGGGCATCTGGTAGATCGCGTAGTCCGACGTGCCGCAGTGGGCGCGGCGCAGGGCGATCTGCTCGGACGGGTCGCGGAAGCCGCCGCCGCTGAGGTTGATGCCGGCGGCCCGCGCCGCGGCGATCAGCGCGGAGACCTGCCCGGCGATCGACTTGTGCACCCAGATTCCCCCGGCCTTGGTCATGTCGGACCAGGAGGCGAGCGGCGGCACGTTGACCGGCGGCGGAGTGGTCGTCGGCGGCTTCGTCGGCGGCTTGACGGTGGTGGTCGGGGCCCTCGGCGGCGTGGTCGTCCCGGGCGACGGACGGGTGGGGGTCGTGGGCGTGGTCGTGGCCGGTGACGACGAGGACGCGGGGCCGCTCGAGCGCAGCGCGACCTCCTGGGCGGTCAGGTCCTTGGCGGCGGCCGAGTCGACCGATCTGAGCGCGGCGGCCTCGGCCAGCTTCTGGTCCAGCCGGTCGTCGAGCTGCGAGGCGAGGCGGGCCTGGGCGGCCCGGGCGGAGCGCAGCGACGCCACCTGCTCCTCGGCCCGGTCGACCTGCGCCTGGGCGTCACGGGCGGCGGCGTCGGCGACGGCCCGGTCGTGCTCGGCGACGGCCTTGGCGGCGACCATCGTGTCGACGACGCGACGACGGCGATCGGCCACGATCTCGAGCACGTCGGTCGCGTAGGCGGCGTCCTTCGTCTCCTGGATCGACATCGTGCTCAGCGCGTCCTGCGCCGGCGGCCGGACGAACGCCTCGACGGCGTACGAGCGGACCTGGTCGGCGGCCTCCTCGGCGCTGCGGGCCGCCTCGTCGGCCTTGGCCTGGGCGGTCGTGGCCGCGGCGCCGGCGGCGTCGACGCGGGCCTGGGCCTCGACCGCGGCGGTCTCCGCGGTCCGGATGCGGGCGTCGAAGGTGGCCACCTCGGCGAGGACCTGGTCGCGGTTCGCGGTCAGGACGTCCGTGGACTCGGCGGCGGGCGCGGTCGTGGGCGCCGGCGCGGTCGTGGGCGGAGCGGTGGTCGCCCCGGCGGCGGGCGCGGTCGTCGTCGGCCCGGTGCCCTTGGCCCCGCTGCCGCCGGAGGCGTCGGCGGCGCCGGGCAGCAGCGCCACGGCGACGAGCACCGGCAGGAACGTCGTCAGGACGGCCGCGGCCAGGCCCCGGCGGGCGGATCGACCGCCGGCACCCCTTCGCTCCCCGCGGCGGACCACGGGTTGATCAACGACGCGAAGGACGGCCACGTTGACACCATCGGCAGATCGACGGGCGCGTTGAAGAACGCGAGGCGGTCAACGGTCACCAACCCACCCGCCCCTGGCCCGCCGGCCGAGAGGCATGGGCTGGCCCACCGGCCGAGAGGCATGGGCTGGCCCACCGGCCGGGAGGCATGGGCTGGCCCACCGGCCGGGAGGCTGGGAGCGTGTCGGCGCGGCGCGGGATCAGCCGCCCAGCAGGTTGCCGAGCATGCCGCCGCCCGAGGACTGCTGGGCGTTCTGCTGGGCGCCGCCCTCGACGACCGACTCGGAGGGCTGGACCATCACGTAGCCCTGGCCGCCGAAGGCCATCTGGACGAGCTCGCCCGTGCCGCCCCGCAGCATGGACTTGAGGCCACCGGTGTCGACCCGGACGTCCATGCTGACGCCGGAGGTCCACAGCACGACCGCCTCGGCGTCCGCGTAGGTCGGCGCGCCGGACACGTCGAGGCACACCGGGTCGCCCTTGGTGGTCACCGCCACGTAGCCGGTCCCGCGGAGGCTCACGTTGAACATGCCGCCCGCCATCATCGAGGCCCGCCCGGCGTTGACCCGGTGGATGTCCCACTCGATCGACGACGAGAACGCCAGCACGTTGTTGCCGTTCACGGAGACCATGTCGTTCTCCAGGTAGAAGAGCTGGATCTCCGAGGCGAGGTCGGCGACGAAGAGCTCGCCGGTGCCCTCGGCGACCATCATGTTCACGCCCTCGCCGGTCAGCTTGGACTTGAGCATCTTGTTGAGGCCGCCGGAACCGGTGTTCGTGAACCGGACGTCGCCCTGGTAGGCGACCATCGAGCCGAGCTTGGCGTTCACCGGCCCGTACTGCATCTGGATCTTCAGCATCTTCTTGTTCTGGAGCGTGAACGGATCCTGGCCGGTGGTCTCCGCGTACTCGGTGAAGAGCGAACCGTGGATGGGCATGGGTGGGTCTCCTGTGCGCACGAGTGGGTGGCGGGCGTCTTCCCATCGCCACGGTAGCGGCGCAGGTCGGTCGACCGGTGCGTGTCCGGGACGGGTTCAGCGGAAGTCGCGCGACGGCGTGCCGACCGCGACCTGCAGCGGCGAGACGTGGTGGGCGACCACGTTGACGACCCCGTCGGGGCTGCGCTCGAGCTTGCCCCGGACGACCAGTGCGGCGGCCGAGCGCAGGACCGTGCGGAATCGCGTCCAGCACCCGATCGAGCACACGATGTTGATGAGCCCGGTCTCGTCCTCGAGGTTGAGGAAGGTCACGCCCGACGCCGTCGCCGGGCGCTGGCGGTGCGTGACGACGCCGGCGACGCGCACGATCGTGCCGTCGCGCTCGTCGCGCAGCGCGGTGGCCGGCAGCACCCCCTCGCCGTCGAGGCGCTCCCGGAGGAAGCGCGTGGGGTGGCCGCCCGGCGACACGCCGGTGGACCACAGGTCGGCGACGGACTCCTCCCACTCGTCCATGCCCGGCAGCCGCGGCGCCTCCATCCCGACGACCACACCGGGGAGCCGGTCGGCGCCCGCCCGCGCCGCGGCCCCGGCGGTCCAGATGGCCCGGCGCCGGTCGAGGGGCCGGCCGTCGGACCCGTCGAAGCAGCCGAACGCGCCGGCGGTGGCCATCGCCTCCATCTGCGCCGTGCTGAGCCGGACCCGCCGGGCCAGGTCGCCGACGTCGGCGTACGGGCGGCCCTCGGCGATCTCGGCCGCCAGGTCGTCGCCGATGCCCCGCACCGACGAGATGCCCAGCCGCACCGCCGGCCCGCCCCGCCCCCAGGTGGCCGGGTCCCCGTCGTCCCGCTCGCGGGCCCCACCACCATCCCCGCCCGCTCTGTTCCCAGATCCTGGGGTGTTCGCCCCAGGTTCTGGGAACGAAGCGGGCGGCTCGAGGGTGGCGTCGGCGGCCGAGGCGTTGAGGTCGGGGGTGCGGACCTCGACGCCGTGGTGGACGGCGTCCTGGGTGAGCGACTGCGGCGAGTAGAAGCCCATCGGCTGCGCGTTGAGCAGCGCGGCGCAGAACGCGGCCGGGTGGTGGTACTTCAGCCACGACGACGCGTACACGAGGTAGGCGAAGCTCACCGAGTGCGACTCGGGGAAGCCGTAGTTGGCGAAGGCGGCGAGCTTCTCCCACACCGCCACCGCGGTGTCGCCGGTGATGTCGTTGACCGCGAGCCCGTCGAAGAACCGCTGGCGCAGCTCGGCCATGCGCCGCTGCGACCGCTTGGACGCCATGGCCTGGCGGAGCTGGTCGGCCTCGGACGGGCTGAAGCCGGCCACGTCGATCGCCATCTGCATGAGCTGCTCCTGGAACAGCGGCACGCCGAGGGTCTTGGTGAGCGCGGGCTCGAGCAGCGGGTGCAGGTACGTGATCGGCTCCTCGCCCTTGCGGCGCCGGATGTACGGGTGCACCGACCCGCCCTGGATCGGACCCGGGCGGATGAGCGCCACCTCCACCACCAGGTCGTAGAAGCAGCGGGGTCGCAGGCGGGGCAGCGTGGCCATCTGCGCCCGTGACTCCACCTGGAACACGCCGACCGAATCGGCACGGCACAACATGTCGTAGACCGCGTCCTCCTGCGGGATCGCGGCCAGGTCCACCTCGATCCCCTGGTGGTCCCGGAGCAGGTCCAGGCAGCCGTGCAGCGCGCTGAGCATGCCCAGCCCGAGCAGGTCGAACTTCACCAGGCCGGCCGCCGCGCAGTCGTCCTTGTCCCACTGGAGCACCGAGCGGTTCTCCATGCGGGCCCACTCGGTGGGGCACACCTCGACGACCGGCCGGTCGCAGATCACCATGCCGCCCGAGTGGATGCCCAGGTGCCGGGGCAGGTCCTGGAACCGCTCGGCCAGCGCCAGCACCGGTCCGGGGATCGACACGTCGCGCTCGGCGGCTCCCCCATCGACACCACTCCCGCCCGGCGACGGCACCCCGCCCCAGCGGTCGAGCTCCTTGGACCAGGCGTCCTGCTGGCCGGCGGCGAAGCCCAGCGCCTTGGCGGCGTCGCGCACCGCCGAGCGCGACCGGTACGTGATGACGTTGGCGACCTGGGCGGTGTGGGAGCGGCCGTAGCGGTCGTAGACGTACTGGATGACCTCCTCCCGGCGGCCGGACTCGATGTCCAGGTCGATGTCGGGCGGGCCGTCGCGCTCGGGCGACAGGAACCGCTCGAACAGCAGGCCGAGGCGGACGGCGTCGGCCTTGGTGACCCCGAGCGAGAAGCACACCGCCGAGTTGGCCGCCGAGCCCCGGCCCTGGCAGAGGATGTCGGCGCGCCGGCAGAACTCGACGATGTCCCACACGATCAGGAAGTAGCCGGGGAACCCGAGCGCCTCGATGAGGTCGAGCTCCCGGTCGATCTGCGCCCACGCGCCGGGCACGTCCTCGGCCCGGCGGGACCCGTAGCGGCGGGTGGCGCCCTCCTCGACGAGGTGGCGCAGGAAGCGGGCCTCGGTCATGGGGGCGCCGGTCGGGTCGTCGGGGTCGGGCGGGCAGGGGTAGGGCGGCAGCTCGGGGGCGACCAGGCGCAGGTCGAACGCGCAGGAGCGGCCGAGCTCGGCGGCCGCCCCGACCACGCCCGGGTAGCGGGCGAAGCGCCGGGCCTGCTCGGCGCCCGAGCGCAGGTGGGCCTGGCCGCCGGCGGGCAGCCAGGCGTCGAGCTCGTCCAGGCTGCGCCGGGCCCGCACCGCGGCCAGCGCCGCGGCCAGGTCGCGCTCGGCGGGCGTGGCGTGGTGGACGTTGTTGGTGGCGATCGGCTGCACCCCCGCCCGCACGGCCAGCTCGGCCAGCGCGTCGTTGCGGGCCGAGTCGAGCGGCTGGCCGTGGTCCCACAGCTCCACGAAGGTGTGCTCGGCCCCGAACGCCGCCACCAGGCTGCGCAGCTCGCGCTCCGCCGAGGCCGGGCCGTCGTCGACGAGCGCGGCGGGGACCGTGCCCTTGCGGCAGCCGGTCAGCACCGCCCAGTGGCCGCGGGCCCGACCCGAGGCCGCCTCGGCCAGATCGGCGAACGAGACCTGCGGCCGGCCCTTCTCCCCCGCCATCTGCGCCTGCGACAGGAGCGACGCCAGCCGGGCGTAGCCGACGGTGTCCCGGGCCAGGACCAAGAGGTGCCGCCCGGACGGGTCGGCCGGGCCGGGCCGGGCCTCGGGGGCGTTGAGCGTCAGCTCGGCCCCGAACACCGTCGGCAGGCCGAGCGCCCGGGCCGCCTGCGAGAAGCGGACGACGCCGTAGAAGCCGTGGTGGTCGGTGATCGCCAGCGCGTCGAGCCCCAGGCGGGCCGCCTCCTCGGCCAGCACCTCGGGCTGGGACGCGCCGTCGAGGAACGAGAACGCCGAGTGGCAGTGCAGCTCCGCGTACGGGACCCGCTCGCCGCCCTCCCGGGCACCACGGCCGAGGTCGGCGGGCGCCCGGTACTCCTCGCGGTGGCGCGACCAGGCCGGGCTGTCGCCGCCGTCGCCCGGGTGCGCGGGCTCGCGGTGCCGACGGGCCATCGGGTCGTCCGCCCACCAGTCACTTGCCGAGCCGCGGTCCGAGAGGCGGCGCTCGATCTCGGACCAGGGGACGTCGGGGTTGTTGAAGCCCACGTCCGCAGGCTATCGAACACACGTTCGACCGGCGAGGGCGCTCCCCCGACCCGCTCTGTTCCACCGGATCGACGTTCCAGCGTCGATGCGGTGGAACAAAGCGGCGGGAGCGGGACCGTCGGCGGCGCCTCCGGCCTGGCCGTCAGCGGTGGCCGCGGACCAGCCGGCGGTTGGTGAAGCCGGCCAGCACCCACACCACGCCCGCCAGGCCCGGCGCGACGGCCGCGACGGGGATCGACACGAGGAACGTCGCGGGCATGGCCCACGCCGAGCGCAGGGCCCGAGCCCGCTCGTCGGGGGTGAGCGCGTCGCTGAGCAGGTCCTGACGCGCCGCGTACAGGAACAGCGCCGAGAGCCCGAGCGCGGTCAGCCCGGCGATCACCGAGTACACGACGGCCGTGGCCGGGATGAGGAAGTCGGAGAACAGCAGACTGGCGAACGGCAGCGACGCCAGGGCCATCAGGTGCATCAGGTTGTACGCCGGCAGCGACGCGCCGTGGCGCGTGATGACCAGGAAGTACCGGCAGTGCGCGATCCAGAACAACGAGATGACCACGAAGCCGAGCAGGTAGCCGGTCACGAGCGGCAGGACGTCGCGGTGCAGGGCCTCGAGCAGGTCGACGTTTGACGTGATGCCGGTCCGAGCCGGCACGCGGAGCTGGATGACCACGACCGTCATGGCGAACGCGTAGACGTTGTCGCTGAACCCGGTGATGCGGGCCAGCGACTGCAGCTGGCGCCCCGAGGACCCGACCGACGGTGCCTCGTCGTCGTCGACCCGCACGTCGTCGTCGAGCGAGCCGACGTCGGCCTCGTCGATCCGGCCCAGCTGGCGGCGCACGACGAGCGACCCGACCAGCAGGAGCGGCCAGCCGAGCCCCATCAACCCCGGCTGCAGCAGCGACAGCGCCCCGGCCACGAGGAACGAGCCGGTGAGCACGACGCAGCGCCACAGGAGGATCGTCACGGCACGAGGCGGGACCACCTCGGCGAACGCCCCCCGGGCCCGGCTCCGGGCGATGATCGCCGCGAGCAGCCCGCCGATCACCGCGACGTCGAGGCCGAGCAGCACGTGCGGGACGTTGAGCGACCGGAAGTCGCCGCTGAGCCGGCCGAGGAACGGCAGGACCACGACGCAGAACAGCAGCGCGAAGTTGGCGAACACCGTCCAGCCGTCGACACGGCGCAGCAGGCCGAAGATCCGGTGGTGCTGCAGCCAGACGTAGCCGACGAGCACGAAGCTGCCGACGTACGCGGCGTAGCCCGCGGCCTCGGCGGTCAGGAACCGCTCGACCTCGTGCCGGGTCGCGTCGGCGGCGGGGATCGCGGCGACGACGGCCTGGATCGTGATGGCCACCGCGAACACGCAGTCGCTGACGCCGCGGAGGCGCGTCATGTCGTAGCGCACCAGCGTCCGGTCGCCGCTCGGGGAGGTGGCGGTCATCGCCATCCACCTCTGATCGGCCGCCCGACCCCCGCCCTCCAGCGTTCCGGGCCGCGATCCCGGGGGAATCCGCGCCTGCGCCGACCGGCGCGGTGCGTCAGCGGCTGTAGAAGCGGGGCGCCCGGAACCCGGGCTGGATGTCGGGCTTCCCCTTGCGGGACGTCCAGCGGTACTGCGCCGAGATCCGGTCGCCGACGGCGACGCCGCCCTGCACCTTGGGCACCGCGTGCAGCCAGTCGGCCTGGCACCGGCCGCCCATCACGATGAGGTCGCCGCCGGCCGGGAACAGGTCGAACGTGCGGCCGGTGTCGGCGACCATGTCGTCGTCGTGCGCGGTGCGGCGCTCGCCGATCGGCCGGAGCATGAACGAGCGCTGGGCGCCGAGGCTGAGGACGCCGATCACCGTGTCCTCGAGCCAGCGCATCTCCCGGTCCCGGTGGAACCCGACGCTGTCGGCGGCGTGGCGGTACCGGGCCATGGCGACGGCGTCGAACGGCACCCGGTAGCGGTCCGACAGCCAGTCGGACACCTCGACGAGGGCGGGGTGGCGGTTCGCACCCGACTGGCCACCGCCCATCCGGGGCTCGTCGACATAGCGCTCGTACCGGTACACCCGGGACTGCTGCCAGCGCACCGTGACGAGCAGCTCGTCGTGGACCTGCTGGGCCCGGGGCACGAGCCCCCGCACCACGTCGACCCACGAGCCGCGGCCGAGGTCGATCCGCTCGACCTCGGCGTCGGGGGCGAGCCAGCGCTCGCCGGCCGCGGCGCCCTCGGAGGGGGCGTCGGGACCGGCGTCGGAGCGGGTGGCGGGAGCGGGTGCGTCCACGGATCGGACCGTACCCCCCTAGCCTGACGATCCGTGAGCGCGACCACACCGAACGACGCCGGCACGACCACCGACGAGGGCGGCACCCCGCCCGACGCCGACCTGACCGCGGCCGAGGTGGCCTGGGACCTCGAGCCGCTGCTCGACGGCACGACCGTCGACGACCTGCTCGACCGGTCCGACGTCCTGGCCGACGAGCTGGCCAACCTGCGCGGCACCATCGGCGAGCTCAGCGCCTCGGCGCTCGCCGACGCCATGCACCGCTCGGCCGAGCTCGAGGAGCTGCAGGGCCGGGCCGGCTACTACGCCATGCTCCGCTTCTCCGAGGACACCCAGGACCCCGAGCGCGGCGCGCTGATGATGAAGGTGCAGGAGCGGGGCACGGCGATCGCCTCGAAGCTCGTGTTCTTCGAGATCGAGTGGGCCGCCCTGCCCGACGAGCGGGTGGAGGAGCTCCTCGCCGACCCGGTGCTCGACTTCTGCGCGCACCACCTGCGCTCCGCCCGCCGCTACCGCGACCACCTGCTGAGCGAGCCCGAGGAGGTGCTGCTCACCGAGAAGTCCGTCTCGGGCGCCGGGGCGTGGGTACGCCTGTTCGACGAGCTGACGTCCGCGATCACCATCGAGCTCCCCGCCGGCCTCGGCAGCCAGGAGCGGGGGGAGGACGCGGACCCCACCGGCGTGACCACCGTCGGCCTCGAGCAGGGCCTGTCGCTGCTGCAGCACCCCGACCGCGGGGTCCGACAGCAGGCGGCCGCCGCCGTGACCGAGGGGCTCGCCCCCGGCCTGCGCACGCGGGCGTTCGTCTTCAACACGCTGCTGCTCGACAAGTCCACCGACGACCGGCTGCGGCGCTACCCCAGCTGGATCTCGTCGCGGAACCTGTCGAACGAGGCCACCGACGACTCGGTGCAGGCGCTCGTCGACGCCGTCGTGGCCCGCTACGACATCGCGCAGCGCTGGTACCGCCTCAAGGCGCAGGTGCTCGGGCTCGACCGGCTGGCCGACTACGACCGCATGGCGTCGGTCGCCACCGACGAGTCCGAGATCGGCTGGCGCGAGGCGTCGTCGCTCGTCCACGAGGCGTACGCCAGCTTCTCGCCCGAGCTCGCCGAGATCGTCCAGCGGTTCTACGACCAGGGCTGGATCGACGCGCCGGTCCGGCCGGGCAAGCGCCCGGGCGCGTTCTGCGCCTACACGGTCCCCTCGCACCACCCCTACCTGCTCCTCAACTGGACGAGCCGCAACCGCGACGTGCTGACGCTCGCCCACGAGCTCGGCCACGGGCTCCACGCCTACCTGTCCCGCGGCCAGGGCGTCTTCCACCAGTCGACGCCCCTGACGCTCGCCGAGACGGCGTCGGTGTTCGGCGAGACGGTCACCAACAACGCCCTGCTCGCCCGGCTCGACGACCCGAACGAGCGGTTCGCGCTGCTGGCCTCGACGCTCGAGGACTCGATCGCCACGGTGTTCCGCCAGGTGGCGATGAACCGGTTCGAGGACGCGGTCCACACCGCCCGCCGCGACGAGGGCGAGCTGTCCGTCGAGCGCTTCGGCGAGCTGTGGGCCGGGTCGCAGGAATCGATGCTCGGCGACTCGGTCGAGATCACCGAGGGCTATCGGACCTGGTGGAGCTACATCCCGCACTTCATCGGCACGCCGGGCTACGTGTACGCCTACGCGTACGGCCAGCTGCTCGCGCTGTCGGTGTACGCCCGCTACCAGGAACGAGGGGCGTCGTTCGTCCCGTCGTACCTGGAGCTGCTGTCGGCGGGCGGGTCGCTCGAGCCCGCGGAGCTCGGCCGGATCGTCGACTGCGACCTCGAGGACCCCGGGTTCTGGGACGCCGGGCTCGCCATCGTCGAGGGCCAGCTCGAGGCAGCCGAGGCCGCCGCACGCGCCGCCGGCCGGCTCTGAGGCGCGACGCCGGCGGACCTCCCCGGTCCGGGCCCGCCGGAGGGTGAGCCGGGACCCCGCCGGAGGGTGAGCCGGGACCCCGCCGGAGGGCGAGACGGACCGCGCCCGGAGGGTGACAGCAGGGTGCCCGACGGTCCACCGATCGGCCGCGGTGCGACCGTAGGGTTGGTCGCCAACGGCGATCCGGAGGTTCCGGCTCGCCGCACCCTGCAGGAGCCCTCCTCGTTGCCGGCAGATCCGTCGCCCGCTGAACCGTCGCCGTTCGTCGGTCCGTCCGAGCCGTCGTCGGCCACGCCGCTGGCCGTCCCCACGGACCTGTCGGCGGTGCTGCTCGACCAGCTCGACCAGGGCGTCTGGGCGCTCGCCCCCGAGGACGGGACCGTGCTGGCGGTCAACCGCGCCGGGGCCACCGCCGTGGGCGCCCGGCCCGACGAGCTCGTCGGCGCCTCGTTCCTCACCATGGTCGACCCGGCCCTGACCGTCGAGGGCTGGCGGCTCCTCCTCGACCACGTCGACGGCGACCGCCGGCACCACGTGCGCGTCGGCCTGTCCACCCGCCACGGCCACGCCGTCACCACCGACCTCGACGTCGGACGGCACCGCACCGTCCAGACCGACGTGGTCACGATCTCGTCCCGTTCGGTGGCCGAGCCCACCGACGCCGACGCCACCGCCGAGGCCGGCGAGCCGCCGTCGGCGGACGCGGGCGCCGAGCGGTTCCGCCGGACGATCCAGGCGCTGCGCGACGGCATCGCCGTCGTCGACCCGTCGGGCCGCATCGACCAGGTCAACGACGCCTTCTGCCGGCTCGTCGGCCGCACCCAGGCCCAGGTCCGCCACCGCTCGGTGTTCGACCCGCCGTGGGTCTTCCGTGCCGACGGCGACCGGGCCACGACGCCCGAGGAGTCCGCAGGGGTGATCTGCCTGCGCACCGGACAACCCGCCATCGGACCGGTGTGGAGCACCGCGCTCAGCCGCACCGAGCGCACCCACACCCGCATGTCGGCGCACCCCGTGCCCGGTGGCGCGGTGGTCGTGCTCGAGGACCTGACCGGCGAGGTCGGCCTGGCGCAGCGGATCGACTCGCTCCGCGACACCGACGAGCTCACGGGGCTCGGGACCCGGCGCTCGACGTACGCCCACCTCGCCGCGTCGCTGGCCGGCGAGGGCGACGAGCCCGTCCGGGTCGGCGTGCTGCACGTCGACCTCGACAACTTCCGGATGGTCAACGAGACCTTCGGCCCCACCGTCGGCGACGTCGTGCTCGTCCAGATGGCCGACCGCGTCCGCGACCTGTCCGACCGCCACCCCGAGGGCGGCCGGCTCCACATCGGCCGCGTCGGCGTCGACGAGTTCCTGATCATCGTCGTCGGCTCGGGCCCGAGCCTGGCGTTCGACGTCGAGCTGCGCCGAGTGGCCGAGGAGGTGCAGCGCCGGCTGCAGCCGCCGATCACGGTCGACGGGCTGGAGATCCGGCTGACCGCCTCGATCGGCGTCGCCCGCTCGCCCGTCGACGCGACCGAGGCCGAGCGCCTGCTGGCCGCCGCCGAGCGCGCCCTCACCACGGGCCGGCTCGAGGGCCGGAACCGGCTGCGCTTCTACGAGCCCGCGCTCGACGCCGCCACCCGCACCGGGCTGGCGCTCGACCGGGACCTGCGGCGTGCCGCGGCCGCCCGCCAGCTCGAGGTGCACTACCAGCCCATCATCGACCTGCGCACCGGCTCGATCGCCATGGCCGAGGCGCTCGTGCGCTGGCACCACCCCGAGGAGGGGCCGATCCCGCCGTCGGTGTTCATCCCGACCGCCGAGGCCACCGGCGCGATCAGCGCGGTGAGCGACCTCGTCCTGTCGACCGTGGCGCGCGACGTGGCCGGTTGGAGCCGGGACCGCATCCTGCCGCCGCGGGCCCGCATCGCGGTCAACATCTCCCCCACCGAGTTCGAGCAGCGCGACTTCACCGAGCGGCTCGCCGCCACGCTGGCCGACGAGGGCGTGTCGCCGTCGCAGCTGGAGCTCGAGATCACCGAGAGCCTGCTCGTCCAGGACCTCCGCGCCGCGGCCGCCCGGCTCGAGCTGCTCGACGACCTGGGGTTCCTGATCGCCCTCGACGACTTCGGCACGGGCTACTCGTCGCTGTCATACCTGCACACGCTGCCGTTCCACACGCTGAAGATCGACCGGCGCTTCGTCGGCGACCTGCGCGACGACCGCTCGGGCACGATCACCCGGGCGATCCTGACGCTGGCGCACAACCTGGGCATCGTGGCGGTGGCCGAGGGCGTCGAGACCGACGGGCAGCGCACGTTCCTGTCCGAGGCCGGCTGCGACCTGGTGCAGGGCTTCCTCTACGCCCCGCCCATGCCGCGGGTCGCCTTCGAGCGCTTCCTCACCGAGCACGGCGGCGTGGCGCCCGACCTCGACGACGCGGTCGCCGGCCGGCGCTGAGCCCGGGATCCCACGGCGGCCCGGCGCCTCGGGCGGCGGCCCGAGCGCACGATCGGGTGTCGCCGCCCTAGCCGGACCGGTCGTCGGGGTGCGCCGCGGCGACCACGTCCGGCGGCACCGAGTCGGCCCCGGGTGGCGCCGCGCCGGCGTCGGGTGTGACCGCGTCGGCCCCGGTGGTCTCGTCGGGGGTGCCGTCGACCTCGTCGACCGCCGGGTCCGCCGCGCCCGTCCAGTTCGCCGACGGGAGCGAGACGACGAACCGGGCGCCGCCCAGGTCGCCGTCCTCCACGTGGATCCGACCGCCGTGGTGCTCGACGATCCGCTTCGTGAGTGCGAGCCCGAGGCCCGTGCCGCCCTCGTCACGGGCCCGGCCCTCCTGCAGGCGGGAGAAGCGCTCGAAGATCTGCTGTCGGTCCTCGGGCGGCACGCCCGAGCCGTCGTCGCCGACCGTGAGGACGACCCACGGGCCCTCCTCCTGGACGGTCACCGCGACGCTCGACGTGCAGTGGCGGGCGGCGTTGTCGAGCAGGTTGCGCACCACGCTGGTGAGCTCGTCGCGGTTGCCCCACACCCGCCCGGCCGACACGCCGGACAGGTCGAGCTGCAGGCCGGAGAGCCGCTGCTTCTGGCCCATCACCAGCTCGTCGAGGTCGACGTCGGAGCGGGGGCCGAAGCGGCCCTCCTCGAGCCGGGCCATGGCGAGCAGGTTGCCGACCAGGTGGTCGAGCCGGTCGTCCTCGGCCAGGACGGTGCGGGCGACGTCGGCCCAGTCGACGTCGTCGGGGTAGCGGAGCGCCGTCTCGAGCTGGGTGCGGATCGAGGCGACCGGGGAGCGGAGCTCGTGGCTGGCGTCGGAGATGAACTGGCGCTGCTTGACCGACGCCTTCTCGAGCCGGTCGAGCATGTCGTTCATCGTCACGGCGAGCAGGGCGATCTCGTCCTCGGTGGGTGGGACCGGGACGCGGGCGTCCAGGTTGGTGCCGCTGAGGTCGCGCACCCGGCGCGTGATCGCGCCCACCGGCGCGAGGGCCTGGCCGGTGATGATCCACGTCATGGCGCCCGCGCACAGCACGAGCAGCGGCAGTCCGAGCCACAGCGCGGCCCGCAGCGCCCCGACCGACCGGTCGATCTCGTCGAGCGGCGACACCGCGTGGATGGTGAGGTCGCCCCACTGCGTCCGCACCGTCTGGGTCACCTCGACCGCGTCGTCGGCATCGGGCAGCGCCGGGCCGACGCGGCCGAACAGCACGAGGCGGTTCTGGTCGTCGACGCCCTTGACCTTCATCTGCGAGAAGGCGGCGCCGTCCAGGTAGAAGTACGTCGAGGAGATGACCTGCTCGAGATCGCGGGCCCGGCTGATCAACGAGTCCGACATCATCTGGTCGTTGAACTCGCCCTCGAGCTGCGACGGGGTGTCGAACAGCTCGGTCGGCACCTTGCCCCGGTTCATCATCTCGGCCATCGACGCGACGATCCGCTCGTTGCGGGTCCGCAGGTCGTTGGTCAGCGTCGACTCGACCCACTTGGTGAGCAGCGTGCCGCCGCCGAGCAGCGACAGGCCGACCACGAGCACCACGGCGACGGTCAGGCGGAAGCGGACCGAGTGCGCGACCCGGGTCCGCATGCGGGTGCGGGTCGCGGGTTCGTCGGCGACGCCGGCGGCGGCACTCGTGTCGTCGGGGGCCGGGCCCGCGACGGGATCGGCGGTGCCGGCGGCGGGCCCGGTCGCCGAGGGGCCGGGCGGGGACGCAGGGGGCTCCGGCGCCTCAGGCATCGGCTCCGGTGCCGATCCGATAGCCGACGCCGCGCACGGTCTCGATGTCGCTGCGGTCGAACGGCCGGTCGATCTTGCGGCGGAGGTAGCCGACGTAGACCTCGACCACGTTCGGGTCGCCCTCGAAGTCGGCGCCCCACACCCGCTCCAGCAGGTCCTGCTTGGACACGACCTGGCCGGGCTTGCGCATGAGCGCCTCGAGCAGCTCGTACTCCCGGGTGGTGAGCGAGATGTCCTGGTCGCCGCGGCGGCAGGTGCGGGCCAGCGGGTCGAGCACGAGGTCGCCGATCACGAGGGGCTGGGCCCGGCCGTCGGCGGAGCGGCGCAGGAGCGCGCGGATGCGGGCGACGAGCACGACGAACGAGAACGGCTTGGACAGGAAGTCGTCGGCGCCGGTGTCGAGGGCCTCGGCCTCGTCGTACTCGCCCTGCTTGGCGGTCAGCATGAGGATCGGCGTGCCGACGCCCTCCTCGCGCAGCGTGCGGCACACCCGGTAGCCGTTCATGCCGGGGAGCATGATGTCGAGGACGATCACGTCGATGTCCTCGGACCGCGCCGTCTCCAGGCCGGAGATGCCGTCGTGGACGACGTCGACCTCGAAGCCCTCGGCCGTGAGGCCGCGGGCCACGCCGTCGGCCAGCGCCACCTCGTCCTCGACGATCAGGACCCGCCCCTGCGGCTCGGTCGCTGCGGTCTCCTCGGCTGCGGTCACGGACGGAACCTCCCTCTCACGGCCGGGAGCCGTCTCCCGGCGCGTGTCTCGCAACAGTTTCTCAGGTCGACCGACGCGTCGGGTGCCCGACGTGGCGAGATCCTGTGACCGCTCTCGCGACCCGGCGCGCCGTGGGGTGGTACGAACGACCGCCGTGGAACCGAACTGGATCGCCATCGCCCGCCGCAACGCCCGCTCCGTCCAGACCACCATCGGTTGGATCTTCTGGGACCCGGGTGCGGTGGCCCGCTACGAGGCGATCGGCCTGCCGGGCCCGCTCGGCTACATCGCCGCCCGCTCGGCCCCGCTCGCCCCGGCCGGCCCCGATGCGGTGACGGCCGCCTTCGGCTCGATCAGCCCGATCGGCATCGCCATGGCGCTGGACCTCGCCGGTCCCGACGGTCCGGCGCGGTGCTGGGAGGCCCGCGACGAGGCCGTGCTCGAGGGGCTGACGGCGTACGCGCCCGACATCCTCGACCCGCTCGCCGAGCTCGGCCCGCACCTCTGGGCGGTCGTCGAGCGGCTCCCGATGGTCGGCCGGGTGCTCGCCGCCGCCCACCTCCGCATGCCGCGCCCCGATGACCCGGTGCTGTCGGGCTGGCACGCCGTGAACTGCCTCCGCGAGTGGCGGGGCGACACCCACTGGGCGGCGGTGGTCGCCGCGGGCCTGACCGGCGTCGAGGCGTCGGTGCTGCACAACGCCTGGCTCCGCTACGAGAGCGACTGGCTCCCGACGTCCCGGGGCAGCTCGCCCGAGGAGATCGCCGCAGCCTGGGACGGGCTGGCCGAGAAGGGCCTCGTCGAGGTCGGCGACGACGGCGAGCGCCGGGTGACCGACCAGGGCATCGCCCTGCGGCGCGACATCGAGGAGCGCACCGACGCGCTGACGACCACGCCGTGGGAGCTGCTCGGCGTGCACCGGTCGCTGCAGTTCGCCGAGGACCTCGAGCCGCCGTGTGAGCGGCTGCTCGAGCGGGTCGACCTCACCGCCGGCGAGAACTACCAGCCCGGCTCCCGCATCCGCGACACCGACTTCGCCTGAACCCCTCGCGCCTGCGCTCGCGCGCTCGGCTGAGGGAGGGCCGAGCGTGGGTGAGGGCCGATCGCGGGGCGAGCGGTCAGTCGTAGGTGGCCTCGAGCCACCAGCGCCCGTCCTCGAGCGTGAGGAGGTGGGCCGCACCGGTGCTCGGGTGACCGGCCCGCGCCGGCTCGGCGCCGCCGTCGGGTTCGAGCACGACCTGCAGCCGCGCGCGGCGACGGTGCCCGACCGCGTCCCACCACCGCTCGTCGACGCACCACGGCCCGGCCCACGCCCGCACGCGCACTGTCCCGTCGCCGGCACGGCCGGTCCCGTCGCCGGCACGGCCGGTCCCGTCGCCGCTCCCGTCATCGACAGGACGGCCCAGGTGCACCCGGGCCGGGGGCGCCGAGATCAGGCCGCGGCCGCCCACTGCCACCCGCCGGCCCTCGGCGTCCAGGACCTCGACCGGCCGGGGCCGGGGCCACACCACCGCCGGCGACGGCGACGGGAGCGCCCCGGGCCAGGGCTCGGGGCCGCGCTCGGCCCGCGCCGACAGGTCGACGGCGTCGAGGGGCACCAGCCGGTACTGCTCGCCCGGCGACCGCCCGCCCTGCCACTCGGGCACGAGCACCCCGTCGGCGCCGACCAGCGCCTGGACCCGGGCCAGGGCCCGCAGCGCACGCTCCCCCGCCTCGCTCGTGCCGCCCCAGAACCCGAGCTGCAGGCCCTCGTCGGGGCGGACCTCGTCGGGCACCAGCTCCAGCCGGCTGATCCCGCCCGTGCACCGGCTCCGACTGCGCCCGGTGCCGAGCCAGCCCTCGAGCTGCCACCGCACCCGCTGGCCGATGGCCGCGGCCGACAGCGCGCCGTCGGCCCGCCACCACCGCTCGATCCGGTCGCCCACCTCGGTCTCGGCCACCACCAGCACGCGGGTGCAGGCCAGGCCGCGGGAGGCCAGCTCGTCGTGCAACGTGTCGGCCAGCGACTTCGCGGTGAAGGCGGCGCGGTCGACCTGGTCGACCGGCGGGTCGAGCGTGGCCGACACGCGCAGGTCGACCGGCGGCGGGGCCACGTCGGGCGGCAGGCGCTCGCGCCCCGAGGCCAGCCGGTGCAGGTCGGCGCCCAGCGCACCGAACCGGGCGAGGACGTCGGGGGCGGGCAGCGCCGCGAACCGGCCGAGGGTGCGCAGGCCCAGCCGCCGCAGCACGTCGACCAGCTCCTCGGGCTCGCGTCCGAGCGTCGACAGGCGCGCCACCGGCAACGACGACAGGAACGACGCGGTGGCGCCCGGGCCGACGACGACCGGCGCCGGGTCGCCCCGCTCGACCGCCCGCCGCAGCGCCTCCTCCGCGACGAGCGTCGCCGCCCGGGGCCCGTCGGCGATGCCGACCCCGACGGCGAACGGCACCGGACCGCCGGCCTCGTCGTCGGCGCCGGCGGTCCGCACCACGCGCACCACCTTCTCCGCCAGGGCCCGATCGCCCCCGTGGTAGCGCGACGGCCCGCGGGTGGGGACCAGGCACCGGCCCGCCTCCACGACCTCGAGGCGGGGGGCCAGGTCCTCGAGGGCGATCAGCACCCGCTCGAACGCCCGGGCCTCTTGCGACTCGTCGCGCTCGTGCAGCTCGACCGACGGGCAGCGGGCCTGGGCCTCGCGCCGCCGCAGCCCCGGCACCACGCCCTCGGCCCGGGCGGCGGGGCTGGCCGCCACCACGCGGTTGGCGAACACGACGGCGACCGGCAGCGTCGGCGGGCGGCCGGTGGCGACGACCGGCCAGTCCGCGCAGCACACCGCCAGCGTGCGGACCGGGCCCTCGTCGGGGTCCACGTCAGCCCACCTGCCGGCGGACCAGCGGCACCACCTCCGCGCCCCCCTCGGTGCCGGCGCCGGCGCCGAACAGGGCGGTGGCGTCGCCGTCGGCCAGCGCCACCCCGTCGGCCCCGGGCAGCAGCAGGTCGACCCGGCGGGGACGGTCGAAGGACCGCCGGCCCTCGACCGTGACCGTCACGCGGCGCTCCTGCAGGTGACCCCACCCGTCGCCCGGGCCGGACCACGCGGGCGACCCGCACCGCAGGTGCACGTCGGCCCCCGGCCAGGGCCCCGTGCGGTCGCCGCCCCGGGGCGGCGCGCCCGCGGCGGCCGAGCCGTGGAGCGTCAGCACGACCGCGCCCCGCTCCTTGGCCCGCGACAGCAGGCGCCGGACCTCGGTCCGGTCGGGCCGGTGGTCGGGGCCGACGACGACCAGGTCGAACGCGTCGACCAGCGCCGCCAGCACCGCCGGGGCCCGGCGCTCGTCGGTGCGGACGACGGCGACCCGCTCCAGCGCCACGCCCAGCTCGGCCGCCGCGGCCCAGCCCAGGGCGGGCGCGCCCACGCACGCCACCCACGAGCCGGCGCGGGTGGGGCCGGCCAGCACGGCGTGCAGGAGCGCCGTCGAACCGGGGCCGCCCACCGCCACGGTGCTGCCGCGCCGCAGGCCGTCGGGCAGGACCGCCTCGAGCGCCGGCAGCACCGGCAGGCGCCGCTCGCCGGCCAGCGTGACCGGGCTCAGCTCACCGGCCAGCTCCCGCAGCCGGGCCAGGCGCCCCGCCCGGTCGGACCGGTCGGGGCGGTCGGGACGATCGCGGCGGTCGGCGCCCGCCTGGCCGCCGGCGTCGTCGGGGCGCTCGCCCCGCAGCACCGTCAGTTCGTGAGCTGGCTCCCCGGCTGCCATCCCGCCCAGCATCGAACACATGTTCTGCCCCGTCAAGCGACGCTCGCCGGGATATAGGGGTGCACAGCGACAAGGGTTGTCGCGATCCCGACCGGAGAAATCGCCGGGCCGGCGGGCGGGGGGCCAGCGGGCGGGAGGTCAGCGGGCGGGCGTCACCCGCCGGGGATCACTCGGCGGGAGCGCCGAAGGACGCCGGATCGGGGACCTCGACCCCCGGCCGGTAGTACGTGTACAGGTCCTCGATGATCTCGGCGATGCCGTCGGTGGTCGCACCTCGGCCGAGGTCGAGCGTGATCACGTTCGAGTTGATGTGCACCGCGTCGATGCCACCGCGCTCGAAGAGCCGGCGGGCCAGCTCGTCGGGCGGACGATCGCCCTCGACGACCTGGCCGGCGCGGTAGCGCTCGTGGCCCATGCCGGTGAGGGTCCGGTTGATCTCGAACCGCACGATGCCGGGACGGCTCGACGGCTTCTCCAGGACGGTGACGGGCTGACCCATAGCGCCGCAGAGCGTAGCCGCCGCCCACAAGGGGTCCCGCATCCGGCCCTCTGCCCCGCGGACTCGGCCCGCCGACGGCACAGCGGCTCCGGCACCCGCCCGGGGTGGCTTGGCCGGTCCTCGTCGCGGGGACCACGATGGGTCGGTGCCCCAGGACGACACCACGCCGCTCGGACCCCCTGCGAACCCACCGGTGACCCAGCAGGTCCAGGGCCCGCCGCGCCGCAACCCCGAGCGCCACGGCGACGACGACGCCTACCAGGTCACGATCTTCTCGGCGGTGGGCGGCCAGGCGTTCTTCGACCGCCTCGTCGACCGCTTCTACGACCGCGTCGAGGCTGACGAGGTCCTGCTGGCGCTGTACCCGGACCAGGACGACCTCGGCCCGGCCCGTCGCCGCCTCGCCCTGTTCCTCGGCCAGTACTGGGGCGGCCCGAACACGTACTCCGACGAGCGGGGCCACCCCCGGCTCCGGATGCGCCACAACCCGTTCGTGGTCGGCGATCGCGAGCGACGGCACTGGCTCGCCGCCATGGAGCCCGCCCTGGCCGAGACGATCCCCGAGGCGCCGCTCGACGACGACCTGCGCCGGGCGGTCGAGCAGCGGATGCGCGAGTACTTCGAGATGTCCGCCGCCGCGATGGTCAACTCACCCGACTGACCGGCACCCATCGCTGGTTCTGATGACGCTCTTGCGTCACCAGGACGCAGGAATGGCGTCAGAAACCGGGGCCGGCGTCAGAAACCGGGGGCGCTGGCGCGACGGCGAGGGGTCAGCGCGGGACGTGCATCCCGGTCGACTCGGCGGCGATCGCCATCGACGCGTCGAACCACTCGTCGGTGTCGGTGACGACGTTGTGGAAGTGGCCGAACAGCTCGAAGCTGATCGTGCCGATGAGCGACACCCACATCGTGAGCGCCCGGCCGACGACGTCGTCGAACGGCGGCTCCGGCACCCCGCCGGCGATCTCGACCACGCCGGGGTCGAGCAGCGACGCGGTGCCGAGGTCCTGCGCCGGCGGCTCGAGCGACCCCTCGGCGAGCGCGGCGATCGTGATCCCGGCCAGCGTCGTCGCCACCCGAGCGGCGGGGCCCACGGTGTCGACCGGCGCGGCGTAGCCGACGACCGGCGAGCCGTAGACGAGCGCCCACTCGTGCGGGTGCTCGATCGCCCACGCCCGGACCGCCCGGCACGTGCGCAGCCACCGCTCCCCGGGTGTCGCACCGGCGGCGACGGCGGCGGCGTCCTCGCGCTCGGCCACGTCGCCGATCGCGTCGTAGGCGTCGATGATCAGCGTGGTCAGCAGGTCGTCGCGGCTCGGGAAGTACCGGTAGACGGCCGACGACGCCATGCCGAGCTCGCGGGCGACGGCCCGCAGCGACAGGCCGGCCGGACCCGACTCGGCGAGCTGCCGTCGGGCGAGGTCCGTGATGTCGGCCACCAGCGCGGCGCGGGCCCGGGCCCGCGCTGTTCGGGGCGCGCCGGCATCGGGCTCGGCCGCTCGCTCGGTCGCGCGCTCGGACGGGCGCCCGCCCGTGCGGGCAGCGGAGCGTGCGGCGGGGGCGGATCCGGCGTCACCGGCGTGCTCGACCATCGAGCCAGTGTGCCATCGATCGGAGCACTGCACACGGATGTGAGCGGTGCTCTTGCTTTTCGTTCCGACAAGGTGGACACTGATCGCAACAGAGAGCACTGCTCTCGTTTCGAACACCACACCGGAGGCACCGATGCACACCACCCCCGCCCGCCCCGCAGGGAGCGAGCTCCACGTCGTCGTCGGCAAGGGCCCGGTCGGCACCGCCACGGCCCGTGCGCTCCTCGACGCCGGCCACCGGGTCCGGTTCCTGTCCCGCTCGGGTGGCACCAGCGGCGACCTCGTCCTCGACGCCGACGCCGCCGCCCGGACCGAGGGCCGCACCGTCGACGCCGCCGACGCGACCTCGGTCATCGCGGCGAGCGAGGGCGCGACGACGATCTACAACTGCCTCAACCCCGAGTACCACCGGTGGGTGACCGACTGGCCGCCGATGGCCACCGCCCTGCTCGACGCGGCCGAGGCCCACGGCGCCGGCTACGTGATCATGGGCAACCTCTACGGCTACGGCCCCGCCACGAGCGACGGGCGCCGGACCGGGCGCGGCTACGACGAGGGCGCACCGATGACCGAGCGCACGCCGCTCGCCACGACCGGCACGAAGGGCCGGGTCCGGGCGCAGATGTGGGAGCAGGCGATGGAGCGCCACCGCGCCGGGCGCGTCCGGGTCACCGAGGCCCGGGCGTCGGACTTCTACGGCCCGCTCGTCGTCGAGGGCGGCTACCTCGGCGAGCGCACGGTGCCGCCCCTGCTCGCGGGGAAGCGGCCGCAGGTCGTCGGCGATCCCTCCCAGCCCCACAGCTTCACCTACATCCCCGACGTGGGCCGTGCGATGGCCACGCTCGGCACCGACGACCGCTCGTGGGGCCGGGCCTGGCACGTCCCCACGCCCCCGGCGCGGTCGATGCAGCAGATGGTGACCCGGATGTGCGAGCTCGCCGGCGTGGCGCCGGTGCCGGTGCGGGTCATCCCCCACGTCGCCGTCCGCCTCACCGGGCTCTTCGTGCCGTTCATGCGCGAGCTCGAGGAGGTCCGCTACCAGTTCGTCGAGCCGTTCGTCCTCGACTCGCAGGACTTCACCGAGACGTTCGGCTGGGACGCCACGCCCGTCGACACGGCGCTCGCCGCGACGATCGCCTGGTGGCGGGACCGGCTGGCAGCGGAGCGGGGCGGCGACGTCCCGGCGCCGGCGGATCACACCGTCGCGCTCTCGTGACGTCTGCCGACCGTCGGGCGGCGGTCGGGCGGCGGTCGGGCCGCCGTCGCCAGGTGGTGTCAGGAGCCGGCCCGGACCGGTGCGGTACGGAGCCCGGTCAGCGGGCGGCGAGGTCGTGGGGACCGGAGGCCGGGTAGCCGTGGGCGTCGCGGATGGCGGCGCCCCACGGTTCCATCAGGTCGCAGACCGCGCCGAGGTCGTCCCCGATCGCGTCGAGCACCGGCTGCACCTGGGCGTCGGTCGTCACCTCGATCCGCTCCCGCAGCGTCCGCCCGGCCTCGGAGAACCCGTCGCCGTCGAGCAGCCCCCGCTCGCGCAGCGACGCCTCGGCGGCGTCGAACTGGGCCTCGCTCCAGGCCCGGGTCCGGCTGTAGGAGCGCATCGGCAGCCCCCAGTACAGCTCGGTGAGCAGGCCGATCTCGGTGGCCGTCAGCCCCTGGCCGATCCACGAGGCGGTGTGGCTGTCGCCCCGGTGCTCGCGCAGCAGGTCGCCGTGGTGCCACGCCGCGGCGAGCGGGTCGTCGGGCACGTCGAGCGCCTGCACGCCCGCCGCCAGCGGCCGGCCGGCGACGGCTGCGGCCGCTGCGCCCCGGCCGAGCGCCTCGGCCACGAGCTCGACGCCGTCGGGTGACGGCCCGAGGATCCGGCGCAGCTGCGCGACGGCGCCGTCGGCGCGGGCCGTCCGGATGGTGGCGGCGTCGGTCCGGGTCCAGCCCAGCCCGACGCAGACGTCGACGACCTCGGGGTTGAACACGCCGAAGGCGGCTGCGACCACCGATCCGGGCACCTGGCCGAGGAGGCTCCCCCGGCTCGTGAAGTACGCGGGGCCGTCGGGCATGGCGACGCCGCGCACGGTGGTCGGGCTGGCATCGAAGCCGAGCGACTCGTAGTTCGAGTGCGCCTCGGGCGAGAAGTACACCTGGCCGACGACCGGCTCCAGCGCGGCGGCGAGGCGCCGGGCGGCACGCTGCTCGGAGGTCAGGCCCACGGTGGTCTCCGGCGTCTCGACGTCCCCGTCATCGGGGCGAGGGAGGAGAAAGGGCGAGGGTCGTCCCGACATCGAGCCCCATCACTGCCGATGGAGGACGACCCTCGGTCACGTCGCCCATGGGAGAGGAAGGGTGGATGGGAGGACGACGCAGCCATGGCCGAAGCCACGGACGCATCATGCACCATCCCGAGCGTCGTGTCAGGCGATGACCGAACTTATGTGGGCATACCGACGGTCGGCCGCGAGCGCCGCCCAGACGGCCAGACCGATCGAGATCGCGGCCAGGACGAGGTGCACCGCGACGAACGCGGCCTCGTGGTCGCCGGCCAGCGCGATGTCGGCCGCGCGCACCACCCAGACCGCGATCGTGTAGCCCCCGACGACCCTCGCGGCGAGGCGCAGCGTGCGCGCCGAGGCGGGCGTGGCGGCGACGTGGTCCCGGTAGAGGACGGCGCCGAGCACGATCGCCCCGACCACGAACACGGTCGAGAGCACGAGCGGGCCGATGCGGTCCGAGCCCGTCAGCTCGGGGTCGGTCAGGGCGTTGCGGATGCGGCCGATCCAGACGAACAGGGTCCAGGCCACGAACGCCCCGACCGCCCACAGCGCCGACGGGGAGCGGGTGACCGGTGCGGCGACCGGGCCGGCGGTCTGCGGGCCGGCGGTCTGCGGGCCGGCGGGCGACGGCCCGCTCACGCCACGCCCGATTCGGGCGCGACGGGGCGCGCCTCGGGGCGGACGCTCAGCCGTACGGCCGGGCGCATCTCGCCGATGCCGTCGGCGTGCACGGCGACCGTGTCGTCGATCTGGATCCAGTCGGGCAGGTGCCCCACGACGTCGAGCGCGAGCACCTCGCCCGGGCCGGCGGCGTCGCACAGGCGGGCGGCGTGGTTGGCCGACGGGCCGACGTAGTCGTCGCCCTCGAACAGCAGCACGTTGCCGCCGGCGATGCCGGCGTGGACGTCGAACGGGTCGCGCTCGAAGCGGGTGGCGATCTCGCACACCGCGGCGGTCAGCGGGCCGGGCGCCGTGCTGACGAGCATGACGCCGTCGCCCAGCCACTTCAGGACCCGCACGCCACGGCGGCCGGTGACCTGGCGGACGGCGGAGCGGAAGCGGGCCAGCACCTCGAGCGCCGCCTGCGTGCCGTGCTCCTCGGTGTAGGCGGTGAACCCGGTGATGTCGATGAACGCGAACCAGCGGTCCAGCGTCTGGGACACCTCGACCCACTCGGGGACGGGCGGGCCCATGCCGGTGCCGTCGGCCTCGTGCAGGTGCGTGCTGCGTGGACTGCCGAAGCGGATGCCGCGTGTCGGGTTGTCACTCACGATGGACGCCTCTGGCTGGGGATCTCGGCGGGTGGCCCGCGCTCCCCCACTGGTGGGGCAACTCGGGCAAGCGGCCTCTTGCTCCTGCAAGCGTACGCCGAACCGGTGACACCGCCACGATCAGTTCCGTCCGGTGGGCCGCTCATCGGTCACCTTCGCGCACCGCAGGGTCAGAAGAGCGTCGCCTCCTCGAGGTGTCCCGGTCGGCGGGTCCCCCACGGCGTGCCGTCCATGAACGCCCAGGTCCGACGGTGGATGGCGGTCGGGCCGTAGCCCTTCAGGGCGAGCTGGTGGCGGGGGCAGGGGTAGCCCTTGTTGCGGTCGAAGTCGAAGCCCGGGTAGCTGTCGGCGCCCTCGCGCATCATCCGGTCGCGGGTCACCTTGGCGAGGATCGACGCCGCCGCGATCGACAGGCAGGTGGCGTCGCCCCGCACGATCATCCGGGTGCGGCCGCCGCCGACGAAGTCCCACCGGCCGTCGACGAGCACCTTGTCGGGCTCGACCGCGAGCCCGTCCAGCGCTCGGCGGGCGGCCAGGCGCTGGGCGTCGGACATGCCGAGCTCGTCGCACTCCTCGTGGGTGGCGTGGCCGACCGACCAGGCCACGCACCACTCCCCGACCCGGTCGAAGAGCTGCTCGCGGCGCGCCTCGGTGAGCTGCTTCGAGTCCCGGACGCCGTACACGCGGCGGTCCTTGGGGAGCACGACGGCACCGATCGTGAGCGGGCCGGCCCAGGCGCCGCGGCCGACCTCGTCGACGCCGACGACGACCTCGTGGCCGCCGTCCCAGAGCTCCTTCTCGACCGCGAGGGTCGGTCCGCGGCGACGTCCGGCCATGGGCCCGAACATAGTGCGCGGCCGGCGGCACGAGATCGCTCACGATCGGTGATCGGCGGCCGACCGTGGGGGTGAAGGGGGGCGTCGGGGGACGCAGGGTTTCGTCCACGTGAACTCCGCCGCACCTGAGGGAAATGTCGGGGAGGGTGCTTGAGTTCGGGCCCCCGCCTGACCGAAGAATGGGGGGACGCGACATGCTGACCGACGCACCCGTCCGGCGACCCACGATCGTCGTCGTCGGGACCCACCGGGCCGGCGCCCGGCCAGCGCTGCGGAACAGCGACGAGGAGGAGGGGATCGACATGGAGGAGGGCACCGGCATCGGGATCGAGGTCCCGATCGACGCCGGGACCACGGTCGAGGTCCGGAGCCGCTTCGACCAGCGGTGGACCACGGGCTTCACCGTCGCGGACGTCGCCGAGGAGGGCTATCTCCTCCGCCGGCAGTCCGACGGCACGGTGCTGCCGGCGTGGTTCCCACGCGAGCAGCTCCGCCCGCTCGGCCGCACCGCCTGAGCGGCGACCACACCGCCTGAGCGGCGACCACACCGCCCGAGCGGCGACCACACCGCCCGAGCGGCGACCACACCCTCGACGGGCGACGCACCGCCCGATCGACGGACGACATCCGCCGGAGCGATCCGGCGCCTCCCGCCCCACCGGTCCCCCGACCGGGGCGGTCGGTACGCTTCGGCCATGACCGACCTCGCCAGCGTGCCCTCCCCCGGTCCCGCCGCGTCGGACGCCGGCGCCGCCCGCACCGTCCGCCGAGTGGACGTGGTCCCGCACACGCACTGGGACCGCGAGTGGTACTCGCCGTACCCGACGTTCCGGCTCCGGCTGGTGGACCTGCTCGACGAGCTGCTCCCCCGCCTCGAGGCCGACACCGGGTTCGCGCACTTCCAGCTCGACGGGCAGATGGCCGTCGTCGACGACTACCTCGGGCTGCGCCCCGACGAGGCCGGCCGCCTGCGGTCGCTGGCCGCCCAAGGCCGGCTGTCGATGGGCCCCTGGTACGTCCTGCCCGACGAGTTCCTCGTCTCGGGCGAGACCCACGTCCGCAACCTGCAGCTCGGGCTGCGCAAGGCCGAGGCGTTCGGCGGCGCCATGCCGGTCGGCTACCTGCCCGACATGTTCGGCCACATCGCCCAGATGCCCCAGCTGCTCGTCCAGTTCGGCTTCACCGACGCCGTGGTGTGGCGGGGCGTGCCGTCGAGCATCGACGGCCCGCAGTTCTGGTGGATCGCCCCCGACGGCTCCCGTGTCCGGGCCGAGTACCTGCCGGCGGGCTACGGCAACGGGTCCGAGCTGCCCCACGACGCCGGCGCCGTGCGCGAGAAGATCGAGATCTTCCGGCTCCTGCAGGGGCCGCTCGTCGGTGACCCGCTCCTGCTGATGGCGGGCATGGACCACGAGGTGCCGCCCGCGCACCTCAGCGCGGTGATCGCCGAGCTGAACGAGCGCGAGGCGGCCCGCACCGAGGGCGACGCCTACGAGCTCACGATCCGATCGCTCGCCGAGCACCTGGCCGACGCCCCGACCGGGCACCTGCCCGAGCTCCACGGCGAGATGCGCTCGGGCCTCCGGGCCAACGTCCTCATGGGCGTCGCCTCGAACCGGGTCGACGTCAAGCAGGCCGCGGCGCGAGCCGAGCGGACGCTCGAGCGGGTGGCCGAGCCGCTGGCCGCGCTCTGGCTCGGCGAGCCCGAGCGGTGGCTGCCGGTGTTCGACGCGGCGTGGCTCGACGTCATCCGGAACGCGGCGCACGACTCGATCTGCGCGTGCAGCCACGACGAGGTGGTCGACGCCGTGCTGCACCGCTACGCCGAGTCGACCCGCCTCGCCCAGGGCGTCGCCGATCGGGCGGTCGAGGCCGCGGCGGCCCGCATGGCGTCGCCGGGCGTGGTCGTGCTCAACGCCACGGCCCGCCCCCGCACCGACGTGGTCGAGATCGACATCCCCGGCCCGGCCGACGGCGAGCCCGTCGAGCACCCGGCCGTCCAGGTCCTCGCGGCGGTGCCGGCGGTCGAGGAGATCGACGGGGCCGTCGGCGACGAGGCGCCCATGCGCCTGGCCCTGGCCGCGCTGGCCGAGCACCCCGACACGCGCTCGATCCGCATCGAGGACGACGGCGCCGCCTCGGGTGCCACGATCACCGCCCACCTCCTGGCCGACCACGCGGACGACGCGGTCACGCCCGCCGACGCCCTCGCGCTCGTCGGCCAGCGGGCGACCGAGGACCCCGAGCTGGCGCTCCGGCTCGTGGTGCACCGGCGCGACCCGTCGCGCCACGTGCTGGCCCTGGCCGCCGACGTGCCGGGGTACGGCTGGGCCCGGTGGGAGCCGGTGGAGCCGGCGCACCCGGTTTCCGCCGAGGGCGAGCTCGGCCTGGCCAACGGGCTGGTCACCGTCGTCGCCGACCCGACCGACGGCACGTTCAGCGTCGACGGGGTCGCCGGCTTCGGGCGCCTCGTCGACGACGGCGACGCCGGCGACACGTACAACTGGTGCCCGCCCGAGGTCGACGTGGTGGTCGACGCCCCGACGTCGGTCGAGGTCACGAGGACCGAGGCCGGTCCGATCCGCGGCCGGCTGGTGGTCCGATCGACGTACGTGATCCCCGAGCGCTGCGCGATCGACGGCCAGGAGGGGATGACGACCGGATGGGCCGGCGGCGAGACCTACCGGCGCGTCGGCGAGGTCACCCAGGTGTTCACGACCACGGTCGAGGTGCGCGCCGACGACCCGACCGTCCGGGTGACCACCTCGTGGGACCAGCGGGCCCGGGACCACCGCCTCCGCGTCCACCTGCCGCTGCCCGGACCCGCCGCCTCGAGCCGGGCCGAGGACGCGTACGCCGTCGTCGAGCGCCCGCTGTGGATCGAGGGCGGACCGAACGAGTGGGGGGTGCCGACCTTCCCGTCGCGGCGCTTCGTCCAGGCCGGCGGCCTGACCGTCACGCACGAGGGCCTGTGCGAGTACGAGCTCGTCGGGCTGACTGCACCCGACGGCACGATCGTGCCCGACACGACCGGCATGACCGCCGAGCAGGGTGCGGCGCTCGGCGTCGCCCCGCCCGAGGGCACCACCGCCCATGCGCTGGCCCTCACGCTCGTGCGCGCCACCGGCTGGCTGTCCCGGGGCCCGATGCCGTCGCGGCCCCAGCCCGCCGGACCGTTCGACCGGCTCGAGGGCGCCCAGGCGCTGCGCCCGCTGTCGCTGCGCTACGCCATCCGCCTCGACGGCGACGACGTCGTCGATCCGCACGCCCTCGCCGATCACGTGTGGAACCCGCTGCTGCCCGCCGTCGCGCCCGGTGGCGGCGACCTGGGCGACCGGGGCTCCCGACTGCAGGTGGACGGCGACGACGGCCGCGGCGTGCGGTCCGGTGCGCTCGACGTCGACGCCGTGCTGCAGGACACCGACGGCCGGCTCGTCGTGCGGGCCCACGCCACCGGCGACCACGGCGCGGTGCTCGCGCTGCCCGGCCGGACCGGCGCGGTCGTCGACCTGCGCGGCCGCGAGCTCGACACGTTCACCGGCGTGCTCGAGGTCGACCCGCACCGGATCGTCACCGTCCGGCTCGACTGACCGGCGTCCTCCGACGGCGAGCCCGATCCCGACCGACCCGACGACCACCGGCATCGCCGTCCCGGCAGGCGGGACGGGCGGATCGGACCCGGCCGGGGCTGGGCGCTCCGGACGGGCCCGATCAGAGCCGTCACGAGACCCCGGCCGACCGCTCTCCCGGGGGCGACGGGTCACGGTCCAGTTGCGGGGTGGGGTCCGGCGGAGCCGCGGTGGGCGTTCGTTCTCCCGGATCAGGAAACCGCCACAGGTCGGGGACCTGTGCCTCTCCCGCTCCCGGTCCGGCGGACGGGTGCCCACCACGGCACCGCATCTGGCGACCGAGCCCTCGTGCAGCTCCACCGCCGTCACCATGACTCTGATGTCCGGGTGTCAACAGCGGGTCAACGGGACCCTGGACACCGGGTCGCCACGGGACCACGATCAGGGGCGGGAACGTCGGCGCCGCCCTCCCGTGGCACCGGCGAGGAAGGGAGGGCCGTGTCGACATCGGCCGAGGACGTCCGACTGCTGGGCGCCGGGGCGGAGCGCGCGTCGCTCCTGCTCCTGGGCCCGGTCGCGCTGCGGGTGGGGACGCGCGCGCTCCCGCTGGGCGGCCCCGTGCAGCGCGCGGTGCTGACCGACCTCGTGCTGCACACCGGCCGACCGCTCGAGGTGGACCGGCTGCTGACGGACGTGTGGGGACCCGAGGCTGGGGACCGGGCGCACCGGTCGCTCGCCACGTTGGTGTCGCGCCTGCGGCGCGTGCTCGAACCGCTCGGCACGACGATCGACCACGTCCACGGCTCCTACGTGCTGCACCGCCCGCCGGCGACCGATGTCGACCGCTTCGCCGAGCTGGTGCTGCAGGCCAGGGCCCAGCACGAGGCCGGTGAGGGCGGACCGGCCGGCGCGGCGCTGGCGGTCGCCACCCTCGACGACGCGCTCACGCTGTGGCGAGGCGCGCCGTTCGCCGACCTCGACGCGCCGTTCGCCGAGGAGCGCCGGACGACGCTCGTGGAGTCGCGGTGGGCGGCCGAGGACCTGCGGGCCGACCTGCTCGTCGAGGCGGGCGACCTCCACCGCGCCATCGCCGCGCTCGAGGCCATGACCACCGAGACCCCGTACTGCGAGGTGCGGTGGGCCCGCCTCATCGACGTGCTGCACCTGAGCGGCCGGCGCCGGGACGCGCTCCACGCCTTCCGCCGCGTCGACCGGCTGCTGCGCGACGAGCTCGGCATCGATCCCGGTCCGGAGCTGCGGGCGGCCGAGCTCCAGGTCCTCGACGACGTGGGGAGCGGTGCCGGCCGCCGCTCGACCGACGTCGGCGTCGCGGTGCTCGGCCGCAAGGACCAGCTGCGCCTCCTCGGCGATGCGGTGGCCCGGGCCCGCGGGCGGGCGACCGCCGTGCTCGTCGTCGGTGCCGCGGGGATCGGCAAGACCACGCTGGTGCGCCGCACGGCGGCCGCGGCGTCGTCCCACCAGCGCGTCGTCGTGGGATCGTGCATGCCGGGGTCCGCGTCGGTGTCGGCGACGCTGGTCGCACCGATCGCCGCTGCGATCCACGCCGACGGCCTGGCCCGCCTCGGCGCGGCGGGGGCGGACCTCCACCGCCTCGTGACCCCCGGCCTCGGCTTCGATCCCGACCTGCTCGGGCTCATCGAGCATCGCGTCGTGACCGCCATCCACGCCGCCGTCGAGGCGCTCCTCGACGAGGGACCGCTGCTCGTCGTCGTCGAGGACGTGCACTGGGCCGACCGGCTGACCCGGCGGGCCCTCGACGACCTCCTCAGCAACTTCGGTGACCGACCGCTGTCGGTCGTGGTGTCGAGTCGACCCGAGGCGACCCTCCAGGACGACTGGCTGCGCTCGGTGCTCGACCACCCCCGCGTCGAGGTCGTCGAGGTCGACCGGCTCGGCGACGCCGAGATGCACCAGCTGGTCGCCACCCACGGCGTGCCGGCCGAGTGGGTCGACGACGTGGTCGCCGCCGCCGGCGGCGTCCCGATCGTCGGCGTCGAGCTCTCGATGCTCGTGTGCGAGCGCGGCACGTCGCTCGGCGACGAGGTGCCCGACCGGCTGCGGCGCGTGTTCGACCTCCGCTTCGGGCCGCTCCCCGACCACGTCGGGCGGCTCGTCCGCATGGCCGCGCTCGACGGCGCCGCGGCCCGGCTCCCGGTGGTCGCCGCCGCGCTGGAGCTCGACCCGATCGCGGCCGGCGAGCAGGTCGACGTCGCGGTCGGGTCCGGCGCGCTGGTGCTCGGCGTCGACGGGACGCTGTCGTTCCCGCACGAGCTGATCCGCAGCTACTTCGTCGGCCAGATGGGCGTCAGCGCCGTGACCGCGGGCCGGCTGGCGCTCGTGCGCGCCCACGCCGAGTTCGGCGAGGCGGTCGCCGCGGCCCGCCACGCCGAGCACGTCGGCGACCAGCTCGAACCGGTCGAGCAGTTCGAGCTGCTCGTCGACGGGACGCGAGCCGCGCTCGACTCCGGCGCCGCCGACGACGCGACCCGGTGGGCGGGCACGGCGCTGGGGATCCACGCCCGGCTCGAGGTCGCGCCCGCCGCGCCGGCGCAGGCGCTCGGCTCGGCGCTCGTGTCGCTCGGGCGCCTCCCCGACGGCCGGAGGGTCCTGATCGACGCCTGCCGCGGCGCCGCCGACGAGGGCCGTTGGGACGTGGTCACCGACGCCCTCGACGGCGTGGCCCGGACGGGCCAGCCGCAGCAGGGGCCCGACCTCGAGGTGTTCGAGGACCTGATCGGTCGTGGGCTGTCGGCGCTCGAGGGCGACGACGTCCGCACCGGCCGGCTCGCCTCGCTCGCCTTCCACCTCTACTCGACCCGCGACCCGCGGCTCGCCGCGGCGCACCTCGCCGTCGTCGAGGAGATCGGCACCCGCGAGCCGTCGATGGACGCGATCGTCGAGGTCTGCCGCTACCGCTTCGAGGTCGAGCACGGACCCGAGCCGGCGGGGTGCGTCCGGCGGGGTCCGCGGCTGGTCCGCCGCATGGAGGAGCGCGGCGATGCGGTGGGAGCGGCGATCGCGCGCCTGCTGCTGCTCGCCGCCCGGCTCCGCGCCGGCTACCCCGTCACCGGCGACGACCTCGACGCCGTCCGCGCCGACGGCGACCTGCTCGGCCGGCCCGACATGGCCCTCGTCGCCGACCTGGTCGGATCGCTCTGCGCCACGTGGAACGAGCCCGCGCACCGGGCCGACTCGGTGGTCGAAGAGGCGGTCGGGCGGGCGATGGCGACCGGTGACCCCGTCCACCTGGTCACCGGCGTCGCGCACACCTTCTCGCTCCGCCGCGAGCAGCAACGGGCCGCCGAGTTGCTGCCGGCGCTGCAGGCGCTGTCGTCCACCTACGACCACCCCTCCCTCGACTGCTTCACCGGGATGTGCCACGTCGAGCAGGGCGACCTCGACGCGGCGCGGTCGTGCCTCGAGTCGACCTGGGACGGGCTGGCCGAGCTCGACGACGAGATCTGGACCTTCGCGCCGCTCGTCGCCCACGCCGTCGACCTGTCGTGGTCGGTCGGTTCGGGCGTGCCCGCGGCGCTGGCCGAACGGGTCGACCGGGCGCTCGGCGCGCACGCCTCGACGATGCTGCTGTTCGCGTCGGTCGTGATGCACCTCGGGCCGACCGACCGCCACCGCGCCCGGGTGGCGCTGATGGCCGGCGACGTCGACCAGGCCGTCCGGCTGCTGCGAGCCGCCGGCACGCTCGCCCGCCGCGCCGGGCTCGAGCTGTGGGCCCGCTGGTGCGACGTCGACCTCGCGGACGCGCTCGGCCGCACCGGCGACCCCGGCGCCGCGGCCGAGGCGGAGGGCCTGCTCGCGGGTGCGCGCCGCGCCGCGCAGCGGGGCGGCTGGCCGCGGCTCGGGCGGGCTGCCACGCCGGGCTGACGACGCCTCGGGACGGCGGCGGTCCCGACGGCGAGCGGCGGCACGGGACCCGGGTGCAGACTGTGCCCATGTCGACCGATGTGGTCCCGCTGACCGACCAGGAGGCCGACGGGCTCCTGGCCTCGACCGTGCTGACCGACGAGGGTCGCCAGGACCCCTACGCGGCGTACGCGCGCCTGCGGGCCGGCGGCGGCCGGTGGAGCACGTCGTTCGGCGACATGGGGCTCGCCGGCTACCACGACTGCCTCGAGGTCCTGCGCCACCCGCGCATGGGCCGCCCCGAGGCCGACATGGACCTGCCGGTCACGTTGAGCGGCCGGGCGCGCGAGGTCGACGAGGACCGCAGCGCCAGCATGCTGTTCCTGAACCCGCCGGACCACACCCGCATCCGCGGGCTGGTCAGCCGGGCGTTCACGCCGAAGCGCGTCGAGGAGCTGCGCCCGCAGATCGAGGAGCTGTTGACGCCGGTGCTCGACCGGGTCGCCGACGCCGGCGGCGGCGACGTGATGGCCGAGCTCGCGATCCCGTTCCCCGTCGCCGTCATCAGCGAGCTCCTCGGCGTGCCCCGGGAGGGCAACGAGCACATCCGGCCGCTCGTGCGCGACGTCACCGCCTTCATCGACGCCGCCGCGGACGACGAGGCGCTCGATCGCGCCGCCCAGGCCGGGATCGAGCTCATCGACTACTTCAACGGGATGATCGAGGAGAAGCGGGCGAACCCCGACGACCGGCTCCTCAGCGCGCTGATCCAGGTCGAGGAGGCCGGTGACCGCCTGTCGCACCAGGAGCTGCTGAGCAACACGCTGCTGCTCTACGCCGCGGGGTTCGAGACGACGTCGAACCTGATCGGCAACGGCTTGCGGCTGCTGCTCGCCAACCCCGACGAGATGGCCCGCCTGCGGGCCGACCGGTCGCTCCTGCCGTCGGCGATGTGGGAGATCCTCCGCGCCGACTCACCCGTGCAGCTGAACAACCGCGTGGCGCTCGAGGAGATCGAGCTGTTCGGCGAGGTCCGGCCCCGGGGCGCCTCGTTCATCGTCCTTCAGGGCTCGGGCAACCACGACGAGCGGGTCTACCCGGACCCCGGTCGCTTCGACGTCGGCCGGTTCCACGAGGGCGACGCGCCGCCGCCCCTGAGCTTCGGTTGGGGCGCCCACCACTGCCTCGGCGCCCACCTCGCCCGGGCCGAGGGCGAGATCGCGTTCGGCGCGCTGCTCGACTCGTTCGCCGACGTGCAGCTCGACACGGCCGCGCTGACCGACGGCCGGCTGCACTACCGGCCGAGCTTCACGCTGCGCGGGCTCGACGCACTCCCGGTCACCGTCACCGCCGCCTGACCGCTCGGCGCCCCGCCACCGCCACCGCCACCCCACTGCAAACCGCGTTTGGCGGCGCGATCCGTCGTCTGACGACCGTTCCCGCCGCCAAAGCCGCGCTGGATGTGGGCGCGGCCGCCCGACCGGATCCGGTCAGCGGCCGTTCGAGGACACGTGCTGGTAGTCCTTGAGCGACGACCAGTCGCCACCCCAGCCCCAGCCGACGAACCGCACGGTCCGCCACACGACGTCGCCGGGCACGATCATGCCGGGACGCACGGCGCGGCGGTCGAGGTAGGCCCGACCGGCGGCCGGGAGCACGGTCGACCCGGTGACGTACGGGTTCTGCACGGGGTTGATGTCGATCGCCCGGCCGAACGCGTGGACCGACCAGCCGGTCCCGCCGGTCACGGCGCGGCAGTTGAACGCCGAGGTGTTGTTCGCCGCGATCGACGCGTCGTCGCTGCCGCCGTAGTCGTCGATCAGCTGCATCCGCTCCAGCGGGAACCGCTCCTCCCACATGCCCTTGAGCAGGGCGACGGTGACCTGGACGGCATCGGCGTGGACGACGATCTCGCCCATGTGCTCGCCGCCGTCGAATCCCATGTAGGTCGCCCGGATGTAGCGGAGGTCGCGGAGCGGGACCGGGCAGCCCGGCCGCCACGACGACGGCGTCATCCGGGCGGCGAGGTCGGCGTCGATCGGGAAGACGCCGGCCCAGAAGCGGTTCTTGCGGGCGACCTCGGCCCAGTAGTCGGTGGCGGCGCGGGCCATCGCCGACAGCTGCGGCTCCTGCAGCGGCGGGTTGCCGCGCCCGACCCACCAGCGCTGGAACTGCTCGGGCGTGCAACCGCCGAGCAGCGCCAGCGCGCAGGCCATGGCGACGACGAGCACGACGGGGCGCATGCGCTTCGACCTCATCGGACCGCCTCTCTCATCCGAAGGACTCCCCTTCCCCGGGCAGCCCGCCGCCAGCACCGCCGGAGTCGGCGGCACCGCCCGGACCACCGCCGGCACCGGGCGCGTGATCGTGACCGTGCTCCTGGTCGTGGGCCGGTTCGTCGGCGTGAGCGGCCAGGACCCCGGCGGGCTCGGCGAGCAGCGCCTCACCCACCCGGCCGCTGCCCCGCCACGCCGGGTCGGGGCCGGGCGCGGTCACGGTCACGTCCTCGCCGTCGGCGGGCTCGATCTCCCACAAGACGGCCGGGCGGGCGCCGTGCCAGCGCACGGCGAACGACGTCGCACCCCACGGGGTGCGCACCGCGTGCGCCTCGACCGGCTGGCCGGCCCAGCCCGGGTCGAACGAGGGCAGCAGCGCCGGGCCCGATCCACCGGCGGTCACGAGCACGTCGAGCAGCGCGTTGGTCCGGGCGGCCAGCTCGGCGACGTCGAAGCCGAGCACGCCGATCGGGACGCTCGGGCCGTCCTCGGTGCGGCGCGACTCGGCGTCGGAGCGCCCGCGGCCGACGGCGCCCGCCCAGCACGCCCGCACGGCGGCGACGGCGTCGCCGCCGGCACGCCCGAGCACGAGCGCCCGGGCCGACAGCGCCACCTCGAGCGGCGACCGCACGCCGACCGTCGTCTCGTCGACGCGACGGACGCGCGAAGGCTGGTCGTCGGGCGCCAGCTGCGCCGCGACCGCGAGCGCGTCCTCGGCCACCTCGGGCTGGCCGACGCCGACGAGCGCCGGCGCGATCGAGCGCAGTGCCCGGACGGCCGAACCGGTGAGGCCCTCGTGCCCGCCGTCGGCGAGGGCCTTGCCCTTGCGGAGCCGGCGGACGGCGACCGCGGCGGGGGCGACCAGCTCCTCGGCCGCCGGGCCCTCGGGATCGGTGGTCTCGGCCAGCACGCCGGCGATCGCGTGGAGGAGCGCGACCGTGCCGTCGGTGCGGTCGCCGAGCCGCACGTCGCCGCCGAGCCGCTGGGCGTCGGCCAGGCCGCGGGCGACCGGCACCAGGGCGTCGCTCGCCCCGAGCCTGGCCATCGCCTCGGTGACCTCGGCGGTGCGGACCGCGGCGCACGGACCGAACGGCGCGACCCGGCGGCGGTCGAGGGCGGCGCCGACCTCGTCGGGACCCGCCAGCCGCAGCAGCGCACCGGCCCAGGCGACGGCGTCGTCCCACGCGTCCTCGGGGACGACGATGCGCAGCTCGTCTCCGCCGTGGACCGACCACCCCTTGGCCACGGCCTCGGCGTCGGGCGCCTCCCAGGGCCCGGTCGGGACGGGGGCGTCGCGCCGGTCCGCCGTCGTCACGGGGAGCAGCACGCGAGCGATCGCGGTGTGCGTGAGCGGCAGCACGACCGCGGCTTCGAGGTCGCCGCCGGACCGCTCGGCCTGCAGCGGCCCGGACGAGTCGTCGCCCGCGGCGAGCCTCGGGGCGGCCTGGTCGAGCGCGCCGGCGACGACCCGGGCCGGCTCGCGGGCCAGGAGCAGGCGGGCGCCGTCGACCTCGACGGTCGGGCCCTCGGAGCGCACCGAGCGCAGGTGGCCCTCGCCGTCGAGCGACAGCGGGCGGAGCACGACCGCCAGCGCGACCGGCACGGCGGTGCGGTTCTCGACCTCGACGACCACGGCGGGGCCGCGCCAGTCGCCGGCGTGGGCCTGCACGCCGTAGGCGCGGGCCACGACGTCGCCGCCGGGCACCCGGAGCGCCGTCTCGACGACCGGGGCGTCGCCGACCGTGCGCTGGCGGACCGACGCCTCGCGGGACGGGTGGTGCCAGCGGTCCTCGGCACCGACCCACCAGTCGAGCGACCAGCGGCTGCCGAGCAGCTGGACCGACCCGGCCTCGTCGACGTGGGCCAGCACACCCGAGTCGAGGGTGCCGAGCGGCGTCCACGCCCGCTCCGGCTCCTCGGCGCCCCGCACGGCGGCCCGGTGCAGCGCCCGCGGCCGCACCGGCTGGTCGGCGGCGGGGGCCGGCGGGTCGGAGGTCGGATCGGTCGGGTCGGGCTCGGTCATGGTGACCCGAACGTTACGCGGCCGACCCCGCCGACCCCGCAGCGGCCCCGGCGCACGGGACGGCGCCGGCCGGACGGATGGCGTGTCAGTAGGCGAGGCTGTGGTGCTCGACGCCGCCGGCCTGGCCCCGGATGAGGCCCCGGTAGGCGTCCTGGGCGGTGGCGCCCTCGTGGCAGACGGCGTGGACCTCGGCGCAGATCGGCAGCTCGACGCCGTACTCCGACGACAGCTCCATGACCACCTTCGAGGTCTTCACGCCCTCGGCGACCATGTTCATGTCGGCGATGACCTCCTCGATCGTGTGGCCGCGCCCGAGCTGCTCCCCCACGTACCGGTTCCGGCTCTGGCTCGACATGCACGTGGCGATGAGGTCGCCCATGCCCGCGAGCCCCGAGAAGGTGGCGAACTGCCCGCCCATCGCCTCGCCCAGTCGGGACAGCTCGGCGAGGCCGCGGGTGATCACGGCCGCCTTGGTGTTGTCGCCCGCGCCGAGGCCGTCGGCCATGCCCGCGGCGATGGCGATCACGTTCTTGAGCGCGCCGGCCACCTCGCAGCCGACGACGTCGGGGTTCACGTACACCCGGAACAGGTTCTGGTGGAAGATCCGCTGGAGCTGGTTGGCGACGATGAGGTCGGGCGTCGCGATCACCGCCGCGGCGGCGTCGCCGACGAGGATCTCCTTGGCCAGGTTGGGGCCGGTGAGCACGGCGGCGGGGTGGCCCGGCAGGACCTCGTTGATCACCTGCGTCATGCGCAGCCGGGTGCCCTGCTCGAGGCCCTTGGTCAGCGACAGGACCGGCACCCAGGCCCGCACGTGCTGGGCGCAGCGCTCCAGCGCCGAGCGGAACCCCTGCGAGGGCACGCCCATCACCAGGACGTCGGCGCGCTCGACGGCATCGGCGAGGTCGGCGGTGGCGCGGAGCTCGGGGTGCAGGTGGAACCCGGGCAGGTAGCGCTCGTTGGTGTGCTTCGAGTTGATCTCGTCGGCGAGCTCGTCGCGCCGCGCCCACAGCACGGTGGGGACCTGCTGCGACGCCAGGTGCGCCACCGTCGTCCCCCACGAACCACCACCGACGACGGCCACGCGGATCCGCATGGCCGCCAACCTATTCGGTGGACCCGTCGTACGCTGCGCCGATGGCCGGGACCTCCGACGACCCCACGACGGGCGAGCCGCGTCTGCCGTCGGAGCGTGCCGTCGTGCTCGTGCCGGTGAAGTCGTTCGCGGCCGCGAAGGGCCGGCTCGCCGGGGTGCTCGACGCCCCGACCCGCGCCGCGCTGGCGCGCTCGATGGCCGAGGTGGTGGTGGCGGCCGCAGCGCCGCTGCCGGTCGTGGTCGTGTGCGACGACCGCGACGTCGCGTCGTGGGCGCAGGCCGTCGGCGCGACCGTGCTGTGGACCGAGGGGCTCGGGCTCAACGGCGCGGTCGACGAGGGGGTCCGCCGGCTGGCCGGCGCGGGTGTGCGTCGGGTCGTGGTCGCGCACGCCGACCTGCCGTTCGCCACCGGGTTGTCGGCGCTGGCCGACGTCGACGGCGACGCCGTGGCGCTCGTCCCCGACCGCCGCCACGACGGCACGAACGTCGCGTCGGTGCCGACCGGTCGCGGCTTCGGCTTCCGCTACGGAGCGGGCTCGCTGGCCGCTCACCGCGCCGAGGCCGAGCGCCTCGGCCTGCCGGTGCGGGTCGTCGAGTCCGAGGTGCTCGGCTGGGACGTCGACGAGCCCGACGACCTCCGCCCGCCCGAGCACCTCGGCCGCGTGCCCCTGGGCGGCACGGCGTGAGCGACGACGTCGACCCGCTCGCGCCGGGCGGACCCACGACAGTCGACCTCGCGGTGCCGGAGCGCGCCCTCGTGATCGTCGCCCACCCCGACGACGCCGAGTTCCAGGCCGGCGCCACGATGGCGAAGTGGGCCCGCCAGGGGTGCGAGGTCCGCCACCTCGTCCTCACCGACGGCGCCAAGGGCACGTGGGACCCCGACAAGGACCCGGCCGAGCTGGTCGAGGAGCGACAGGTCGAGCAGCGGGCCGCGGCCGCGGCGCTCGGCGCGGGCGAGCCGGTGTTCCTCGACTGGGTCGACGGCGAGCTGCCGACCTCCAGCGAGGCCCGCGGGCAGGTCGCCGCGGTCATCCGGCGGCTGCGTCCGGAGGTGGTGATCGGCCACGACCCGTGGAAGCGCTACCGGCTCCACCCAGACCACGCGGCCGCCGGCCGGCTCTGCGTCGAGGGGATCGTCGCCGCCCGCGACCCGGGCTTCCACCGCGAGCAGCTCGACGAGGGCCTCGAACCGCACCGCCCCGACGCGCTGCTGCTCTTCGAGCCCGACGTCGCCAACCACGCCGAGGCCGCCGCCGAGGAGGACCACGCCACGCGCCTGCGGGCGCTCGAGGCCTTCGCGAGCCAGATCGCGACCACGCACCTCTACAAGGTCGCCGACGGCGTCGACCCGATGGAGGCGTGGCGCGAGCGTGAGCGCCGCCGGCTGGCGGGGCCGGGAGCGTGGGCCGGGGTCGGGCTGGCCGAGCCGTTCCGGCTCATCGTCGACCAGCTCTGACCCCATCTCCCTGCTCTGTCACGGCTGGCGGTACCGAACGGCACCGCCAGCCGTGACAGAGCAGGGGGAACGAGCGGCGGGACGGTCAGGCGAGCGGGGCGCGGCCCGGTCCGGGGCCGCCGGCGAAGGCCTGCGCGATGCCGACCCACTCCTCGGCGGCCGGGCCGACGACCTCGAGCACGACGTCGTCTCGGTGGCGGCGCTGGGTGACGAGCAGGCACAGCTCGACCGCGTCGCCACGGACGGTGTCGGCCGCGCCCTCGGGACCCCAGGACCACACCGTGCCGTCGGGCGCGTCGAGCTCGACGCGCAGCGGGGCGTCGGGCACGGCCATCCCGCGCACCCGGTAGCTGTAGGGCCGGGCCCGCACGCCGAGATCGGCGACGTGGCGGAGCCGAGGCGACACCTCGGGCGGCGCCCCGACGGCGTCGCGCACGTCCTGGCCGTGGGCCCACGTCTCCATGAGCCGGGCGGTCAGGAACGACACCGCGCCCATGTCGGGGCCGAACCACGGGACGCGCTCCCCCGGCCGCAGGCCCGCCGCCGCGACCTCGAGCTCCTCGGCGGCGCGGTGCCACCACTCGCGCGACTCCTCGGGCCCGAGCAGCCGTCCGCGCTCGGTCGCGGCGACGATCGGGTCGTCGCCCCCCGCCAGCGCGAGGTCGAACTGCACGCTGAAGCGCTGCGGGTCGGTGATCGCCATCACGGCGTGCTCGTCGAAGGCGGCGAGGTGCGAGAGCTGGTCGCCGACGTCCCATCCCTCGGCGGGCGTCGGCAGGGACAGCGCCGGGACCTCGAGCGGGTCGACCACCGCGGCGAGCGCCGCCACCTCGTCGAGCAGGTCGCGCCGGAGGTCGTCGAGGAGGTCGGCCGGACCGCTCACGGGACCGAGCGCCGCACTCGGGTCAGTCCCCGCCCTCGGTCACGACCGAGGTCGTGACGCCGGGGTCCGGCGGTGCCTCGGTGCCGGTCCCGCCCTCGGTCTCGTCGGCCGCGCCGCTGTCGATCGTGCTGGGCGTGGAGCTCGGCGTGACCGCGCCGTCGAGCGCGTTGTCGGTGCTCGCGCCGGCCCGGGGGAAGTCCTCGGGGTCGATCCTCGACAGGACGTTGCGGATGACGCCGTTCAGGAACGGGGCCTCGGGCGCCGTCGGGCCGGAGTACAGCACCGAGATCACGACGTCGCCGACCTGGAAGATCGCCCACTCCTGCACGCCGTCGCCCTCCTCGGCGACGTAGCTGCGGGCGACGAAGTCGTTGGCGATGAGCGGCGCCTCGCGGGCGCCCTTGATCGCCACCTTCGTCTGGCCGGCGGGGCCGCTCCGGTAGAACTGGTCGCACTCGTCGAGCGCGTCGCCGACGTCGTTGACGTAGGACTGCGCCGACTGCCACTTGTCCACGTGCAGCGCCTGGGCGATCAGCACCGAGTCGTTGGTCGGGTCCTTGAAGACGGCCGTGTGGACCTCGGACAGCGGCGTCGGCGTGTCGATCTGCTCGCCGCAGAACTCGCTGTTGAAGATGCCGAACGGGCCGAGCGCAGCGTCGCCGGGCTCCCACCCCCTGGGCAGGTCCTCGAGCGTCACGAGCGCCAGGTCGACGTCGACCTGTCCGGCGAGGCGCGTCTGGTCGATGCGGGTCGCCTCGGACTCGTCGTAGCTGATGAACGTGAGCGGGAACGCCGCGGCCAGCCCGATCGCGGCGCCGCTCAGGAGGAGCAGTCCGGCGAGCATCAGCACGCGCACCGACTGGGTCCGCATCCGGCCCAGGAACGATCTCACGGCGCCATCCTTGCGCGTGGACGGCCGCGTGTGGGGTCTCTCACCCCTCGGGGACGGGCGTCGGAGCCGACTCGGCGCCGCCGAAGCGCTGCTCCCACGCGTCGAGCTCCTCGGCGTCCAGCTTGCGGAACAGCAGCGGCGGGGGGACGAGCGTGGCGCCAGGGCGGAGCACCTCGGCGGCCGCGGCGCCGAGCCCGCTGTCGAGGCAGAGCGGGACCTCGACCACGTCGGGGAAGGCGTCGCGCAGCCGATCCGCGGTGGCGGGGACGAACGGGCTCGACGCGACCGAGTGGACGAGCACGAGCCCGAGCGCCGTGCGCAGCGTGCAGGCCGTGCGGTCGCGATCGACCTTGACCGTCTTCCAGGGCTCGCGGTTCTCCAGGTAGACGTTGCCCTCGGCCCAGAGCGCCCTGAGCGCGGCGGCGGCCTTGCGGAACTCGAGCGCGTCGAGGTGCCCGACGTACTCGGTCAGGCGGGCCTCGACCCGGGCTGCGAGCTCGGCCTCCTCGTCGCCGGGCTCGCCGCCCTCGGGCACCTGCTCCCCGAAGTGCCGCACGACCTGGGTCACGGTCCGGTTGACGAAGTTGCCGAACGTGCCGACGAGGTCCTTGTTGATCGCCTCGCCGAACAGCTCCCACGTGAAGCTCGTGTCGTCGGACTCGGGGGCGTTGGCCATGAGGTACCAGCGCCAGTAGTCGGCGGGCAGCAGCTCGAGCGCGTCGGACATGAACACGCCGCGGTGGTCGGTCGTGGAGAACTTGCCGCCGTAGTAGTTCAGCCAGTTGAACGACTTGAGGCGGTCGACGAGCTTCCAGTCCTCGCCGGAGCCGAGGATCGTCGCCGGGAACGACAGCGTGTGGAAGGGCACGTTGTCCTTGCCCATGAACTCGGTGTAGGTGACGTCCGTGGCGCCGCGATCGGTGCGCCACCAGCTGTCGAACAGGGCGCCCGCCTGCTCGGGCGTCGTCCGGTCGTCGGCCCACTCGCGCGTGGCGCCGAGGTAGCCGATCGGCGCGTCGAACCACACGTACCAGACCTTGCCCGCCACCTCGGGGAAGTCGTCGGGGTCGACGGGGATGCCCCAGTCGAGGTCGCGCGTGATGCCCCGGTCCTCGAGGCCCTCGTCGAGCCACTTGTACGCGATCGACCGGGTGAGCTGCGGCCAGTCCTCCTTGGTGTCGATCCAGGCGCGGATGCGCTCCGCCAGCCGCGACTGCAGGAGGAAGACGTGCGAGCTCGAGCGGATCTCGAGGTCGGTCGAGCCCGAGACGGCGCTCCGGGGTTCGATGAGGTCGGTGGGCTCGAGCTGCTTGCCGCAGTTCTCGCACTGGTCGCCCCGGGCCCGGTCGTAGCCGCAGTTCGGGCACGTGCCGACGACGTAGCGGTCGGGCAGGAAGCGCCCGTCGGCCACCGAGTACACCTGCTCGGTCGTCCGGACCTCGGTGAAGCCCTCGGCCTTGAGCCGGCGGGCGAAGTGGTCGGTCAGGCGGTGGTTCTGCGGTCGCGACGTCCGACCGAAGTGGTCGAAGCTCAGCTGGAACCGCTGGCACAGGTCCTTCTGCACCTCGTGCTGCTCGGCGCAGAACTGGGCCACGTCGAGCCCCGCCTCCCGTGCGGCGAGCTCGGCCGGCGTGCCGTGCTCGTCGGTCGCGCAGATGAAGAGGACGTCGTGGCCCGCGGCCCGGAGGTACCGCGCGTGCACGTCCGCCGGGAGCATCGACCCGACGAGGTTCCCGAGGTGCTTGACGCCGTTGATGTACGGCAGGGCGCTGGTGATCAGGTGGCGTGACACGCGTGCTCGGGCTCCGTTCGGGGGACGCTCCAGCCTACCGGCGGCGACCAGCCGCCCCGGGCCGGGTCGCGGTCACGCCCACGCGTCGCGGACGCGCTCGGCCGCCTCGGCCATCTCCGCATCGTCGGCGTACTTGCGCCGCGGCCAGAAGAAGCCCCTGAGCCCGTCCTTCGGGTTCCTCGGGACGACGTGGGTGTGGAGGTGCGGCACCGACTGCGACACGGTGTTGTTCATCGCGACGAACGTCCCGGCCGCGGCCATGCCGGCCTGCACGGCCCGCGACGCCGCCTGCACCCGCTCGAAGTAGGGGCCGACCAGCTCGGCCGGGAGGTCGGGCAGCGTGACGACGTGGGCGCGGGGCACCACCAGCGTGTGGCCCGGGAACAGCGGCGTGCGGTCGAGGAACGCCACGACGACGTCGTCGGCGAACACGACCTGGGCGGGCGCGGTGCCCTCGACGATCTCGCAGAACACGCAGGAGCCGGCACGACCGGCGGCGGGGGCCACGCCGGACCGTACCCCGCCGGCCCGGTCGGCCATTCCGATCCGCGTGCCCGTGAGCACCGCACGTGCGACGCCCGGTGCACCCGCGGTCGTCCCGACTGTCGGTGCCCCTGCGTACGATCGCCACGTGGCCCTGCAGCTCGACCCCGCGTCACCGCCCGCCGCCCCACCGCCCGTCGCCCCACCGGCGGCCGACGTGCCGCTGTACGGACTGGACATCGAGACCGACACGTCGGTCGACGGGCTCGACCCGGCGGTCTCCCCCGTCGTCGCGGTCGCCGTCGCCACCCCCGACGAGGACCACGTCCTGCTGGGCGACGAACCGTCGATCCTCGCCCGCACCGACGAGCTGCTGGCCTCGCTGCCGCCCGGCGTGGTCGTCACCTGGAACGGCGCCGGGTTCGACCTCCCCTTCCTGGCCCGCCGCGCCGCGATCGTGGGCGTGGCCCTCGGGCTCGAGCTCTGGCAGGAACCGCTGATGGCCGCCGAACCCGACGCGTTCCGCGGCCGGTGGCACCACCACGACCACCTCGACGGCTACCGCCTCTACCGGGCCGACGTCGGCCGCAGCCTGGGGCTCCCGTGCGGGCTGAAGCCGCTGGCCCGCCTCGTCGGCCTCCGCCCGGTCGAGGTCGAGCGCAGCCGGCTGCACCTCCTCGCGAGCGACCAGATCCGCGACTACGTGGCGTCCGACGCCCGGATGGCCCGCCAGCTCGTCATGCGGCGCTGGCCGGTCGCCGCAGTCGCCGTCGACGGCTGCCACCGCCCGCTGCCAGACTGATCCGCACGTCGGCGGCCTCGTACCGCCGGCACGGTCGGACCCGCCGCCTCGGGTTCCTCCCGCACCGCAGCGCCGGTGCCCGCTCGGCCGCCCCGGAGGGGCGCCGTGGAGGAACCATGTCGTCCCGATCCCGTCCGTCCCGTCGATCCCGCGCCTCGGCGGCGCGCTCGGCCCGCGCCGCCCACGAGGCCCGGCGCCGCGCCACGGCCCTGCCCGGCGTCGACACCGACCTCACCCCGGAGCGCGTCGACACCGTGCTGGCGCTCCTGGCCGGCCTCCCGCCCGGCACGCTCGTGGCGATCCGGCCCGACGGCCCCGACCACGTGGCGTTCGGCCTGCGCGAGCTCGCACCCGACCCCCGCTGCGGCGGCGCCGGCCTGTTCGGCCTCGACGCGCCCGACGGCAGCGTGGTCGTCGGGCTGTCGTTCGAGGGCGTGTCCGAGCCGTCCGACGCGCCGCCCCGCGCCCCGTCCGATCCGCCGCTCGACGACGTCGACCCCACCCGGGTCGACGTCCTCGTCACCGCCCAGGGCCAGGTGCACTCGCGGATCCACGACCACGTGCAGCCACCGCCCAAGGTCCGCCGGCCGGCCCGGGGCATCGTCGTCGACGCGCTGCACCGGACGCTCGGGCTGCCGGCGCCCGGCGACCCGCCGCCGCTCACCGAGCTCGTCGCCCGCATGTGGCTGCACGAGGTGCTCCGGCGGTGGGACGGCGACGCGGTCCCCACGTGGGCCGACGCGGCCGTCGCCCACCTGGACCCGGGCGGCGACGAGCCCCTGCGCGGCCTGCCGCCGTCGCCCGAGGCGGTGGTGGCGTCCATGCAGCGGCTGGCCGACGAGGCGGCGTGGGACGACCTCCGCCGGGCCGCGGCCATCGGGCGGATGGCCGCGCCCGACCTCGATCCCGACGAGGCGGCCTGGATGGACGCGACCATGTTCGCCCGCTGGATGGTCGACTCGTTCCCCTCGCCGGCCCGGGCGCTCGACCTCCTCCGGCGGGCCGGGGCGCACGATGCGGCCGACCGCATGGAGCAGGTGCTCGACCGGCTCGACCCACCGCCGGTCCCCGACGCGGCATGACGGCCCCCTCCCCCGCCCGCGGGGGTCGGCGCAGGAGGGCCCGCAGTGGTCCGTCACAGGTGTCCTCACGGCGTAATGTGCCGCCGGGACGGGACCCACGGCACCAGATCGCCGGTGCCGGCCGAATCGACCCGGACGACCGGCTGACGAACAGGTGCATCCACGATGAGCGGTGTCACATTCGCCCAGGTGACGAAGTCGTACGGGGACGTCACCGCGGTCGACTCGCTGTCGCTCGAGATCACCGACGGCGAGTTCATGGTCCTCCTCGGCCCGTCGGGCTGCGGCAAGTCCACGGCGCTGCGGATGATCGCCGGGCTCGAGGAGATCACCTCCGGCCTGCTGACCATCGGCGACCGGGTCGTCAACCACGTGCCGCCCCGCGAGCGCGACATCGCGATGGTCTTCCAGAGCTACGCGCTGTACCCGCACATGACGGTGCAGAAGAACATCGAGTCGCCGCTGGTCGCCAACAAGGCGGCCCGGGTCGACGCCGAGGAGCGCCGAGCGCGGGTCGAGGAGGCGGCGCGGGCCCTCGACCTGACCGAGTACCTCGGCCGCAAGCCGGGCGAGCTGTCCGGCGGTCAGCGCCAGCGCGTCGCCCTCGCCCGGGCGATCGTGCGCCGCCCTGAGGTCTTCCTCATGGACGAGCCGCTCTCCAACCTCGACGCCAAGCTGCGCACGCAGACCCGGCTCGAGCTGGTCGAGCTGCACCGCCGCCTCGGCACCACGATCGTCTACGTCACCCACGACCAGGTCGAGGCGATGACGATGGCGGACCGGATCGCCATCATCAACCGGGGCAGGCTCCAGCAGGTCGGCCCGCCGCAGGCGGTCTACGACCGCCCGGCCAACCTGTTCGTCGCCGGCTTCGTCGGCAGCCCGCCCATGAACACGCTGGCCGGCGCCGTGACCTTCGTCGGCGGCCAGCCGGTGGTGACCACCGGCCACGGCGCCATCCAGGCGGCCGACGCCGGCTCGGCGACCGAGGGCCAGTCGGTCGTCGTGGGCGTCCGCTCCGAGCACCTCCGCGTCGGCGACGGGCCGGCCACGCTCGAGGGCGTCGTCGAGAACGTCGAGCTGCTCGGCCACGAGCGCCACGTCGTGGTGAAGGTCGGCGAGTCGCTCGTGGTCATCCGCCAGCCGACCGAGGCGCCGTCGGTCGCGGTCGGCGAGCAGGTCCCGCTCGTCGCCGAGCCCTCGGGGGTCCACCTGTTCGACCCCGACAGCACGGAGCGCCTCAATTGACCGACATCCCCGTGACCGAGGTGCTCGCCGACGACGGTGAGCCCATCGCGGTCCCGCTCGGCTCGCGCACCCGCTCGCGGGGCAAGCGGGTCAAGGACGCGCTGCTCGGCTACCTGTTCCTGGCGCCCGCGCTCATCGCCTTCGCGGTGTTCGCCTACTACCCGCTCTACAAGCTGTTCTCCGACTCGGTGCACCGCCAGCCCCGGTTCCTCAACAAGGCGCCGACCTACGTCGGCTTCGGCCAGCTCCAGGACACGCTGACCAGCAGCGAGTTCACCTCGGGGCTCGGGCACTCGGCGCAGTTCATGCTCTACAGCGTCCCGCTCGGGCTCGTGCTCGGCGTGCTGCTCGCGGTCTCCGCCCACCGCAAGCTCAAGGGCATCAAGGTCTTCCAGGCGATCTTCTCCTCCACCGTGGCGTCGTCGGTGGCGGTGGCATCGGTCGTGTTCTTCACCCTGGTGAACCCGCAGGTCGGCTACTTCAAGGACGTCAGCTGGCTCAGCCTCGACCAGCCGCAGTCGGCCATGTTCTCGGTCGCGCTGAGCTCGGTCTGGCAGAACCTCGGCCTCACGTTCATCATCGTGCTCGCCGCGCTGCAGGCCGTCCCCGACGAGCTGAACGAGGCCGCCACGCTCGACGGGTTCGGGCCGGTGCGGCGGTTCTTCCGCATCACCGTGCCGCTCATCTCCCCGGCGCTGCTGTTCCTGGCGATCGTGCTCGTCATCACGGCGCTGCAGGCGTACGCCCAGATCGAGGTCCTGACCGGCGGCGGCCCCGCCGGCGCCACCGAGACGCTGCTGTTCAAGATCGCCGACCCGAAGGGCATCAGACCGCTGCACGAGCGAGCGGGGCTGTCGATCGGCTTGTTCGTCCTGACGGGAGCGGTCGCGCTCGTGCAGTACTCGCTGCTCTCACGACGGGTGCACTATGGCGACTGACGCTCCCGAGCTGGTGGGCGCCGAGCCCGTCGCGACCGGCGACGCCGGCGGCGAGACCGGCGGACGCTCCCGGTGGGCGGCGGCCGGCTGGTACGTGGCGCTGACCCTGCTGTCGGTCGTCGTCCTGTTCCCCGTGTACATGCTCCTCCTGCGGGCGATCTCCGACCCGCTCGAGTACGTGGCGCAGGGCCAGCCGCTGCACCCGGTCGCCATCGAGTGGAGCGCCTTCACCGAGGCCTTCACCGAGGCCGACCTGGGCCGCTCGATGACCCTGTCGTTCGTCGTCACGCTCGTCATCGTCATCGCGCAGCTGCTCACGTCGGTCCTCGCCGCGTACGCCTTCGCGTTCCTCGAGTTCCCGCTGAAGCGCCTCATGTTCGCCCTCGTCGTGGCCACCCTGCTGCTGCCGATCGAGGTCACGCTGATCGCCAACCTCCAGACGATCCGCGACCTCAACCTGCTCAACTCGGTGCCGGGCCTGACGCTCCCGTTCCTCGCCACCGCCTTCGGCATCTTCCTCATCCGCCAGGGCTTCCTCGGCATCCCCGGCGACCTGCGCGACGCCGCGACGCTCGACGGCTACGGCCACCTGCGGTTCCTGTTCCGCGTCGCCGTGCCGCTCACCCGGCCGATCATCGGCAGCTTCGTCGTCATCTCGTTCCTCGGGGCGTGGAACCAGTACGTCTGGCCCCGCTTCTCCACCACCGAGGACAACTGGCAGACCGTGCAGATCGCGTTGCGCAGCATCGCCAACGACCGCGTCGACCAGCTCAACATCGGCTTCGCCGCCGCGGTGATCGCCGCGCTGCCGCTGGTCGTGCTCCTGATCCTGTTCCAGCGCCAGATCGTGCGGGGCCTCACCGCCGGCGCGGTCAAGGGCTGATCACCAACCCACCCCTCGGTCGCGCCACGGCTGGTGCGACCTACCAGAAAGCGAGAGCACCAATGGGCCATGACCTCACGGAGGGCCGGGCGGCACGGCGCCGCCGACCTCGAGCCTGGTGGCTGGTCGGCATCGTCGCAGCGTTCGCCCTGGTCGCAGGCGCCTGTGGCGGCGACGACGGCGGTTCGGGCGACGACGGCGACGGCGGCGGGGGCGGCGACTCCTCGGGCGTCGTCAACGCCGACGACTGCCCGGTGAAGGACGTCGAGTCCGCCACCGCGCCGGCCACGGTCACCGTCTGGCACGCGTACCAGGGCCTCCAGGCCTCGACGCTCCAGCAGATCGCCGACGGCTTCAACGCCAGCCAGAACAAGGTGAAGGTCGAGCTCCAGGGGCAGGGCACCTACGAGGAGCTGCTCAAGAAGTTCCAGGACGCCCTCGCCAACCCGGGGTCGCTCCCCGACCTCGTCCTCACCGAGGACACGACGACCCAGTTCATGATCGACTCCGGCGTCGTCGTCCCGGCCGCATCGTGCCAGGAGGCCGATCCCGGCTCCGACACGACCTACGACGACGTGCTGCCGGCGGTCACCTCGGCCTACACCGTCGACGACGTGCTCTGGCCCGGCGCCTTCAGCGTGTCGATGCCGGTGCTCTACGTGAACAAGGCGATCCTGGCCCAGGCCGGCGTCGACACCACCACGTTCCCGCAGACGATCGACGAGCTCCGCTCGACGGCCGAGAAGATCAAGGCCGCGAACATCCCCGGCGTCAAGGCACCGCTGGTGATCAAGGTCGACTCGTGGTTCGTGGAGAACTGGCTGACCGGCGCCGGCAAGCCGCTGGTCAACAACAACAACGGCCGTGACGGCCTCGCCGACCAGTCGGAGCTGGCGCAGGAGGACACGACGAAGATCTACGAGTGGTTCAAGAGCATGATCGACGACGGCCTGGCCACAGCGATCCCGAGCTCGAGCACCGGCGTCGACGAGTACCTGGCGCTGAACGCGAAGAGCTCGGCGATGCTGATCCAGACGTCGACCGCCATCTCCACGGTGGCGGCCCTGCTCGAGGGCTCGGTCACCAAGGACCAGCTCGGCGACGTCGGCATCGACGCCGACATCAGCTCGGGCCTCGACATCGACGTGGCGCTGCAGCCCGGCCTCGAGGAGGCCGGTCAGGGCCAGATCGGCGGCTCGGCCTGGTACCTGGTCAAGACCGACGACGCGGTCGGCGTCCCGGCGGCGTGGCAGTTCGTGAAGTACTTCCTCGAGACGCCGAACCAGGTCACCTGGACGCTGCAGGGCTCGTACCTGCCGGTGCTGAAGTCGGCGCAGGACGATCCGACGTTGCAGAAGGAGTTCACGACCACGACGAAGGGCAAGTGGCTGAACACCGCCTACCAGGGCCTGCAGAACCTGAACCCCGACTTCCCCGGCCCGGTCATCGGCCCCTTCAACGAGTTCCGTGCGATCGTGCGCTCCTCGCTCGACAGCGTGGCGTTCAACGGCGTCGGGACCAAGGAGGCCATCGACAAGGCCAACACCGACTTCCAGGATGCGCTCGACCAGTACAAGAGCGACGTCGGCGGCTGACCGGCCTCGGCTCGGGACGTCCTTCGGGGGCCGGCGCTGCGGCGTCGGCCCCCGGCGCGTCCGGGCCGGCAGATTCGGCTGCTCGCGTCGGCGGCCCGCTGCGCTCCGCGCCGGCGGTGGACCGACGGACCTCAGACGAGGCCGAGGCGGCGACCCATGTCGCTGCGGAACCGGTGGTCCGGGTCCAGCTTCTCCCGGATGTCGCGCCACTCGTCGAGGCGCGGGTACATCTTCGGGAGCAGGTCGGGGTCGAGCCGGCTGTCCTTGGCCAGGTACAGGCGACCGCCCCAGTCGACGACCTCGCGGTCGAGCTCGTCGAACAGGTCGTGGAGGCCGGCGGCGACCGGCGCGTCGAACGCCAGCGTCCAGCCCGGCATCGGGAAGCTGAGGTGCCCGGGGTTCGACGTGCCCATCCGCTTCAGCACCGCCAGGAACGACGGCAGCCCGGCTGCCGCGATGCGCTCGAGGGAGCTGCGGACGAAGTCGCCGGCCTCGTCGGGGACGACGTACTGCCACTGCAGGAAGCCCCGGCGCCCGTAGACCCGGTTCCACTCGGCGACCATGTCGAGCGGGTGGAAGAACTGCTCGATGCCCATCAGGGCGTCGCGGCGGCGGACCGGCGCCTTGCGGAACCACAGCTCGTTGAAGGCGCGGGCGGTCAGCTTGTTGATGAGCCCCGACGGGAGGATGTCGGGCGGCGACGGCAGCACGTGGGTCGAGTAGTCCGTGGGCCGGGTGTCGCCGCTGGCCAGGACCTCCTCGCGGGTGGCGAAGCGGCCACGGTCGAGGACCGAGCGACCGAGGTGCTTGCCCTTGGCCATCACGTCGATCCACGCGACGGAGTAGTCGTATGCGTCGTCGCCGTCGATCATCAGCGACATGACGTCGTCGAGGTCCGAGGCCCGGTCCGAGTCGACGAGGAGCTTGCTGGAGCCGACGGCCTGCAGCTGCACCGTGGCGTCGAGCACGATGCCGGTCAGGCCCATGCCGCCGGCGGTCGCCCAGAACACCTCGGGGTCGTCCTGCGGGTTGACGTCGCGGACCTCGCCGCGGCCGTCGACCAGCCGCAGGCTCAGCACGTGGTCGCACCACGAGCCCTTGCGGTGGTGGTTCTTGCCGTGGATGTCGGCCGCGATGGCGCCGCCGACGGTGACCATGCGGGTCCCGGGCGTCACGGGCACGAACCAGCCGAGGGGGACGAGCCAGCGCATGAGGTCGTCGAGGCTGGTGCCGGCCAGGATCCGGGCGATGCCGGTCCGGAGGTTGAGGTCGAGGATGCCGGAGCGGGCGGGACCGTCGATCACGCCGCCGCCGGCGTTCTGCGCGGCGTCGCCGTAGGAGCGGCCGAGGCCTCGGGCCACCACGCCGTTCACGCCCGCCTCGCGGACGATCGAGCGGACGTCGTCGTCCTCGACGGGCGACCACACGGACGCACGCGACGGCGCGGTTCGGGCCCAACCCTGGAGGAGCCGTTCGGTCGGTTCGAGCTCGGTCACACGTACAACCCCAGGAACAGGAAGATCACGAGCGCGACGCCCATGACCTGCATCATCCGGTCCTCGGCGAACACCTCTTCGGGGGCCGAGCCGTGGCCCTGGTCGACGAGGAGGGCGTAGCGGAGGATGGCGATGACGAACGGGATGATCGATAGCTGGATCCACGGCGTGGCCTCGCCGCCGTGGAGCTTGGCCCGCTCGACCGCCCACAGGCAGTACGACATGGTGACCGCGGCGACCGCCGCGGTGCGGACGAGGGCCAGGAACTCGTAGCTGTACTCGCCGAGCGTCGGCCGCAGCTCGGCGGCCCGGTCGCCCAGCTCGCGCTTCTCGGCGTAGCGCTTGGCCGAGGCGATGAACATCGAGCCGAACAGCGACACCAGCAGGAACCACTCGGACACCTCGACGCCGGCGGCGTAGGCGCCGCCGAGCAGTCGGAGGATGAACCCGGCCGACAGGATGACGAGGTCGAGGATGGCGACCTGCTTGAGGAACGCCGAGTAGCAGGTGGTGAGCACCGCGTAGCCAGCGACGACGGCGAGCAGCTGCCACGAGATGAAGATCGACAGCACGCAGCCGGCGACGGCGAGCACCGCCGCGGTGACGAGCGCGAGCGGGATGGGCACCACGCCCGAGGCGATCGGGCGCCGGCACTTGGTGGGGTGCCGCCGGTCGGACTCGACGTCGAGCGTGTCGTTGAGCAGGTAGGTCGCCGACGACACCAGGCAGAACGAGACGAAGCCGGCGATCGTGAGCCGCAGGTAGTACGGCTCGGTGAGGACGCCGGCGGCGGCGGGCGCGACGAAGACGAGGACGTTCTTGGCCCACTGCTTGGGGCGGCACGCCTTGATGAGGCCTTTGATCACCGATGGCCTGTCCGGATCGGCACCGCGCGTCCCGCTGGGAGATGCAGTGGTCTGTTCCGTCACCTCGAGCCCCGCGTCGTCCGACAGAGACGTCCCGACGTCCAGTGACGGGACACCGATCCAGTGTACCGGCGCACCCGCCTCAGCCGAGTCCCGCCAACCGCACGAGCACGGCGACCTGCGCCGTGTCGGGCGGTGGGCCCAGCTTCGAGAACCACCCGGAGCCGACCTGCCAGTGGGCGAAGCTCTCCGCCCAGTCGCCCGCCGGGGTGGAGTAGTCGGGCGCCCCAGACCCCGACGGGAACCACGCCGCACCGGCGGGGATGCCCCTCGTGGCCCGCCACACCTGGCGATCGGCGTCGTCCAGGCGGCTGACGTCGACGGCGTGGCCGAGCTCGTGGGCGACCACGTGCGCCAGCTCGTCGGGCCCGTCGCTCGACCGCACGTAGATCTCGATCACCTGGCGGTCGGGGAAGGTGGCGCCCCGGATGCCGGAGCGGCCGGGCAGGAAGCGGATCTGCCAGCCGGGCAGGATCGCCCGCCAGTCGAAGCGCAGCAGGCCGAGCGCCCGGGACGAGGCCTGGATGGCGGCCGCGTTCGACAGCTGCTGCACCGCCCGCTCGTCGGCGGGCAGGACGGAGGTCGTCGGGCCGCTGGGCGCCTGCGCCGGGGTGCGGTCCTCGGGCGGGTCGGTGACCACCGGGACGACCGGCACCTCGGGCTGCGGGACGCTGGAGACCGAACCGTCGGGCAGCGTCACCTCGGCCATGACCTGCGGCGACGGGTAGCCGTCGGGCGACTGCTCCGGGTAGCCGTCGGGCGACCCGCCGAGCTCGGTGGTCGTGGCCGAGCAGGCGGCGCCGAGTGCGACGGCGACGGTCAGGCCGAGGGCGAGCAGCGCGCGGACGAGGGCGCGGCCCGCGCCGGACACGGCGCTCTCCCCTGCTGCTCCTGCCTCGCCCATCCGGGTGCCCCCGATGTCGACGACCGGCGCTACCCCGAACGCCGTCGTCAGCCCGTTACGGGCGCCATGCTCGCGCTGCGGACACCAGGCGGTCCACGGTCTCCGGCGATGCATCTGTCACCACCCGCCCGTGGGCGGCCCGGAAGAGGCGGTCGTTGATCCCGCGACCGAGCCCGGCGGGTGCCATCGCCACCGCCAGCAGCAGGTCCTCGGCGCCGCCGTCGGCGGCGCGGAGCGCCCGGTACAGGTCGGCGGCGGCGTCGTACGGGTCGGCAGGCAGATCGAGGACTCGGGCGGCGAGACCGAGCTGTCCCAGCGCGCCGACGAGCTCGTCGACCAGGGCCCGATCGCCCTCGACCAGGGCGAGCGGCGTGTCGGGGGCGTAGTGGCGGAGCAGCGCGCCCGGCGAGGCGCTGGCCTCGTCGTCGGCGACGACCCGGCGCTCCGGTGCATCGACGTCGCCGAGCACCTCCTCGAGGTCCTCGACCGGCACCCCGCCGTGGCGCAGGACGGTCGGGCGACCGCCGGTGAGGTCGACGACGGTGGACTCGATCCCGAGCGGCGTGGGGCCGCCGTCCGCGACGGCGTCGCCGGCGGCGAGCCACGGACCGAGCTCGGCCACGACGTCCTGGGCCGTCGTCGGGCTGATCCGGCCGAACCGGTTGGCCGACGGTGCGGCGATCCCGGTGCCGAGGGCGCGGATCAGGCCCTGGGCGACCGGGTGGGCGGGGACCCGGACCCCGACGGAGGGCCCGCCGGCCGTCACCTCGTCGCCCACCAGCGGGCCCCGGGGCAGGACCATGGTCAGCGGTCCGGGCCAGAAGGCGGCGGCCAGGTCGCGTGCCCGAACCGGCACGGCATCGACGATCCCGTCGAGCGCGTCGACGTGGGCGACGTGCACGATGAGCGGATCGGTGGGCGGGCGGCCCTTCACCGCGAAGATCCGGCGCAGTGCGGCCGGCCGGTCGACGGCCGCGCCCAGCCCGTACACGGTCTCGGTCGGGAAGGCGACCAGGAGGCCCTCGGCGAGGCGGCCGGCGAGCTCGTCGAGGACCGCGGCGTCGGGCCGGAGGGCGTCCAGCTCGACGACCTCGGGCGCGCTCGCCCGGCCCGGTTCCGACGTGTCGCCCATGGGCGGGTCACGCTACCGGGCGGCCCTCCCCCGGCGAGCGCCCGGGCGGTAGCGTCGGCCCATGGCGCTGCCCCTGCCCGCACCGGACCGCACGGCTCTCGTCACCGGAGCGTCCTCCGGCATCGGGGTCGAGATCGCCCGGGAGCTGGCCCGCCGCGGCCAGAACGTCACGCTCGTCGCCCGGAGCGAGGCGAAGCTGCAGGACCTCGCCGCGGAGCTCAGCGCCACCGGCGTCCGAGCCGACGTGCTCCCCGCCGACCTGTCGGACCGGGCGTCGCGGGCAGAGCTGCCCGATCGCGTGGCGGCCAACGGCAGTGTCGTCAGCATCCTCGTGAACAACGCCGGCCTGTCGACGATGGGCCCCGTGGCCCGCAGCGACCCGGACGCCGAGATCAACATGGTCGAGGTCGACGTCGTCGCCATCGTCGACCTGTGCAGCCGGTTCCTGGGCGGCATGGTCGAGCGCGGCTCCGGCGCCGTGCTGAACGTGGCGTCGACCGCGGCGTTCCAGCCGCTGCCCGGCCAGGCGGGCTACGGCGCCGGCAAGGCGTTCGTGCTCTCCTACACGCGCTCGATCGGCGGCGAGCTGCGCGGCACGGGCGTCACCGCCACGACGCTGTGCCCCGGCCCGGTGCGCACCGGCTTCGGCGAGGCGGCCGGCATCTCGCAGGAGGACGCCGAGGCGTCGCTGCCCGCCTTCATGTGGGAGACGGCCGAGGCCGTGGCCCGCACCGGTGTTGATGCCATGGCTGCGGGCCGTCCGGTCGCGATCCCGGGGCCGGCCAACCGCGTGGCCGCCGCCCTCGTCGGCCTGGTGCCCAAGCAGCTGCTGGTGCCGGTGCTCGCCGGTCGTCACCCCGGCCTCAAGGACTGACCGCGGCCGGCACGCCGGCCCGACGGTTCAGGCGGTGCGGCGGGCGATGCGCCGCAGCGGCGGCTCGGTCTTCGGCGGCACCTTCCGCGGCGGGAGCTGCGAGAGCAGCTCGGCGGTCGCCTCGGTGACCTTGGCGACGGCGATCTCGAACGCCTCCTCGGTCGCGGCCGACAGCGACTGCACGCCGCTCACCTTCCGCACGTACTGACGGGCCGCGGCCTCGATCTCGTCGGGCGTGGCGGCGGGCTCGAGGCCCCTGAGCGTCGTGATGTTGCGGCACATGTGAACAGCCTCGCGCCAGGTCGCTCCGCCTGTCCCGCCGCTCGGCTCGGGTTCCTCGACGATCCGCCGGGGCCCCGCCGGCGCCCGAGATGGGAGTGCCGTCGCGCAGCTGTGACGGGTCACAGATCCCTTCACGACCTCGCATCCGGCGTGAAACACGGGCGAAACATCTCCACATCAGAGTGCGCACGTCGCCACCCGGCGACGGCGTGCGGCCCGTCCGCACGATCCCCAGACCAGGAACGGAAAGGGCCAATGGCAGAGGAACTCACAGCGGACGGCTGGTTGCTCATCTCCGCAGCACTCGTCCTGTTCATGACCCCGGGACTCGCCTTCTTCTACGGCGGCATGGACCGGAGCCGGAACGTGCTCAACATGCTGATGATGAACTTCTGGTGCCTGCTCATCATCCCCATCGCGTGGGTGGTGATCGGATACTCGATCGCCGGTGGCGACTTCGACGCCGGCTGGTTCGGAGGGTTCGATGCCGCGTTCCTGGGCAACCTGAACCTGACCAGCCAGGCGGGGGTCGACGAGCTGATGCTCGTGGCGTTCCTGGGGATGTTCGCCGTCATCACGCCGGCGCTGATCTCCGGGGCCGTGGCGGACCGGATGAAGTTCGCCGCCTGGGCGATCTTCGCCCCGGTCTGGATGCTCCTGGTCTTCGCACCGGTCTTCAAGTGGGTCTACGGGGGCTGGCTGGGCGTGCGTGGGTCGCTCGACTTCGCCGGCGGCACCGCGATCCACGTGAACGCCGGCATCGCGGCGCTCGTCGCCGTCCTCATCCTCGGCAAGCGCAAGGGCTGGCCGGGCGAGGGGCACCCGCCGCACTCCATGCCGCTCGTCATGATCGGCACCGGCATCCTGTGGTTCGGCTGGTTCGGCTTCAACGCCGGCTCGTCGGTCAACGCCGACGGCACCGCCGTCCAGGCGTTCATGAACACGTTCCTCGCCGCAGCGGCCGCCGGTCTCATGTGGGCCATCGTCGAGCGGGTCAAGGACGGCCACTTCACGAACCTGGGCGCCGCCTCCGGCATCGTCGCCGGCCTCGTGGCCATCACGCCGGCGGCCGGCTACGTGTCGTCGATGTCGTCGATCTGGATCGGCCTCGCCGCCGGCCTGATCTGCTGCTTCGCCGTCCAGGTGAAGTTCAAGGCGGGCTACGACGACGCCCTCGACGTGGTCGGCGTCCACTTCGTCGGCGGTCTCGTCGGCTCGCTCGCCATCGGCTTCTTCGCCGACGCCGAGTACTTCGGCGCCGAGCACATGAGCGGCCTGTTCTACGGCGGTGGGCTCACACTCCTCGCCGAGCAGGCGATCGCCAACGGCGTGACCATCGTGTACTCGGGCGTCGTCACCGCCCTGATCCTCCTGGCCCTCAAGGCCACGATCGGGATCCGGGTCTCCGACGACGTCGAGGCGACGGGGCTCGACATCGCCGAGCACGCCGAGACCGGTTACAACACGGGCGAGGCCTTCATGGAGCGGGCCAACGTCTGATCACGAGCGCCGGTGCGCCCGACCCACCCCCGGGTCGGGCGCCCAGCTCGGGCAACGTGATCGACCCCGCCGGTGCGCCGGCGGGGTCGATCCGCGTCCGGGACCGGTGCGCACCCGTGCCGAATGCGGCCGGCGGACGTCGATCGAGCGTGAGTTCCTGTTCACACACTTGCAACACGAGTCCTCATGTTCTCTTGATGTTCTCTTCATATCCTTCAGGGCATGGCGACGGCGGTCCGGTCCGGGCAGGGCACGGTGGAGCACATCCCCGACATGGAGTTCGTCATGCCCGCGGGGATCGAGCTGGTCGACTGGCCGGCGCAGGCCGACCTGAGGGTGGCGCTGGCCCGGGCCAGCGTGCCGCGGCTGCTCACGGTGCCGGCGGGCGAGCTGCCCCCCACCGACCTCGCCCCCGACGAGGATTGGATCCGGGTGCCCTGCGCCGAGGACGACATCCGAGTGCGGGCGGAGCAGGTCCTGCGGGTCGTGCGGGAGCGGTCCGAGGAGACGTCCTGGATCGACGACCAGCGGGTCCTGCACCGTGGTGTGCGGACGGCGGTGCTGACGGCGTCCGAGGCGACGGTGGCCGAGGTCCTGCTGGCCGAGCCCGGCCGTGTCGTGAGCCGGACCGAGCTGATCCGCCGCCTCTGGCCCGCCGGTGCGCCGAGCGAGCGGGCGATCGACGCCGTCGTCTACCGGCTGCGTCGCAGCTGCCAGGACCTCGGGCTCGTGATCCGGGCCGCCCGCGGGCGCGGCTTCGTGCTCGACACCTGCGCCTGACGCGCTCCCCTGCCGACGGCTGCGGCCGCCGGCTACTCCCGGTGGATGCGGCGTCCGCTGAGCTCCTCGATCATCACGCGGATCCACTCGTGGCGGACGTCCGGTCGGGTCCACGGCCGGACCGGGAGCTCCTCGAGCCGATCGATGTCGTCGCTGTCGATGACGTGCTCGGCGATCCCCTTGGCGAGGACGCTCCAGCCGGTGTGCTCCATCACGTCCCAGGAGTCGACCTCGACACAGACGGGCCGGCTCATCAGCGCGGACTCGAGCTTGGAGCCGCGGCCGGAGCGGAAGACGACGGAGCCGCCGACGAGGACGTAGTTCACCGGGAGGATGACCGGGGAGCCGTCCTGCACGAAGCCGACGCGACCGACGGCCTCGTTCGACATCAGGCGACGGCACTCGTCGTAGGAGAGGACCTCGAGCCCGGACCAGTCCAGGTCCAGACCTGCGGCGGGGGCGGTGGCGTCGGTCATGATCGACCTCCTTGTCCTGCTGCGCTCAACGTACTCCTGCGCTGGTCGGAGCGGACCGGCCGAAGGTCCCGACATCGCTGTGACGTGCGGCGCGCGGGCGCCGGAAGGATTCGCGGCCGTTGGGGCGCTCGGCTAGAGTGTCCCGGCGCCCTTCGGGGCGCACCACCTTTCGGGGGTGGTGTAATCGGCAACACAACTGGTTCTGGTCCAGTTATTGGGGGTTCGAGTCCTCCCCCCCGAACCAGCACGAACAAGATCTCCGGCTCCGGCCGGGAGCAGGCCCCCATCGTCTAGCGGCCTAGGACACCACCCTCTCAAGGTGGCGGCACGGGTTCGAATCCCGTTGGGGGTGCTCGCTGGAATCCCCTGCAGATGCAGGGGATTCTTCGCTTTTCGGGCGTGGGCCGGTTGGGTCTTGATCGTGGCCCCGGCTCTGCGGGACGCAACCGACCGTCGCTCGCAGGAACCCCGGTGGAGAAGACCGACACCCACTCGCCGGTGGGGACGAGGGTTCGCCGACGGTCAGAGGTCGTAGGCGCTGGTCGACTCCGACGTGTCGACCGGCCGGTCGCAGGTCGGGCACCACGGCCGCAGCTCGATGCCGGTGCCGCAGGCGTCGTGGAACCGCTCGCTCGGAGCGCCCTCGCCGGCCGCCCCCCACTCAGTGAGGGCGACGAGCGCCGCCGCCAGCTCCTGGCCGGCGGCGGTCAGCTCGTAGCTGAAGCGGACGGGGCGGGTGGAGTACGGCGTCGTGACGACCAGGCCCTCGCCCTCGAGTCGGCGGAGGCGGTCCGTGAGGATGTTGGATGCGGCACCGACCCGCTCGGCGAGCTCCCCGAAGCGAAGCGGTCCGTCGGCGAGCGCCTCCACGATCAGCAGGAGCCATCGATCGCCGATGCGGTCGAGCGCGGCGCGCAGCGGTGCGGTGGCGGCGGGATGCGGGCGACGGCGCATGATCACGAGTCTGCCAAGCGACCAGGGCATGAGCGTCGTATAGTCATTTGCAAGTTGCAAGCAACCAGGAGGCGCTGTGACCATCGACAACCCCCTCGCCGAGCTTTCTTCCGCGGCCCGCACGGCCGCCGCCGCCTCGGCCGCATCCACCGTCGGGATCGGTCGCCGCGGCCGGGGCACCGGCATCGTGGTCGACACCGACCGGGTCCTGACCAACGTCCACAACCTGCGCGACCGGACCACCCAGGTGACCTTCGCCGACGGGCGGACCGCCCAGGGCCGCGTCCTCGGCGCCGATCCCGACCGCGACCTCGTCGTCCTCGACGTGAGCACCGACGGTGCCCCTGCGATCGAGTGGTCGGACCGCACCCTCGACGTCGGCGACACGGTGTTCGCCGGCGCCCGGGGCACACGCGGCCACCGGGTCAGCTTCGGCCTCGTGTCGTCGTCGGACCGATCGTTCCGCGGTCAGCGGGGACGACGCGTGAAGGGTGCGGTGGAGCACACCGCTCCGCTGGCCCGCGGCTCCTCGGGCGGTCCGCTGCTCGACGTCGACGGGCGGCTGGTCGGCATCAACACCGCCCGCCTCGGCGAGGGGTTCTACCTGGCGCAGCCCACCGACACCGACCTCCGCGGTCGGGTCGACCAGCTCATCGCCGGCGAGCACCTCGGCGGTCGCCGCCTCGGCGTCGCCATCGTCGGGCCCGACGAGACGAGGCGACTCCGCCGGCAGGTCGGGCTCCCCGATCAGGACGGCCTGCTCATCCGCAGCGTCGTGCCGGACTCGGCAGCGGCGCAGGCCGGGCTCGGCGAGGGCGACCTCGTCATCGCCGTCGACGGCACCGCGGTCCGCGACGTCGACGACGTGTGGGACGCGCTCGACGCCGGTGGCGACACCGTCGACGTCTCGGTGCTGCGCGGGGCCGACGAGCGCACGGTCACGGTGTCGTTCGCCGAGCCGCCCGCCGACGAGGAGCCCGCAGGGTCCTGACCCCGCCGCCGATGTTCAGACGGCGTGGTAGCGCTGCGCCGGCGTCCCGGGCGGGTTGAAGACGCCCGGGACGGCATCGGGGTTCTGCACGCACACCTCGGCCTCCAGCCCGTCCGGGTCCCGGAAGAAGAGGCTGAGCACCTTGCCGAAGTCGGTCACGAAGCCGTCGCTCGCGCCCCGTTCGATCATCCGCCGACGGATCTCCTCGAACGCCTCGATCGACGCGGCCTCGAGCGCCAGGTGGTCGAGTCGCCCCCGGCCGAACATCGGCGTCTGTCGGAGGTGCTCGTCGTTGCCGTCGAACTGGAACACGTTCAGCTCCGCCGTGGGCCCGATCCAGATGATGGTCAGCTTGAAGCCGTCCTCCTCCTGGGCCACGTCGTGGGTGGCGTCGAAGACCGACTCGTAGAACTCGAGGAGCCGGTCCGTGTCACCGGTCAGGATCGCCACGTGGTTGATGCCACCGAGCAGCACGGTCAGAGCATTGCACTCCGATGCCGACCGGCGTCGGCCTTCGCGGGTCGCAACCTCGACCAGCACCCTCGGCCAGCTCGGTCGCCACCCGCTCGTCCAGGGACGATGCCGACGGGGACCGATGAGAACCGACGTCGGCGCCGGTCTGATGATCGTCCGCGCCGACACTCCCGACCGCACGAGGAGAACTCCGATGCGACCCCTCCGGTACTCGATCAACGTCACGCTCGACGGCTGCGTCGACCACGAGACCGTCCTCGCCACCGAGGAGCTGCACCGCTACCACGCCGCCAACCTCGAACGGGCCGACGCCCTGCTCTTCGGCCGGGTCACCTACCAGATGATGGAAGAGGCCTGGCGGCGATCGCCGACCGGCGAGTGGCCCGACTGGATGGAGGGGTGGATGATCCCCTTCGCCGAGACGATCGACGAGGCGCAGAAGTACGTCGTCTCGTCCACCCTCGACCGCGTCGACTGGAACGCCGAGCTCCTCCGGGGCGACCTCGAGACGGCGGTCCGGGAGCTCAAGGACCGACCCGGCGCCGGCATCTACGTCGGCGGCGTCACGCTCCCGTTGGCGTTGGCGGACCTCGGGTTGATCGACGAGTACGAGTTCCTCGTGCACCCCATCGTCGCCGGCCACGGGCCCACCCTCTTCGCCGGGCTCCGGGAGCAGCTCGACCTGCGGCTGGTCGGACGCAAGGAGGTCGGGTCGGGCGCGGTCGCCCTCAGCTACGTGCCGGGTTCGAGCTCCAGCTGATCTCAGCTGGTGGGCAGCAGCGACTGCGGCAGGTGCTCGGCGATCCGGTGGAGCGGGTCCGACGATCCGTTCGTGCCGAACGGCGATGCCGACGTCACCCGATCCGTCAGGCGGTGGACCACCCCGCCCGCGACCTGCGACGGTCGCTGCTGCTCCCCCATCAGCGACGACAGCACGACGAGACCGCCCGTCGTCGCCGGGATGACCCACTGGAGGATCGCCAGCTGCCGCTGCGCCGCGGCGATCTCGGGCGGCGTGTCCTCGTCGGGCGTCGTCCCGTCCTCGGCCGGCGTGCGCTCGGCGTCGATGACCTTCTGGCCGATGAGCCGCGAGTAGCCGGTGGCGGCCAGCGCCACCGCGGTCAGCCCGGTCTTGACGATCGACGTGGTCCCCACGCCCTTCTGCGCGGTGACGCGGCCCTTGTTGCTGATCGTCAGGACCGTGCCCCCGCCGAGGTAGGCCCCGATGGCCACGAGGTTCACCGGCGTCCACGCCGACCACCCTGCGCCGGCGACGTGCGTCGTGTCCTTGCTCCGGGCGACCTTGGCGGCCGAGCGGTTGACGCCGATGGCCCCCATGAGGGAGCCGCCGAACCAGGCGGCGAGCCCCAGGTCGTGGACGGATCGGGCGAGCGTGTTGCGGGATGTGCTCATGCGGCGGCCCCTACCCGGCCCGCCGACCGTTGGACCTCCTCGCCGGATCTGACGCCGCGGTCGGGGTCGATCACCGCGAGACGGCCTCCGTGAAGTTGGCACAAGTTTTCCCTAGGTCCCGATGGCGCTCCGTCCTATGGTGGCCACTGGCCGCCGAGCGCGACCGCGTGATGTAGCTCCGAAGTCGTGATGTAGCTCCGAAGTCATCGGAACCATCCAAGACCCATCTGGGGGGAACATCATGAGGTCCAAGAAGCTCTTCGTCGCGGTCGCCCTCGCGGCGGTCGGAACGTTCGGCATCGCGTCGACGGCGATGGCCGGCGAGGTCACCGGAGGCGGCCGAGGCGGCCCAGCCGGCGACGGTGTCACCGGCATGGTGGCCAACGGCAACTCGCCGTGCGGGTTCTCCGGTCTGGAGGACGAGCCGCTCGATCCCGGCACCGTGCAGAACTGGGGTCACACGAAGGACTTCCTCGGCGGCGGCGGCGCGGCCGGTCCGATCGAGACCCCCTTCGGCGAGGACGGCTGCAACGCCCACCTCTTCGGCCGGAAGTAGAGGCCGACTGCGCATCTCGTCGGTGACGATGCGAACGGGGACGGCGCCTCGACCGAGGCGCCGTCCTCCACGCGTCCTGGTGTGACGGGACGGCGTTCGGCGGTGGGATCCTGACCGCCGAACCAGCCGGCACGGGCTAGGTCGACGCGACCGCCGCGCCGACCATCGACCTGGGATCCGCCGCGCCGGCCCTGACGCCGTCCGCCCGAACCTCGATGAGCTGCGCGTGGCCGAAGCCCGCCGGGTCGAAGCCCGCCAGCTCGACCTCGTGTCCCACCGCCTCGAGGCCGGCGGCCCATGCCGCCGGCGCGTGCGACTCGACGCGGACCACCTGGTCGTCGGGGTCGACCCAGGTGTCGAACCCGCTGCGCGGCTGCGCCTTGGCGAGGACGAACCTCGGTGCGGTGACGACCTCGCCGGCGTCCTGCCCGTTCACGAGCAGGCGGGCCAGCATCTGCAGCACCACCTGCGGCTGGGAGTCGCCGCCCATCGTGCCGAGCACGGCGCGGAGCGAGCCGTCGGGTCGCGTGACCACCGCCGGCGACAGCGTGTGCGGCGGCCGGCGTCCCGGGCCGTACTCGGCAGGGTGGCCCGGTTCGAGCGAGAAGCCGAGGCCACGGTTGTGGAGCAGCACGCCGGTGCCCGGTACGGCCACGTGCGCGCCGAAGTCCATCGCGTTCGACTGGATGAGGCTGACGCCCGTGCCGTCGCGGTCGACCGCGCAGAGATACATCGTGTCGCCCTCGCGGGCGGATGCTCCGAGGCGCGCCATCGAGTCCGGCGAGAACCGCGCCGCCCGACGCGCCAGCTCGTCGTCGTCCAGGACGGCCGACCCGTCGGCACGGTCGTGCAGGACGGCCAGCCGGTCGTGGCCGGCGAGGCGTGCCGACTCGACGAGCAGGTGCGCCCACGCCGGCTCGTCCGGGCGCAGATCGGTGTCGGGTCCGAGGCCGCAGAGCTCGGCGATCCGGGCGCCGGCGAGCACGAGGTAGCCCGATGAGGTCGGCGGCGGCGCCCACACGTCGTGACCCCAGACCGAGGTGCGCAAGGGCTCGACCCACCGGGCCTGCGCCGCCGCGAGGTCAGAGGGCTGGTACTCCCCTCCTCCCGCAGCGAGCAGCGCCTCGCCGAAGGCGCCCTGGTAGAAGGCCTCGCGGCCTCCGTCTGCGATGGCCATCAGCGTGTCCGCCAGGTCCGGCCGGACGAGCACCTCGCCCGTGTCGGGCCTCGGCCACGCCAGCTCGTCGCAGCCCTCGAGCGGACCGAGCGTGTGCAGCATGAACGACAGCAGCGGCGACACGGGGAAGCCCTCGCCGGCCAGGCGGATCGCCGGTGCCAGCACGTCGGCGAGCGGGAGGCGGCCGTGGCGCTCGTGCAGGAGCGCCCAGCCGTCGACGCAACCGGGCACCGGTG